>NZ_KB913037.1:2092718-2403633 GCF_000384295.1 Amycolatopsis balhimycina FH 1894 | reverse complement strand
GGACGACTGGCGCCGCACCACCGACGCTTGTTTCTCTCTCGGCCACCAGCCCCTGCCCGCGCAGACGGAGATCCTCGGCGCGCTCCACGACGTCCTGGACGACCTCGACGTCGTGATCAATGCGGCCGGTTCACTCCCCGGCGACCTCCAGATGCTCTGGCGCGCCCGCGACCCCAAAGCGTATAACGTCGAATACGCCTACTCCTGTATGGGCTACGAGGTCGCGGCCGGGCTCGGGGTCAAGCTGGCGGCACCGGACCGCGAGGTCGTCGTCCTCGTCGGAGACGGCTCCTACCTCATGATGGCCCAGGAGCTGGTCACCATGGTGTCCGAGGGGCTCAAGGTGATCGTCGTGGTCGTCCAGAACCACGGGTTCGCCTCGATCGGCGCGCTATCGGAGTCCCTGGGGTCACAACGGTTCGGCACGCAGTACCGCTACCGCGGCGACACCGGCCGGCTCGACGGCGGTGTGCTCCCCGTCGACCTGGCGGCCAACGCCGCCAGCCTCGGCGCGAACGTGCTGAGCGCGTCCACAGTGGATGAATTCCGGACCGCAATGACCCGGGCCAAGGCGGGCCGCGAGACCACCGTCGTGCACGTGGAAACCGACCTCTACGGCCCGAATCCGCCGGGATCCGGCTGGTGGGACGTCCCGGTGAGCGAGGTGTCCGAACTGGACACCACCCGCAAGGCCCGCGAAGACTACGCCGCCGCCAAGCGCGGCCAGCGGCACTACCTCTAGGAGAATCAGCGTGAAGACCATCGAACACCGGATCAACGGAACCGCCGCCGGTTCCGGCCGGGCGGCGCCGGTGTACGACCCGGCGACCGGACTCCAGCAGGCCGAGGTCCTGCTGGCCGGACGGTCCGAAGTGGACAGCGCTGTCGCCGCGGCGGGCAAGGCGTTCGAGTCGTGGGCTACTTCGTCACTTTCCCAGCGCACCCGGATCCTGTTCACCTTCCGTGAGCTGCTGGTGAAGCACGAGACCGACCTGGCGAAGATCATCTCGGCCGAGCACGGCAAGGTGATCGACGACGCCCGTGGCGAGATCGTCCGCGGCCGCGAAGTCGTCGAATACGCGTGCGGCATTGCCGACGCGCTCAAGGGCGGCTTCTCCGACCAGGTCTCCCGCGACGTCGACGTGCTCAGCTTCCGCCAGCCCCTGGGCGTGTGCGCCGGGATCACGCCGTTCAACTTCCCGGTGATGGTGCCGTTCTGGATGCACCCGATGGCCATCGCCACCGGCAACACCTTCGTGCTCAAGCCGAGCGAGCGCGTCCCGTCGGCGTCGAACCTTGTCGCCGAGCTCTACGCCGAAGCCGGCCTGCCCGACGGCGTCTTCAACGTCGTGCACGGCGACAAGGCCGCCGTCGACGCGATCCTTGGCCACCCGGACATCGCGGCGGTCTCCTTCGTCGGCTCGACGCCGATCGCGAAGTACGTCCACGAGCGAGCCACCGCCACCGGCAAGCGCGTCCAGGCACTGGGCGGTGCGAAGAACCACGCGGTCGTGCTACCCGACGCCGACCTCGAATTCGCCGCCGGCCACCTCATCGCCGCCGCGTTCGGCTCGGCCGGGCAGCGGTGCATGGCGATCTCGGTCGCCGTCGCGGTCGGCGAGGCGGCGGACGCGCTGGTCGCGACGTTGGCCCGCAAGGCCCGCGAGATCAAGGTCGGCCCCGGTGACGACCCGGCCAGCGAGATGGGCCCGGTCATCACGGCCGCGGCCAAGGACCGCGTCGAGAACGCCATCGCCACCGCCGCCGCACAGGGCGCCATCGTGGTCGTCGACGGCCGCGACCTGCCCGTCGAGGGGGACGGCTTCTTCACCGGGCCGTCGCTAATCGACCACGTCCGCCCGTCGATGGACGTCTACCGCGACGAGGTCTTCGGCCCGGTGCTCGCGGTCGTGCGCGCCGAGTCCCTCGACGACGCGATCGCCCTGATCAACGCCAACCCGTACGGCAACGGGACCGCGCTGTTCACCTCCAGCGGTGAGGCCGCGCGCCGGTTCCAGCGCGAGGTGCGCGTCGGGATGATCGGCGTCAACGTGCCGATCCCGGTCCCGATGTCCTACTACTCCTTCGGCGGCTGGAAGGACTCCCTCATCGGCGACAGCCCGATCCACGGCCCCGAAGGCGTCCGCTTCTACACCCGCCCCAAGGTCGTCACGACCCGGTGGCCGCGCGTCACCCAGTCCGTCGAAGCCGCCTTCCACTTCC
The DNA here is from genome assembly GCF_000384295.1 of Amycolatopsis balhimycina FH 1894. NCBI lineage: Bacteria > Bacillati > Actinomycetota > Actinomycetes > Pseudonocardiales > Pseudonocardiaceae > Amycolatopsis > Amycolatopsis balhimycina. The sequence goes on along the minus strand of NZ_KB913037.1, from coordinate 2,401,410 downwards.
CGACCTCGTCCTAGAAGGGACCCCTCCCCGTGACAACGACGTCCGCACGCACCGTCGCCGGCAACCTCTGCCTCGGCTCCGCGCCCGACTCCTGGGGCGTCTGGTTCCCCGAAGACGACCACCAGGTGCCCTACACCCGCTTCCTCGACGAGCTCGTCACCGCCGGTTACACCTGGCTGGAGCTCGGCCCCTACGGCTACCTGCCGACCGAGCCCCGCGAACTGGCCGATGCGCTGTCCGTCCGCGGCCTGCAGGTCTCCGGAGGCACCACCTTCGGCGCGTTGCACCGCCCGGAAGCGTGGGAGACGATGCTCGCCGAGACCCGCCGCGTCGCCGAGCTGACCGCCGCGGCCGGCGCGCACCACCTGGTGTTCATCCCGCCGATGTACCGCGATGAGAAGACCGGCGAATACACCGAAGGCCCGCAGCTGTCCGCCGAGCAGTGGAACTCCCTGGGCGGCCGGGCGAACGAGCTGGGCCGGATCCTGCTGGAGGAGTACGACGTCCGGCTGTGCCTGCACCCGCACGCCGACAGTCACATCCAGACCCAGCCGGAGATCGAGCGGTTCCTCAACGAGACCGACTCCCGCTACGCGAACCTGTGCCTCGACACCGGGCACGTCGCCTACGGCGGAGGCGACAACCTCGACCTGATCCGCCGCTTCGGCAAGCGCGTCGGGTACGTCCACATCAAGCAGATGGACCCGGCGGTCCTCGACCAGGTCGCCGCCGAGAACCTGTCGTTCGGGGAAGCGGTGAAGCGCGGCGTCTGCGTCGAGCCACCCGCCGGCGTGCCCGATCCCGCGTCGATCGTCGACGCACTGTCCACACTGGACGCGGAACTGTTCGTCATCGTCGAGCAGGACCTCTACCCCTGTGCCGCCGAGGTGCCGCTGCCGATCGCCGTGCGCACCCGCGAGTACCTGGCCGGGTGCGGCCTCTCCGGCCGCAAACGGCCCGCCGCCCGCTGAAGCACCCGACGCACCAGGGATCCACAGGGACACACACAGATACGCGCCGGTGGGGACCGGCGCACCCCTCCTGCACCAGGAGAAAACCATGGCACACGTCCACGCAACGACGCCGGTGACGGTTCCACTCGACACGAAAGGCCCGCACGGGCGCCGGCTCCGGCTGGTCACGATCATCGCCACCTTCGGTGGCCTGCTCTTCGGCTACGACACCGGCGTGATCAACGGCGCCCTGCCCTACATGGCCACCGACCTCGGGCTCACCCCGTTCACCGAGGGCCTGGTCACCAGTTCGCTGCTGCTCGGCGCCGCGCTCGGCGCGGTCGTCGGCGGGCGGCTGTCCGACCGGCGCGGCCGGCGCAAGAACATCCTCATGCTGGCCGTGATCTTCCTGCTCGGCACGCTGGCCTGTACCCTCGCCCCGACGACCGCGGTGATGGTGCTGGGCCGGTTCGTCCTCGGCCTGGCCGTCGGCGGCGCGTCGGTCACCGTGCCGACCTACCTCGCCGAGATCTCACCCACCGAACGGCGGGGACGGCTGGTCACCCAGAACGAGCTGATGATCGTCACCGGTCAGCTGCTCGCCTTCACGTTCAACGCGATCATCGGCAACGCCTTCGGCGAGTCCGGCGGCGTCTGGCGCTGGATGCTCGTCATCGCGACCCTGCCGGCGGTCGTGCTGTGGTTCGGCATGCTGGCGATGCCGGAGAGCCCGCGCTGGCTCGCGTCGAAAGACCGCTTCGCCGACGCGCTGGCGGTGCTGCAGCAGGTCCGCTCGGCGCAGCGGGCGCAGGCCGAGCTGGCGGAGGTCGAGCAGCTAGCGCTGGAGGACAAGAAGTCCCAGACCGGCGGCCTGCGCGATCTGGCGACCCCGTGGATCCGGCGGCTGGTGTTCGTCGGCATCGGGATCGCGATCGTCCAGCAGATCACCGGCGTCAACTCGATCATGTACTACGGCACGCAGATCCTGAAGGACGCCGGCTTCTCCGCCAATGGCGCACTGACGGCCAACATCGCCAACGGCGTCATCTCGGTGCTGGCCACGTTCGTCGGGATCTACCTGCTGGGCAAGGTCAACCGGCGGCCGATGCTGATCGTCGGGCAGATCGGCACGACCACGGCGTTGCTGCTGATCGGCGTGTTCTCCCTGCTGCTGCCCGCAGGTGAGGGCCGCGCGTTCGTCGTGCTGGCGCTGACCGTGACGTTCCTGGCGTTCCAGCAAGGCGCCATTTCGCCGGTCACCTGGCTGATGCTGTCGGAGATCTTCCCGCTCAAGCTGCGCGGGTTCGGGTTCGGCATCTGCGGGCTGGTTCTCTGGCTGACCAACTTCGCGATCGGCCTGACGTTCCCGGTGCTGGTCGACGCGCTGCACATCTCGAACACGTTCTTCATCTTCGTCGTCCTCGGTGTCGGCGCGATCACCTTCGTCGCGAAGGTCGTCCCGGAAACCCGGGGCCGATCGCTGGAAAACCTGGAAACCGAGCTGCACACGCGGTTCACCCGAGAGCCTGCCATCGCTGGAAAGGGAGCCTGACCGTGGCGATCCTCGTGGCTGTCACCGATTCCGAAGAAGGCGACCTCGCCCTGACCCGCGCGGTCGAGGAAGCCGAGTTGCGCCGCACCCCGTTGCTGGTCGCGAACCTGCGGCTGAGCCCGCTCGAAGCACCCGCCGACGCGAAGGTGCTCGAACGGCCGCCGAACACCGACGTCGCCGACTACGTCCTGGCCCTGCTCGACCAGCACGCCGGGGAGGTGGACCTGCTGGTCATCGGTATGAAACGCCGCTCACCGGTGGGCAAAGCCCTCCTCGGCAGCGTCGCCCAGCACCTGCTGCTGTCGGCGAACGTGCCCGTCCTGGCCGTCAAGACGGCCGACTGAGAAGGGAGAAACGCTCGTGACCGTACGAGTGGGTGTGATCGGGGCCGGTATGATCGGCCGGGACCACGTCCGGCGCCTGACCGACGTCGTCACCGGCGCCGAGGTCGTCGCCGTGACCGACCTCGACGCCGCCCGCGCCGGCGAGGTCGCGGCCACGGCGGGGGCCCGCGTCGTGCCGACCGCGGCCGACCTCATCGGACAGTCCGATGTGGACGCAGTGCTGGTCGCTTCGTGGGGCCCGACGCACGCCGAACACGTCCTGGCCGCCGTCGCCGCCGGGAAACCCGTGTTCTGCGAGAAGCCCCTGGCGACCGATGCCGAGGACTGCTTGCGGATCGTCGAAGCCGAGATCGCGGCCGGGCGCCGGCTCGTGCAAGTCGGGTTCATGCGCCGCTACGACAGCGGCTATCGCGAACTCAAGAAGATTCTTGATGCCGGGGAGATCGGCGCGCCGCTGATGGTGCACTGCGCGCACCGCAACGCCTCGGTGCCCGAGTCCTACCATTCCGGCATGGCGGCGCAGGACACCGCCGTGCACGAGATCGACGTCCTGCGCTGGCTGCTCGACGACGAGATCGTCGGCGTCCAGGTGCTGACCCCGCGACGCACGCGCCATGCGCACGCGGCGCTGCGCGATCCGCAGATCATGCTGTTCGAGACCGCATCGGGGATCCGGATCGACCTCGAAGTGTTCGTCAACTGCCGGTACGGCTACGACATCCAGTGCGAAGCGGTCGGCGAGAAGGGGCTGGCGCGGCTACCCGAGCCGGCCCGCGCCGCGGTCCGGACCGCGGGCGTGACGCGCACCGGCGTCCCGCAGGACTGGCGGGAACGGTTCGTCACCGCCTTCGACGTCGAATTCCAGGAGTGGGTCGACGCGGTCGCGGTGGGGGAGCCCCCCGGCCCGTCCGCCTGGGACGGGTACGCCGCCACCGTGATCACCGACGCCACGGTGGAGGCCTTGGAGTCGGGCCGGATCGTGAGCGTGGGCATGAAGGACCGGCCGGCCTTCTACGCCGGAGGTGCCCGGTGAAGATCGCCCTTGACCCGTACATGCTGAGGCACCTGCCGATGGCCGAGATGGTCCGGACCGTCGCCGACATCGGCTACGAGTACATCGAGCTGTCGCCCCGCGAGGAGTTCATGCCGTTCTTCCTGCACCCGCGCGCCGACGACGAGACGGTCGCGGAGCTGAAGAAGGTACTTCGCGAAACCGGCGTGTCGCTGTCCAGTGTGCTGCCGCTGTACAAGTGGTCCAGCCCGGACGAGGCCGAGCGGCAGGCGGCGGTCCGGTACTGGACGCGGATGATCGAGGTGACTGCCGAGCTCGGCTGTGACCTGATGAACTCCGAGTTCAACGGGCGCCCCGAGCTGGCGGCGGAAAGCGAAGCCGCGTTCTGGCGGTCGCTGGAGGAGCTGCTGCCGATCTTCGAACGCGAGGGTATTGCCCTGAACCTCGAAGCCCACCCGGACGACTTCTGCGAGGTCAACGACCCGGCCGTCGACCTCGTCCGGGCGATCAACAAGCCGTGGGTGAACTACTTGTACTGCGCGCCGCACACGTTCCACCTCTCGGGAGCCGACCCGGGCGCTGACGTCGGCCGGATGCTGCGCTACGCCGGTCCGAAGCTGGCACACCTGCATATCGCGGACTCGTTCAACCACAAGGGATCCTCAGGACTGCGCTACATCCTGAACCCGCCCGGCACGCCGGCGCGGATCCACCAGCACCTCGACATCGGCCAGGGCGAAGTCGACTGGGACGCCTTCTTCGGCACCCTGCGCGACCTGGAGTTCGACGGGGTCGCCACGGTGTGTGTCTTCGCCTGGGAGGAGCGGGCGGTCGAGTCGTCGAAGTTCATGCTCGACCGGGTCACGAAGGAGCTGGGATAGACGTTGTGAACACCGGCTGATCACCCGCGGCCGGCGAGCCGCTTCACCTGACCTGCAGGACGGGCAGGACGATCGCGGAGGGGTGCTGCGGGGTGTGGAACACCTGCTGGTCGGCTGTGCGGAGGGTGTGCGCGGTCGCGCGCGGTTCTCCTGTCCCGGGATTGCGGTTGTATCGGGGGAACGCGCCGCTGGAGACCTGGACCCGGATCCGGTGACCGCGCTTGAACCGGTGCGCGGTGGGCCACAGTTCGACGGTTGCGCAGTGGGTTCGATCGGCGTCGGCGAGTGCGGTGAGGCCATCGCAGACGTTGAAGGATCGTCCGCGTTCGTCCACATCGCACAACCGGACGAACACGTCCGCCGACGGCAGGCTGGACCGGAACCAGATCTCGGCACTGATTTCGCCGATCACCTCGACATCCTGTTCGAGGACGGCGGTGGTGTAGGTCAGTACGTCCGGTCGCGCCTCCAGTGCCGTGTTGTCGACGCGGCCGGCCCGCTGCGTCACCGTGATGCGCGCGCCACCGGCCGCCGGGGTGGGGTCGGCCGGGTCGTACCGGTAGCGGTCCGGAGTGGACTCGCCGGGTGCCTCGGCCGAGAGCAAGCCGTCGGTGTGGAGGTGGAACCGCTGTGGCGCGTAGCCGGGGGGCGGCCAGGAGCCGAAGTCCCGCCAGGTGTTTTCGCCCATGACGTACAGCCGCACCGCCGCCCGCTCCGGCGGGTGCTCGTCGCGGGCGTGGGCGAGCCCGAATTCCAGGGCTTCGCGCACCATCAGCCCACCCAGGGCGAGGGAGAAGTGCGGCCAGGGGCCGATGGTGAGCCGGGCGGGGCGCCCGGCTTCCTGCAGGGTCCGGAAGTCGCGGAGCTGACCGGGGAGGAAGAAGTCGTACCAGCCGCCGATCAGGCTGGCCGGCACGGTGATGTCGGCGACCCGCTCGCGGTGGTCCAGGGGCGCCCAGAACGGGTCGTCGGCGTCGTGGGTGAGGACGTTCTGGATGTAGTCGACGTGCGTTCCCAGCACCGCGGTGTCGGCTTGGTTCAGCGGAAGGGTGCGCATCGCCTGGAGTTTCTTCCGCTCGCCCAGCAGGTTGCGCAGCGTCGCGTGCGTGCGTTCCTGCTCGGCGACCTGGGTGCCCCAGAGGAACGGGATTTCCAGGGTGAAGCCGGATGGGGGGAGCCAGTCCAGGGTGAGCCCCGATTCGGACACCGCCGGGACGATGGCCTTGACCTGAGGTGGTAGCCGGTCGGCGACCGACCAGACGGTGTAGCCGAGGTAGCTGCCGCCGACCAGGATCATGGATTCGCCGAACCAGTCCTGCTTCACCACCCAGTCGAGGGTGTCCAGCCCGTCCTCGCGCTCGCACCGGAACGGGTCGAACACCCCGCCCGAGCCGAAGGTCCCGCGCGAACTGACGATCACCACCTGGAAACCCCGCTCCGCCAGCGGCCTGGCCAGCTGATCCGCGTTTGCGCCGGTCCGGCCGTAGGCGCTGCGCACCAAGGCCGTCGGCAACCCGGCACCGCCCGTTCGGGGGAACCAGCGATCGGCGAGCAGGGTGACGCCGTCGCGAACGGGTACCGGCAGATCGTGCTCGACGATCAGGGCGCGGGTCGTGGGCGCGGGGAGGTGCTGCAGGTGCTGGGTGAGCCGGCTGGTGAGGTTCATGGGCGGTGTTCTCCTGGTGGTTCGGGGGATGGGGGCATGAGGACCGAGGCGACGCGCAGGAGCCGGTCGGCCAGGTCTTCCGGCCGGAGCGGGTCCGCGTCGTCGACGAGCCATTCGCTGAGCAGCCGGCTCGCCCCTCCGATGAAGAAAGCGGCGAGGTCGCGCACGGTCGGCTCGTCCAGGCCCGCGTACTGCTCCCGTACGAAGATCCGGTTGAGGGAGCCGAACAGGTCGTCGAGCGTCCTGCTCATCGCGAAGGCGCACGAGCCGGTGAGCATGGCGCGGTAGAACACGCGGTGTCCGGCGAAGTGGTGAGCGAGGACCAGTACCTGCGCCCGCAGGTCATCGACCGGCTCGTCGACCTGCGGGAGAAGTTCCCGCTCCACCAAGTCGGCCGCGGCTGCCACGAGCAGTCCGTCCCGGTCCGCGAAGTGCAGATACAGGACCTTGCGGCTGACGTCGGCCGCGTCGGTGAGGTCGGTGACCGCGATGTCCGTGGTCTCCCGCTCCACCACCAGCCGCACGGCGGCGGCCAGCAAGGCGGAACGCGAACGCTGAACCCGGCGGTCCTGCACGGGCTGGGGCGATCCGTGACGCTGCATGCAGCACTATTACACACGTGTCACCAAAGGTACAAGTGTGTAATAGGGTGGCCCGCCGCTACGACCAGTCTTCCGGTTGGTCGATCGCGGCGTCGACGGTGTGCTCCAGTTGTGCCCGCAGGACAGGGCAGTCTCGAATGGGGTCGTTGCGGGGGCAGGTGAGCAGGTGCTCGAGTACTTGTTCCGCTTCACGGAGTTGCTGTACCTGCCGTTGCACGACGCGGATGGACTCGGCGATGACCAGCCTGGCGGCGGTCTGGTCGCCGGGCGGGTTTCCGGAGATGGCGGCGGCTGTGTCCGCCAGGCTCATCATGCCGTCGTGGTGGAGCAATCGGATGAGTGCGAGCCGGAGTAGCTCGTCACGGCCGTACGTGCGGACGGTCCCGCGTCGACCGGCCGGCCGGAGCAGGCCGATCTGGTCGTAGTAGCGCAGCGCGGACACGGCGGTGCCGAAGTATCGCGCCACCTCGCTGATCAAGTAACGCACGTCACCATGATCGCAGGGTGCGCTCAAGTCGACTTGAGCGGGCACGGTGGAGGCAGGTGATCAACGAAGGAGGACACCGTGGAGCGGTACGAGGTGATTGTGGTCGGCGCCGGACCGGTGGGGCTGTCGACCGCGTTGTTCCTGGCGGATCGGGGAGTCCGGGTACTGGTGGTGGACAAGCGCGACCCGCTCGACGGCCCGCCGCGCGCCAGCGCGAACGTGCGGACGTTGGAGCTGTTCCGGGCGATCGGGCTGGGGCCGGCACTGGATCGCGTTGGCTGGGACGGCCCGGCCGCGCTGCGCTCGGTGGTCAAAGACAGTGCGGTGGGTGCCGTGCGACATCGAGCGGGCCTGCCGGCCCGCCACGCGGATCGGTTGACCACGTGCAGCCCGATCGATGCCCGCCGCACGATGACGCAGTACGAGGTGCAGCGGATCGCGTTGGAGCAGTTGCGACGCCGTGGCGGACAGGTCCGGTTCGGTGTCGAGGTCGTCGGCTTCACCGTCGATGCCGAAACGGTGCACACCCAGCTGATCGATGCCGTCAGCGACCGCGAGCACCAGGTGGTCAGCAGCTACCTGATCGGGGCAGACGGCGCCCACAGCCGGGTGCGGAACCTGGCCGGAATCGACGTGCCCGACCGGCAGGTCGCCGGCCGGCTCAACACTGCGTTCTTCCGCGCCGACCTGCGTCGCCTGCTGCCGGAGTCCGCCACGCACTCGTGTTTCATTCGCAACGAACAGGTCCACTGCACCTTGTTCGCGAAAGGTGCGGCAGGGGACCGCTGGTCCTCGCACATCATGGATTACTCCGGCAAACCCGCCGAGCTCGCCCAGTTGTCACCGGAGCAGACCCTGCGGCTGCTGCACGCCGCGATCGGCGACGACACGGTGCCGATCGACCTGATCGAGTGCAATGCGTGGGAGGCGGCTTTCGGCATCGCCTCGGCGCTGCGTCACGGCCGGGTCTTCCTGGCCGGTGACGCCGCCCATGTGCAAAGCTCTGCCGGCGGGCTGGGCATGAACACCGGCATCCAGGACGGGCACAACCTCGCCTGGAAACTCGCCGCGGTACTGCGCGGGCAAGCCGGCGAGACTCTTCTCGACAGCTACGAGCCCGAACGCCGCGCCGCCGCAGAGGCGTCGCTGGCCGTGTCCCACGGTTTGCACGACGGACGCCAGGCCCAGGACACCGACCAGCTGTACGCGCAACTGGCCGACGACTACCTGCGCGGGATGATGTTCTACAGCTACGACTCCGGGGCCGTGCTCACCGATACCGCCGCAGAGATCGACGTCCTTGACGACCAAGCCGTACCCGGCCGCCGCCTGCCGCATCGATGGCTCACCGACGATGGCCACCGATTGTCCACACTCGACATCGTCGGTACACAGTGGACTTTACTGACCGGGCCGGCCGGTTCCGGCTGGCTCACCGCAGCCACCGACGGCCTCGACCTGCAAGTACGGCAGATCACCGCGGCCATGGTCGACGATGATCCCGCCGTGTTCGCCGAGATGGCCGGCACCGAGGCGGACGGCGCGCTACTGGTTCGTCCCGACGGGTTCGTGGCATGGCGGTCGGACAGCCTGCCCGCCGATCCGCACGACGCAGTCCGCTCCGCCGTGCACAAGGCACTCGGACACGAGGCAACCCGATAGCGGCCGGCTACTCGGCCAGGTTCTGGGTGCCGATCACCGAGAGCAGCTCCAGCTTCTCGGCGGCCTCGGTGCCCGGCCCGGCTGAGCAAAGGAGGATGTACAGGCCGCTCTCCGCCACCCGGAGCAGGTCGCAGTCCAGCGTCAGCAGGCCCACCTGCGGATGCTCGATCGTCTTGGGCCAGGCATCGAACCGTCCCACGACACCCGCGTCCCACAGCTCGGCGAACCGCTCACTGTGGGTACGCAATTCCGCGATCAGGCTCCGCAGCCGGCGGTCCGCCGGATACCGGTAGGCGGTCGTCCGCAGTTCGGAGACCATGCCGGCCTCGCAGGAACGCCGTTCCTCGGGCGTATACCGTGCGCGGGTCGGCACGCCCATGAAGGTGCGCCACACGTCGTTGCGTTCCCAGCCGCGCAAGCCGGACGGGTCGCCCATCAGCGCCGCGTACATCGAGTTGGCCAGCAGCAGCGTCATGGCCGCGTCGGAGACGACGACGGGTACGTCGACGAGCCGGTCCAGCAGCCGCTGGACGCTGGGCGTGAGGTACCCGGGCACCACGTCGGGACCGGGCGGAACCAGTCCCGCCAGCCCGAACAGGTATGTCCGCTCCTCCGCCGACAGCCGCAGCGCACGGGCCAGCGCCTCGACGACCTGTCCGGACGGGTTGGCCGCCCGGCCCTGTTCGAGGCGCGTGACGTAGTCGACCGAGATCCCGGCCAGCAGCGCCAGCTCCTCCCGCCGCAGACCGGCCGCGCGCCGGTGTCCACCGGAGGGCAGCCCCGCCGCGTGCGGGGGAACCCGGTCGCGCCAGCGCCGCAGCGCCAGTCCGAGTTCAGTCACGGTCATGCGCCCAGTGAACACCGCAGGCCGCGTACGCGCCTGGTACTCGCAGTCCCAGGAAGAAGGGTCTTCTGGCTGATCGCGCTGCCGCGCCGGAGTCTGGACGCATGACGACGACCCTGATCACCGGAGCCAACAAGGGCATCGGCTACGAGACCGCCCGACAGCTCATTGCCGCAGGCCACACGGTTTACGTCGGTGCCCGCGACGCCGAGCGCGGACGCCGGGCCGCCGAGCGGCTGGGAGCCCGGTTCGTCCTCCTCGACGTCACCGACGACGTCGCGGTCGAGGCCGCGGCCAAGACCGTCGAGGCGGACGGCGGCCTCGACGTGCTGATCAACAACGCCGGAATCGCGAGCAGGGCCGACGCCCACAGTGTGCCCACCGCCGCGACCTTGACGGCCGACCAGGCGCGGGACACGTTCGAGACGAACGTCTTCGGCGTCGTCCGCGTCACCCACGCCTTCCTGCCCCTGCTGCAGCGCTCGGCCGCACCGGTCGTGGTCAACGTCAGCGGCGGCCTGGCCTCGCTGACCCAACCTCTCCGACCCCGAACATCCCACGCACTTCTACCCGGGTATCGCCTACCCGGCGTCCAAGGCCGCCGTCAACATGCTCACCGTCCAGTACGCGAAGGCGTTCCCGGAGATGCGGATCAACTCCGTGGAGCCCGGCTTCATCAAGACGGACCTCAACGACAACACCGGCACGCAGACCGTCGAGCAGGGCGCCGAGATCGTCGTCCGCCTGGCGCAGATCGGTCCCGATGGCCCCACGGGGGGCTACTTCGACGCCAACGGTCCACTGCCCTGGTGAGTCACAGCCTGAGAAAGGGTCTCGATGACAATGTCGCCCACCCGCAGCGACCCGGCAGCTTCACCGGATCTGCTCCTCGTGCACGGTGCCTGGCACGGCCCGTGGGCTTGGGACCTGCTGCTTCCGAAACTTCCCGGCACCGTGCGCACAGTGGCCCTTCCCTCGTCCGGGACCGACCCCAGGGCCCTGGGCGGCTTCGCCGACGACGTCGAAGCGATCAGAACGGCTTTGGCGAAGAGCGCCGACCGGCCCACCGTCGTCGTGACCCACTCGGGGAGTGGTCCCGCAACGACCCAGGCGGTGTGCGGGCAGCCGCACGTCGTCGGTGTCGTGTACGTGGCCGCATTCGTGGCCGATGTCGGCCAGCGCATGTCCGACCTGTTCAGCGGCCCACCGCCGGCCTGGTGGGACCTGCATCCCGAAGAGGAGTACGTCGACGTGCTCACTCCATTGTCCGTCTTCTACAACGACGTGCCCACGGACATCGCGGAGTCCTGCGCCGCTCGGCTGACCCACCAGTCCCTCTCCGGAGGGCAGGCGCCGCTGACCGACGCCGCGTGGCGCCACATGCCGACGACTTACATCGTCTGCGACGAGGACCGCACCATCCCACCGTCCGTCCAGGAGCAGATGGCGGAACACGCGGTCCGGGTCCACCACCTGCCGAGCGGGCACTCGCCGTTCCTGTCGATGCCCGGCGAACTCGCCGCGGTGATCAGCCGCGAGAGTGACGAGTTCATGCGCGCCCGGGGTTCGGATTGAAGACCGGGTGGAAGCTTTCCGGCGGGGCGAGGTAGCTCGCCGGCAGCCCGCCGGTGTCGATGACGATCTGGTCGACGGCGTTGGCCGGGTCGACCATCCACAGCTTGAGGACGTGCTCGCCCGGCCGGTCCACGGTGATGCTCGTGGCCAGTTTCTCGATGCCCTCGACCACGTTGCGCGACCACGCGGCGGCGGACGTGACTCCCGTTCCCTTGAGGAGGATCGGGGTGCCGGAGTCGAGGCCGACGGCGAGCCGGCGGGTGCCGCGTTCGTCCAGTGAGGGCAGCCGGTACACCGTGACCGGGAAGGTGCCGGCCGTGGCGAAGCGGACGTTGTACTGGAGCTCGGGCGCCACGGTGCGGCTGTCGCCGTCGAGGCGCGCCGCGTCGAACGGCGCACCGATGACGGCGGCACCGGAGCGGCCGAGGCCGGGAACCGACTGCCAGGTCGCACCGGACCGCGGCACCAGGCGGTCGTAGTGCTCGGCCTCGATCGACACGTAGCCGTGTGCCTCGACGAACCCGATCGCCGTGGCCCGCCCCTGCTCGCCGTCGTTGGCGACCTGCAGCGGCACGGTCAGCGTCGTCCCCGCGCCGGTGATGCGCACCTGTGGGCTGACGGCACCGAGCGGGGCTGCGGCCCAGTCGACGCTGACCCAGATCCGCGCCTGGTCCGGGGTGGTCCCTGCTCTGGTGCTGACCTGCACCCAGGGGTGGCTGGGGGACGCCTGCCAGGACAGCGGGGCGAACCCGGTGTTGAAGACGTCGATGAACCGCCGGTTCCGGGTGTAGGAGGAGAACGTCAGGGGCCGGGCGACGCCGGTTTCGTTGCCCTCGGCGGCCACGCCGAGACCCACGGCACTGGTCCGGGTCCGTCTCGTCACGGCGGGCACCCGCGGTGCCTTGGGGACGTTGGCCGGGTACGGGTTGATGATCTCTTTCCACTTGCCCCCGGCGATCGCGGTGTTGTAGCGGCGGGTCAGCGCCTCCTCGTCGGCCTGGGCCCGCTCGGCGAGGTCGGCGAAGACGTTCACCCCGGCACCGCGGCCCTGCTTGACCGCGAGCGCGTTGCGGTCGGCGCACACGAACTTCAGGTTCATCAGGTACGCACCGGTCAGCGGATACAGCAGCAGCTCGAAGAAAGCGTCCTGATAGGACGATGGCAGCTGCCGGCCCACCGCCTCGGCGCGGCTGATCAGGCTCTGGTACGCCGCCATCCGCCGCTCGGCCTCGTCGCCGTGGTGGACGAGGGAGAAGACGCCGCTCTGGATGAACTCGGGGCGCAGCGCCGCGGCCAGCTCGTAGTAACCTTGCCGGATCTCGGCGATCTCCCGGGCGTACGCGGCGCCGAACTGGCGACCGGCCCACTCGGCCAGCCGGGGTTGCACGTCCTCCGCGCGCCACCGGTCAATGTCCCAGGCGAGCTCCATCGCGAGCGACAGCCCGGTTTCCTGCGACTTCAGGTCGCCGACGTTGACGATCCAGGTGTGGCGGACCCCGTTGTCGTAGGCCCGGCGCAGCTCCTGCCAGATCTTGGCGGGCGCGGTGGTGTCCAGCCACAGGTAGCTCTTCGGCGATCCCCAGTAGGAGATGTGGTAGTACAGGCCGTTGCCGCCGGGCCGCTGCCGCTCGGCCGCCGTGGGCAGCTGCCGCATGTTCCCGTGGTTGTCGTCCGGCCAGATCAGCGTCACGTCGTCGGGCACCCGGACCCCGGCGTTGTAGAGGTCGAGCACTTCCTTGTACGGGATGAAGATCTGCGGCGCGGCCCCGACCTCTTCCGCCAGGATCCGGCGCTGCTGGGTGATGATGTCGTTCATCACCGCGACCCGCTCGGCCGTGGTCTTGGCGTTCTTGGTGACCAGGCCCGAATCGTGGATGCCGCGCATGCCGACGGTCCAGACGTTTTCGTACCGGGCGTTGGCTTTCGCCCGGGCCCGCCAGTAGTCCAGGATCGTCTTCGGGTTGACCGTGTAGTCGTACTCCGGGAGGCTGCCGTCCGGGTTGCGGTGCGCCTGCGCCCACGGCTGCCACTCGAACACGTTGTTGCGCAGCAACGCCTCCGGGTGGCTGGAGCCGACGACGATGCCGTACTCGTCGGCCAGGCGCGGGTTGTCGGGGTACTTGTTGAAGTGGTCCGATTCGGGGTGCATGGCCGGCCACAGGTAGTTCGCCTTGAGCCGCAACATCAGTTCGAAGATCCGGGTGTAGGTGACCGGCCCGATGTGCTTGCCGGGCTCCGCCGTCCGATACGCCCACTGCGACAGGTTGTCCTCGTCGTTGAGGAAGATGCCGCGGTACCGGATCGCCGGCTCGCGCCGCTTCTCCGTGGCCGTCGGCAGGGTCACCGTGTCGCGGCGCGGCACCGGCACGTCGGCCCACCAGTACCACGGGGAGACGCCGATGCGCTCGGACAGGTCGTAGACGCCGTAGATGGTGCCGCGCCGGTCGCTGCCGGCGATGACCAGCGCGCGGTCGACCCCGGCGAGCGGCGCGTCGACGACCTGGGTCACCGAGGCCTCCCAGCGCCCGGCGACTTCGGAGACGTCGAGGCGGCCGGACGCGACGAGTTTGTCGATGACCGGGCTGTGGCCGATCGTGCCGATCAGCACCGCCGTGCGGGACAGCCCGGCGGTGCGGTTGGTCAGGATGGGCAGCACCCCGCTGACCCGCTCGATGTCGGCCTGCAGGTCGCCCGCCACGCGGCGGACGGCCACGTCGTCGGCCGCGTCCACGAACACATCGGCGGCGACGCCGCCCGCGACCAGGGAAAAACCGTCCCCCGCGGCGGAGGCCGACCCGGCTGCGAGCAAGCCCACCGCGGCCGGGGTCAGCGGTAGCGCCCCTGCCGCGGCCAGCCCGCGCAGGAACGACCGGCGGGACGGCGCGGCTGCGTGGCCACCCGGATGGCCCGACGGCGTTGCGATCACGGGCGTATTCCCTTCGGTATGGCTGCTTGGCGGCGCCGCGGCTGGAAATGCTGATCACATCTTCTTTGTTTCCGCGGCCCGGGCATCCGGTCTTCTGTCAAATGGTCAATCCGTGCCGACGAGGCTACCTTGAATTTAAGAACCGCGCAGGTCAGATGTCAACAGTTTCGCTGAATTCGACGATCGATTCGCCCGGGTGTCACGGTGCCCTGCTGAACGCCCTTGCGCCATCCATGGGAAAGCGAGCCGCCACTCGGCGGCGCCTGACGCGACGCGGGCAGCGTCGCGCTGGTAAAGCATGGGGTAGAGGTAAAGTCGGAATGGTTCAGAGGGGCCCGGGATCGGTTCGGCGCAACTCTGTGTCGTCGTTCGAAGAATCTTTGGGCATGCGCAGATATTTCCGCCGACGTCGGACACGTAGCGATGACATCGCACGGCGCGCCCGCGTGGCGGGGAAAATTGTCACTGGAACGACTTGGACACCATCAAACCGGAATCGTCGGACTCAATCGGAGCCGGTGGTGAGTACGTCTCGAGCGGCACAGGACCGCGATGCCGGCCGGGGGAGTGCGGCGGGCCGGGTGCCGGATCAGCGCCACCCGGCCCTGTCGCGTGGGCCGGTCAGGTGGGGTCACTTCCGGATCCACTTCTGGTTGCCGGCGCCGCTGCACGTCCACAGCTGCACTCGGGTCCCGTTCGCGGTGCCTGCGCCGGTGACGTCCAGGCAGAGCCCGGATGGGCGGCCGACGATGGTCCCGTCGGCGGTGAGGTTCCACTGCTGGTTGGCGCCGCCGGTGCAGTCCCAGATCCGGACCGCCGTGCCCGGAGCCGGGGCTTGACCGGGCACGTCGAGGCACTTGTTGCCGTAGACCTGCAACGCGCCGTCGGACAGCTGGGTCCACTGCTGGTTGGTGCGGCCGGTGCAGTCCCAGATGTTCAGGAGGGTGCCGTTGGCAGTGGCCGCTCCGGGCACGTCCAGGCACCGGTTGGACCCGGCGCCGCGCAGCACCCCGGCGGTGCCGTCGCCGTTGTCGTTCAGTCCCCAGCCGTAGCGGAGCCGGTCGAGCCCGGAGCGGTTGGTGACGGTCAGCGAGAGGTTGGTGCCCGTGCCGGTGAGGGAGGTGATCGCACAGGAGGCGTTGAAGCACGGGCCCGGGCCGGCGGTCTGGTCGGCTCGTTTGACTCCCGTCCACAGCAACGATCCCATGCCCAGGCTGCGCACGGTGTCGGTGAGTGCGTAATAGTAGGAGACGTTGTTGTTGCCGTCGCGGGGGCCGTTGTAGTTGACGCCGGTGGTCATGGGCACGCCGAACTCGGTGAGCACGGCGCGGTCGGCATAGCCGCACAGGCGGCCCTTGAAGCTGGCGATCCACGCGGCCTCGGTGGGGTGGGTCTCCCCGCCCAGGGTGTACATGTGGATCGACAGCAGGGTGCCCTTCAATCGTGAGTCGGCGCCCACCGCGCACAGGTCGATGTCCGACCACAGGCCGGGAATGACCATCCGGCCACGGGGCACGGCGGGATAGCGCGCCAGCCAGGCGGCGGCGAGGTCGGTCAGTTCGGTGGCGCTGTACCCCCAGGGTTCGTTGAGGAGGTCGAAGGAGAACCGGCTGTTGCCGCCGTACTTGGCGATGACGGTGTCCCACATCGCGTAGAAGGCGTTCATGTTCGTGATCCGGCCGCTGCCCGGCTGTGTCCAGGGGGCGATCATGACGTTCATACCGAGCGCGGCGGCCGCGTCGTAGGCCGCTACGAGGCTGTTCCACCAGGACGACGACGTGGTCTGCGGGTTGATGCCGAACCGGATCGTGTTGGCGCCCAGGTTCTGGAAGCCCTTGAGGATCGGGGTGGCCTTCGCGTAGGTGGTCGCATAGCTGTCCGATGTGGACAATCCGATGGGGACGTTCGGGTCGGTCAGGTAGTTGTCCCGGTAATCGGCCCAGTTCACCCCGTGGAACTGGTTGGTGGCGGCCTGCGCCGGCGGACCGGTGCCGGCCTGGATGCCGAGGCAGCCCAGCACCAGGGCGAGGACCAGCCCGATCGAGGCGGTACACCGCGGCCGGTGTCCGGTTGATCTCATCTTTCCTCCAGTTACGGGGTTCCGCCGGGGTTTTGGCCGAGCAGGTGGGCCTTGAAGCCCTCGCCGACGCCGGGCTCGGGTGTGCCGTTCCAGTCCTTGATGAGCACGGCACCGGTGCTGCAGCCCCACGGGTTCCAGGTCCACGCGAGGTAGCTCACGGAGTGCGTGTCGGCCCAGTCCGCCAACCGCCGCATGTAGTCGAAGCCGCAGTTGTCCTGGCCGAACTCGCCGAGCACGACCGGGACTTGCCGGGCGAGCGGGGCGACCTGGCTGTCCCAGCAGGATTCGGTGGCGCAGGCGTTGAAGCTGTAGGCGTGCCAGGACGCCGCGATGTTGTTCAACGGGTCGATCGGCTTGTGGGTCAGCCACTCCCGCATGTCGTTGGCCCACTCCAGGCCGCCCAGCATGAGGACGTTGGTCGCGCCGGTGCCCCGCACCGCGTCGACCAGGTCCTGCATTCCGGCGGTTTCGTAGGGAAGGCCGGTGCAGGTGCCCCCATCCCGCCAGCACTGCCAGCCCAGGGTCTTGTTCCAGTCGCCGGCGATCTCCGGGTACGGCTCGTTGAACAGGTCGAAGACGACGGCGTTGTTGCCCTTGAACGCGGTGGCGACGCCGGTCCAGAACTGCGGAGAGTACCGTGCGTCCGGCATCGGTTTCTGGCACGTCGCGTGCTCGTCCTTGCAGTGCCAGTCCGGCCCGTTCGCGTAGGCGCCCCAGGTCCAGTGCAGGTCGAGGATCACATTGATGCCGTTCGCCGTCAGCCGATCCACGTAGTCCTTGACGTTTTGCTGGTAGGTGGCGCCCCCGGGTGAGCCGTTGACGCCCAGCCAGCACTCCTCGTTCAACGGGATTCGTACCGTGTGGATGTTCCAGGTCTTCATCGCGTTCACCGACGCCTGGTCCACCGGACCGTCCCACATGCCCTTGCCCTGCACGCAGGCGAACTCGCCGCTGGAGCGGCTCACGCCCAGCAGCCGGTACGGCTCGCCTTTCGCGGTGACGATCTTGTTGCCGGAGACGCGCAGCGCCGGTGCGGCACCGACCGGCGGAGTGGTCGTGGTGGTGGTTGGCGTGGTGGTCGTCGTCGGGGTGGTGCCGGTGCACGCGGCGCCGTTGACGGCGAAGTCCGCCGGCTTGGCGTTGGTGCCGCTGTAGGTGAAGTTCGCTCCCGCGCTGACGCTGCCGCCCGCCGGGACGGTGCCGTTCCAGCTAAGGTTGGTCACGGTGACCCGCTTGCCCGCCTGGGACCAATTGCCGCTCCAGCCGTTCTGCAGGGTCTGGTTGCCGGCGTAGGTGTAGGTGAGCGTCCAGCCGTTGACCGCCGACGAACCGAGGTTGGCAACGGTCACCTTGGCACCGAACCCGCTGCCCCAGTCGTTGGCCGTGTAGTCGACCCGGCACGCGAAAGCGCCCGCCGCGCTCGCGTCACTCGCCCACGACCCGCCCGCTACCGCCATCAGTGTCGTGCACGCGATGGACCCCACGGCGGCCAACGCGGCGAGCGCGGGGCGGCGGTTTCTGACTCTTCCCGGCATCAGAGCTCTGCCTCCCAGGTGGTGCCGCTCGAGGAGGCATCGGTGCGGAGGCGGTCACGGGCGACGGTGTCGGCGTACAGGCCCCAGCGCATCCAGTCCACGAAGGTGTTGCGGGAGCGGGTGTCCCGGAAGTAGCTGCTGTGGTCCGCGCCACGCATGGTGAGGAACGCCTTGGGCCGCGACAGTTCCCGGTAGGCCTGGCGGGCGGAGGAGTAGGGACAGAGCTGGTCCCGGTCCCCGTGGATGAACAGGACCTTGGCCTTGACCGAGGCGGCCGGGTTCCCCATGTCCACACAGGACATCGCGACCGCCGCGGTGATCCGCGGGTCGGGCGCAACGGTGAGCAGGCTGTGCGTGGTCATACCGCCCATCGAGTAGCCGTACACGCCCACGCCCGTCGTGGTGTTGATGTGGCCCTTCAACGGGTCGTTGGCCGTGTTGAGCGCCAAGGTCCGGGTGATGGCCTCGGAGACGTCCCGGCCCAGGTTGCCGTTGTAGGTGTCGCCGATGTTCGCGTTGCGGAAGTACGGTGCCGGCACGATGAAGCCCGCCGCGGCCAGCGGCTGGATGTGCGACAGGGAACCCTGCGGGCTGCCGCCGCTGCCGTGGGTGTATTCGCAGACGGGGAACACGCCGTCGGCGACCGGCGCGTTGGTGACAGGTCCGCTGCCGGGCGTGCCCTTGGCCGGGTAGTAAACGTAGATGGTGATCGGGCGGTTGCCACGCATCCAGTTGTACTGGCGGACGCCCACCGCGAACGTCGTGGTCGGCGCGCCCAGCGGGGTGACGGTGGCGAGTGCCTGTCCCGCGCCGAGCAGGCCCAGGCCGAGGCCTGCCGCTCCGGCCGCGCCGACACGCAGGAAGGTACGTCGTTGCATGGTCATGGACGACTCCGTGGGTGGGGGTGGTGGTGGATTGTCACGCCGGGATCAGCTGCCACTGCTGGTTGGCGCCGCCGGTGGCGGTCCACTGCACGACCGCGGCACCGTCGGCGGTCGAATTGCCGTACACGTCGGCCGCCAGCCCGCTTTCGTAGCCGACGATGGTGTAGTACCCGTCGCCCGTCGGCCTCAGGTACCACTGCTGGTTGGTGGCGCCGGTGGGGGTCCACTGCTGCAACTGCACCCCGGTTGCCGTGGAGTGTCCGTTGACGTCGAGCACCTTGCCGGTCGGGGTGTAGCGCAGGGTGTAGGTGCCGCCCTGGACGGTGCTGATGGTCCAGGGCGCGGTTCCGGACTGCTGGACGGCCTTGGCACCGTCGGCGGTGGAGCCGGCGGCGATGGCCAGTGGCTTGCCGCTGTGGCGGGCGACGATGCGGTAGTTGCCCGGTGCCGGGCCGGCACTGCCGAGGCCGAAGTACTCCACCGAGTCGCGGAAGGTGGTGATCCCGGACTTGGTGGTCGACAGGACGAGGTACACCCGTGAGCCGCCGGCCGGAGCCTTGAACGACACGTTGTGCGCCGTCCGGGAGCCCAGGGGGATGGTGAGGGTCGTGCTCCCGGACGCGACCTCCGTCCCGGTAGGACTGTCGAGCCGCGCGCTCCAGTCGAGTCCCACCGCGGTGCCGCTGAAATCGTCGTTGAACACGGTGATGGTGCGGCTGATCGTGCTGCCGGCGGAGTAGGTGCCCACCGCTTGCGGGAGCGGGAAGGTGGCGTTCGAGTCCGACGCGCCGGAGGCCGACCAGAAGGGCAGGTCGATCGCGGCGACCGGGTTGAACGCCGCCTGGACCCGCTGGACCACCGAGTTGCTCCACGGGTCAGGCAGGTTGTCCGCCCCGTAGACCGGGTTGCGGTCTTCCTCGGTGCGGAAATCGGTGGTCCGCACCCCCGGAACGACACCGGCCCAGGCGGACAGCAGGGTGTACGGGCGCAGGTCGTCGGCGTCCTTGCCGCGCTTGGCGACGGTTGTCGTGCCGAACCACAGGAAGCCCTGTTTGGTGCTGCACGCCGGCCAGAGGTACTCACCCTCGCCGTCGGGCCTTCCGGCCACCGGACGCACGGCCTCTCCGTATTTGCTGTTTCCGTCGAGGTAGTGCGGGAAAATGGCGAAGTTGGGGTAGTTCATGTTCGGGTACCGGCTGGGCGCATCGCCGCCGGGGGAGGCGTCGATGCTGATCGGCCTGGTGCCGTCGTTGCCGTTCATCGCCGCATAGAGGGCCTGCTCGAAGCTCTCGGAGTCATCGGTGAAGTTCGGTTCGTTGATTTGGCTCCACCGGACGACGGCCGGGTGGTTGCGGTCGCGCAGGACGAGGTCGCGGGCGTGGTTCACGTTGTACTGGCGGCCGGCCGCCAGGTCCTGTGCCCAGCCGCGGATCGCGGTCTCGTCGATGATCATCAGACCCAGCTCGTCGGCCACGTCCAGCATGTACGGGCTGGCCGGCTCCTGGTGGATCCGCACGACGTTGTAGTTGAGCCGCTGGTAGTTGTCGACCGCCTGGGGCCAGCCGCCGTTGGTGCCGGACGGCGGGAGGAAGCCGGGCAGCGTGTCGTAGGCGTCGCCCTTACCGCCGTTGTTGATCCGGTCGTAGTCGGCACCCTGCAGGCTGTCGCCGCGATAGTTCACCCGCACGCCGTTGAGGTAGTAGTGCTCGCCGTTCTGGGTGCTTTCCCGGAAGCCGAATCGGTAGCTCGCGTCACTGGTGCGGCCGTCGTCCGTCGCCGCGTGCACCGACAGGGTGTGCAGCTGGGCGCGGTACCCGGCGCGGTAGGGCACGTTGGGCCACCAGTACGAGGCGGCACCGAGGTCCCACGCCACCGGCCCGACCGTCACCTTGGCGGTCGAGCGGGCGGCCACGGTGACCGTGCGGCTGGGCAGCGCCGGGTAGCTGAACGACGCACCGGCGTCCGAGGCGAGCGATCCGGTCAGGGTCACGGTCCTGCTGGCGGCCGAGGTGTTCGTGACGGACACGTCGTAAGCGAGAGTCCGGTCGGCGACGGAAGTGCGGACGAACGCGTCGCTGACGTACACGGCCGGATACACCCGCAGGACCGCCGAGCGGAAAATACCCTGCGGAACCGCCTCCGACCACTCGGCGGCCTGGGGGACGAGGTACTTGCCCGCCGCCGTCTTCAACGCACCCCGCCCCTTGACGGCCACGCTGATCGTGTGGGTCGTGCCGGGGGCGGCATAGGCGCTGATGTCGAAGTGGGACGGCGTGAACGAGGTGGTCTGGGTGGCGACGACCCGGCCGTCCACCGACAGGGTCGCCTGGTGGTTGACGGCACCGAACTCGATCCAGGTGGACTGCGGTTGGCCCGCGTCCGGCACGGTGACGGTGCGGGAGTACACCGCCTCGTTCACGTCGGTGAAGCCCTGCTTGTACCAGCCTCCACCGGGCACCGTGATCGAAGTCGTCGCCCGGCCTGCCGGCGTGAAGCTCCACCTCCCGGCGAGGTCGACCGAAGTGATCGCCGCGTTGCCCGCGGTGACCCCGTTGACGTCGGCTGGGGCCACCGGCTCGGCGCTTGCCGGTGCCGCCGAAGCCTGCAGGCCCCCGCTCCCCGCGCCGAGCACGACCGCGAGCAGTGACACGAGTGCGAAACGCGCTCTCATCTTTCCTCCATGGCGGGTGCGGAGTTCGGTTACCTGAGGTTGGGCACTTCGTCGCGGGTGACGACGTAGGGGCTGGTGAAGGTGGTCCTGAGGTAACCGGGGTCCTGGCCGGTGATCCAGGTGCCGTTCCAGGTCATGAACAGGACCCAGCGGGTGCTGGTGGACTGGAGCCGGGCCGGGTCGGGGATGGCGCCGTTCTCGTGCAGGGCGATCGGGATCGTCGTGCCGACGACGCCGCGGGTGGAGTTGAACAGCGATGTCAGCGGACCGCGGTCGTTGACGTAGGTGTCGGCGCCGCCGACGTCCACATAGGACTTTCCGGGGTAGAACGAGGAGTTCGGTTCGCCGTTGGACGGCCACAGCCACACCAGGTTGTGAATGCCCTTGACGTTGACGAAGTAGTTGAACTGGAACTTCCACAGCCGCTGGTACTGCGCGCCGCCCTCTTTGCTCCACCAGAACCAGGTGCCACCGGCCTCGTGGTACGGCCGCCACAGGACGGCGACATTCTGGGATTGCAGGCGCAGCAGCTGGCTCGCCGCTTCGTCCAGTTCGGCGGTGTAGGAGGCGTATTCACGGGTGCCGGGGGTGAGGGTGTTGTTGATCGACGCGGTCCCGCCGTAGTTGCAGCGGCTGGTGGCCGGCGCGCCGACGTGCCACCCGATCATCGGGATGCCCCCGGCGTTCCACCAGGCGGCTGCGCGGTCGACGGCGCCGGGGCGGTCGCACATGTCCAGCCCGCGGATCGCTGGGGCCTTGCCCGTGTTGTTGTAGAGGAAATTGAACTCGTTCTCGCTGCCGTTGGTTTCCTGCTGGCCCGAGACGATGTGATTGCCGTACTGGCTGTAGAGGTAGCACAGCAGGCGGCGGGCCTGCGCCGTGGCGTTCGGATCGACGGTTGCGACGTTGCAATCGGGACCACTGTTCCCGCCGCCGAACGTCCACTTCTGGTTGCTCTGCCCGTTGCAGGTCCACAGCGCCACGGCCGCACCGTTGGCCGTCGCGGAACCCGACACGTCCAGGCACAGCCCGGACTGCAGGCCGGTGATCGTGGTGTCGGCGTTGAGTCGCCACTTCTGGTTCTGCCCGCCGGTGCAGGTGGCGATCTCCGCCTTCGTGCCGGCAGTCGTCTGGTTGTCGTGTGCTGCCAGGCACATCGTCCCGTTGTAGACGCGGAGTTCCCCGGCCGGCGTGGTCGCCCAGTTCTGGTTGACGCCGCCGTGGCAGTCCCAGAGCTCCACCGCGGTTCCGGCGGCCTGGCTCGCTCCGGTCACGTCCAGGCAGCGGCCGGAACCGGCGCCGACGAGCGTGCCGCTGGTCGCCGCCGACGCGGCGGGGGCGCCGAGCAGGGACGCGCCCACCAGGGCGGTGGCCGACAGTGCACCGAGCCATCGGCTTCGACGTCTCCGTGGGGCGGTGGGAACAGGATTCATCGTCTCCTCCAAGCACTGCGTTGTGCGGAGCACTGTCTTCGCGGGCTCGTGGATGCCCGGGCCCACCAGTCGGGTGGGAGGCGACTTGCGACGTTACAATTGATCTTCGCCGGAGAGCCGGTTTCGGAAACGGCCGGTGTCATGACCGTACCGCCGAAAAACACCGCCCGGCAATACCCCTCTGCTGTTTACTTCGGACGGGCAGCGACGGGAAGGACTGGACGGCGCAACGGAAACAACGGCATCGGAACCAGGCAGCAGAGCCGAATGCGCGAAGAGCGTGCCCGGTCAGCCGCCGATGGCGGGGGGCGCGGTGGAGGCACGCACGACCAGTTCCGGGGTGAACCGGATTTCCTGGTGCTGGTGGCCGGGCCGGTCCTCGGCCAGGAGCAGCTCGGCGGCGGCGCGGCCGAGCTGGTACTTGGGCTGGCGGACGGTCGTCAGCGCGGGGGAGAGCTGCTCCGCGAACTGGACGTCGTCGTACCCGACCACCGACATCTGCCCGGGCACCGGAATGCCGTGCCGGCGTAAACCGCGCAGCATTCCCAAAGCGACGACGTCGTTGAAGCAGATGACCGCGGTCGGGCGCGGCGAGACCGCGAGCACCTGATCGACGACCGAGTCGGCCACATCGACCGTGCACGGCTCGGGCACCGGAATTTCGACCAGTGTCGACGACACGTCCAATCCGGCCTTCCTCATCGACCGGCGTATTCCCTCCCCTCGGTCTCGCAGCGACCGGATGCCCGCCTGGCTGCCCAGGAAGGCGATCCGCCGGTGTCCGAGCGCGAGGAGGTGGTCGGCGGCCAGGCCGCCGCCGTGCACGTCGTCGACGGCGACCGCGCAGAGGTCGGCACCCGCCCGGGGGTGGTCGACCAGGACCACCGGTGTGCCGCGCCCGCTGAGGCGCACCAGCCGGTCCAGCCGCGAACCGGACGGGTTGACGAGGATGCCGCGAACACCCAGTTCCTCCATCATGCGCAGGTAGTTGTTCTCCTGGGCGGCGCGCACGTCGGTGCTGCCGACGATGAGCAGGCAGCCGGCCTCGGTGAGCCGGTCCTCGATGCCCCGGGAGACCTCGGCGAAGAACGGGTTGGCGGTGTCCAGCAGCAGGCAGCCGGCGATCGTGCTCGGCGCGCCGCGCAGCTGGCGGGCCGCGCCGTTGCGGACGTAGCCCACCTCGGCCATGGCGTCCTCCACCCGGCGCCGGGTGCTCGTGGCCACGACGTCCGGGTTGTTCAGCACGTTGCTCACGGTGGAGGTGGACACGCGCGCGGCGGCGGCGACCTGCCGGATACTCGCCCGGCGTGCCCGTTGCGGGCTGCCGCCCTCGTCCTGCCCCATTCATCCACCTTATTACCCGGCGATCGATCGGGGAGGAGGTGGCGTGCCGGCTCATGCTTGCTCCCGTCACCGTTGCCTGGGCGAGCCCGCGGCGGGCAGGTGGGCGTCGGTCATGCCCGAGGTGACGAGACCGGCCATGACGGTTCCGCCGTATTCGGAGAAGTGCGCGTAGTCCTGAACGCCGTCGTGCTGGACGGTCAGGTACAGGGGCCAGGACGCGGTTTCACCCAGCTGCTCCAGCAGCGCCTGGCTGCGCGCGGTGAGGTCGATCAGCGGCACGTGCAGCTTGCCGGCGACGTCGCGGATCACCGCTGGGAGGTCGACGCCGAGGTTGTTGACGATCAGGCCGGTCGGGGTGAGCTTCCCGTTCGGGCCGAACTGGTGCCGCACCGGCGGGGTGACCAGGACCGGCACCCCGCCACGCTGGCGGACGCCGTCGACGAGCTTCCCCAGATTGGCCCGGAACGTGCTCTCCGGTGTGGTCTTGTCGTTGTGCGCCAGCTGGATCAGCACTTCGTCGCCGGGCTGGATCAACGGCTTCACGGTGGCGAACAGCCGGGGATTGCTCAACCAGCTCCCGGTGCTCTCACCCGAGTCGGCGTAGTTGGCGACCACGATCCCCGGTCGCAGCAGCTGGGGCAGTTCCTGCGCCCAGCCCCGTTTCGGACCCTTGAGCCAGTCCGACGCCGTGGAGTCGCTCACCACGAACAGCCGCGGCCGGCGCACGGGTGCCACGGAGACGTTCACCGCTGCCGGGTGGCTCCCGGTGAGGTGGACCTGCAGGCCGGGTGTCCCCGTCCCTTCTTCGCCGGTGGGCATGCTTTCCGGGCTGCGCACGTTCACCGCCAGTACCTCCCGGCGGAACTCGCCGGCGCGGGTGTTCACGGGTGCGAGCATGGTGCGGCGGGCCTCCACCTGGACACCGGTCTGCGCGGGCTGGGTCGCACTGCCCAAGGTCAAAGTGACCTCGTAGTCACCGGGCGGAACGTTGAAGGAGTAGTTGACGGCGTCCGCCGTGCCGGGGAGCACGGACAGGGCGACCAGTGCGCCGATGACGGGGATGATCATCGGGCGACCACGCGGTAGGTGCCCGAGGCGCTGACGGACAGGTAGACATAGGACCCGTCGCTGCGTGCGCTGGTGACTCCGGCACCGGCGGTGAAGGTTCCGTGGTCCCAGACGCTCGTTCCGTTCACGGTGATCGCCGTGTTCGCGCCGGAGGCCGGGACGGCGATGGTGCCGCTGGTCCCGTCCGGGGCGGTGACGTCCATGTCGAACTCGCCGCCACTCGCGCGGCCCCACTTGACCGCCAGCGGCCCGTGCGGGGTGGGTACCTGCCCCACGGTCCAGCTCAGCGATCCGGGCTGCGGCTGGACGATCCAGGTGGCGTACCCGGCGCTGACCGGGCGGGCGCCGAGCACGTAGCCGGTCAGCGCCGAGGTGGGGGCGGACGCCCAGCCGTGTGCCAGGCTCGTGCTGCCCTTCGGGATGGTGCCGTCGGGGTTCAGGTTCTCCCACAGGGCGCCGGTGTAGTTGGGGCCGGGCCGGACCATCTGGCCCCAGACGTCGGCCAGCAGCTGCATCGCGCCGGTGGTGTCCCCGGCGGCCAGCCGGGCGCGCAGCTCGAAACCGGAGACGAACGGGCTGACCAGCTTGGAGTAGCCGGTGTCGGCGGAGAAGGGCTGCGGGCCGTGGGCGCCCCACAGCGCGGACTTCAGCTTGGCCAGGATACCGGGGACGGCGCCGGCCGGCGCGACGCCGAAGGTGACCGCGGCGGCGTTGGCGTCCTGGGTGACGGTGCCGCGCTTCTTGTCGCTGAGGTCGTAGACGCCGGTGCGGGAGTTGAAGAGGTTGGTGTTGATCGCGGTGCGCAGGGCGGCGGCCTTGGCGGTGTACTGCGTCGCGAGATCGGGCTGGCCCGTCTCCCGCGCCAGGTACGCGGCCTCGGTCAGGTTCAGGTAATACAGCATGTTGTACATGCTCACCGCGCCGGTTTTGTTGCCGTCGTACCAGTCCCAGTCCAGGCCGTCGCTGGTGTCGGTGACCAGCAGACCCAGCGAGTTGAGCCGGGAGGCGTTCCAGCCGAGCTGCCGCTGCACGATCGGGAACTGCTGCCGGGCGAAGGCGAGGTCGCCGGTGGCGCGGTAGTAGTCGGCCAGGTCGGGAGCGAAGTACAGGGAGTAGCTCGTCGAGTAGCACCCGGTCGTGCCCGGAATGGGCGGGCCGGTGTGCACCGGTGTCTGCGGCGCCAGGCACCCGGTGACGAAGCCGCTGCTGAGCTGGTGGCTGCCGAGCAGCCGGATGGACTGCTTGAGGTACTCGTTGCCGTTGCTGCCCAGGCTGACGTAGTTCGTCGGGCCTTCCGCGTAGATGTCACCGATCCAGACGTTGCGATCCCGCTTGGCCCCGTCCAGGATCAGTGGCAGCTGGCTGACGCCCCCCATCCCTGGGGGCAGCATGCTGAGCTGGTTGGTGTAGGCGCCGGCGTACCAGATCTTGTTCAGCTCGTCCGAGCTGGACATGAAGTACCCCTGGTACTCGTTCGCCGTCGCGCGGTAGGCGCTGAACCGGATGCCGACCGCGCTGAGCGTGACGGAACCGGGGGAGGTCAGCGTGATTTCCTGGAAGCGCTCGCCGCCCTGCATCAAGCTGTGGGTGATCGTTCCGGCCGCGCGGACGGTGTAGCTGTTGGCTCTGGACTTGTCGCCCGCGTTGAACGCGCCTCCGCCGTCCCCCTTGGCGCTCATGAACTGCCTGCCCTCGCTGTAGGCGGCGCGCAGCACCGGGTTGCCGCTCGCTGCCGTCACCGTGAAGGAGGGAAAGCCGCCGACGTCTTTGCCGTAGTCGAGGAGGATCCTGGGTGCGGGCCCGCCGGACGCCATGGTCAGCTTGGCGCTGCCGCTCCCACCTGCGACCAGCGCGGCCGCGTTGGTGACGGTTCCCGATGTGCTGACCACGGCGACCGGGGTCACGTTCGGTGTGGCCGGTCCCGGGACGTACTGCTGCCAGCCGGGGTTCGCCGGCCAGGGCGCAGCGTCCGCGGCGGCGGCCTGACCACCGCTCGACATCGCATTGGTCAGCGCCACCACCGCGAGTACGGCGAGCCCGGCGCTCCGATGGCGACTCGATTGCCTGCTCATCGTCGGTCCTCTCATGGTCAGTGTCTCCGGGGAGATCGCGCGAGCCGCGCAGTGCCTTTGCGAGAACTGAAAGCGCTTACTTCGTTCAGCGAGCGGGAAGCGCAGGAGCCGGATCGGCAGCGTACACAAGCGACTACGTGCGGTTCTGGTGACGATGGAACCGCAAGTCAGTGATAGCCGCAAGGCTTGCCGCGGGAATTTCTGTGATCGTGCACAGCCGCGGATTTGTTCAGCGAGGTCAACCGCAAAATGTCGAACGGTTCGAATGTGACAGGAGCCGGGTTTCCCCCGGTTCCGCTCTCATGAGGCCCTGGGCTCAGCTCGGTGCCACGGCGCGGCCGGTCTGCGGCGAGATCATGCCCGCGCACAGGCCACGGCCGGCCAGTCCCCGCGCGATGCGCGGGATCGCGGCGATCGTGTTGGCGGGTCCGTCGTGCATGAGGATGATCTGGCCGTCGGTGAGGTTGGCGTTGGCCTGCACGATCCTGTCGACGCTGACGCCGCTCGAGTCGCCGGAGCTGATGTCCCAGATGATCTCTCGCAGCCCGTACTTGGCCTCGACCGACTTCACCGTCGAGTTGGTGCCGCCGAACGGCGGGCGGAACAGCTTGGGCGTGCCGCCTCCGGCCGCGGCGATGGCCTGCTGGGTCCGGGTGATTTCGCTGTCGACCTGCGCTTTGCTCAGCTGGACCAGATGCGGGTGCGTGTAGCTGTGGTTGCCGATCCACATGTCGGCGTCGACCTCGGCCTTGACCTGGGCCGGGTAGGCGGCGGCGTACCGGCCTTCGTTGAACAGCGTGGCCCGGAGCCCGTTCTGCTTGAGGGCGTTGAGCAGCCGAGGGGTGTTCGTGGGGGAGGGCCCGTCGTCGAACGTGAGCCCGACGTAACCCCTGCAGGCGGCCGCTTCGGCCGCGCCCGCGTCGATGATGCTCGCCGCGGCGACCACGGCGGCGGTCAGTCCGATGACGAGGGCTCGCTTCGATTGACTTGTGCTGGTGTGCATGGGTCTCGTCCCTTCGATCTTCGGCCGTGGCCGGTGTGGTGAGCGCGCGCTCGTGCAGCGGTTCGAACTGCCCACCTGGGTGGCGACGAAAGGCGACGGCTGCGAAAGATGAGCTGGGGCGTACCCGGCGGCACGCCTGGACCGGAACCGGCGCACCGTCACCGTCGCGATGAGCCGATTCAAGCCAGCCTGTTCAGTGGTTGTCAACCTCCGCGACCCGATCAGTCCAGTCGTGAAGTAAGCGCTTTCTTGCCGATTTCGATGGCCGATCGGCGTGTTGCCGATCGGAGGGTCAGCGGCCCAGGTGGTCGATCACCGCGTCGGCGACCGCGGTCATCCCCGTGAGAGTGGGGTGGAACGACGCTGTCGGCTGCTTGGCCATGAACCCGTTCACCCACGGGTGCGCACTGGTGAGTCCGTGTCCCTCGCTGAGCCGGCTCATCGCCACCAGGTCAGCGCCGGAGAGCTTCGCCGCGTCCGCGAAGGCGTCGGCCAACGCCCCGGCGACCGCGCGCAGCGAGTCGCGGGTCGCGGCGGGAAACGGCGCGTCCGGGCCGGTCGGGGTATCGGCGTCGAGCACGGTGAGGTAATCGACGAGCACTACGCGGGCACCCGGTGCCTGCTTGGTGATCGCGGCCACGATCGCCACGAGGTGCGAAGTGGTCTGGTCGAGCATGCTCTCGGTGAGGGCCGGGACACCGTGCCGAGCGAGGAGCGGTGCGAAGGTTCGGGTCGTCCGGCGTTGCGAGAGCCAGGCGCGATACGACAGCGCGATCATGCTGCTGATGTAGCCCAGGTCGTTGCCACCCGCGGTCACGGTCACGAGGTCGGCTTCCCGGGGAAGCCGGGAGAGCTGAGCCGGGAACTTGCGCCACAGCATGCGTTGCGGGCGCTCCAGGATGGTGGCGGTGGTGGCTCCGGCGACGGTGAGGTCGGTCAGATCGCTGCCGAGCCGCTCGGCCAGCAGGTGGGCGTAGTTGCGGCCCGAGCGCCAGGCCCTCTTGTCCGCGTAGGGCTCGATGCCGGGTCCTGAGGCGAAGGAACTGCCCAAAGCAGCGAGGTGGCGGACCGTCGGTGGGGGCATGAGCGGGTCCTCTTTCTGGAGAGCGATTCCGGACATCGAACCCCGGGCAGGCCCGCCGGGGCCTGCCCGGGGTCGTGGTCAGCGGCTGTAGCGGGGCGGCAGGACGAGGCGAGGGTTGGGGTCGAGCAGGATGTCGGCAGGCCCGAACTTCCCGGCCAGCTCGCGGATTTCGGGGTCGTCGAGGAGCAGGAGGTTGCCGTTGTCGACGAAGGGCCGGCCGTCGAGGGTGATGGTGGGCCGGTCGAACTGGCAGTCGCAGTGGGCGTGGCCGGGGGCCGCGCGGTCGACCGTTCCCTGCGGGGTCAGGCCGTCGATGCCGAAGTAGAAGGCGCCGGCGTGCTTCTCGCGTTCGAACTGGGTGCCGCCTGCCGAGCGGACCTTGGGGTTGAGCCCGATGAGCGCGTGGCGCATGTAGTAGCCGTCCGGTGCGTACCGCCTCAGGTCGGCGGCCGCGCCGCCGTGGATGGCGGTGACGCGGTTGTCTTTCAGCTCCAGGGTGGTCCGTTCGGCGGGGACACCGGTGACCGTGGATTCCTCGATGACGACCACGCCGTCGGTCTGGTCGGGGGAGAAGTTGGCGCCTCCGTACGGGAAGGGCCGCCACATGCCGGCGGTGACCGGGGCGCTGGTGTGGCCGCTCACCGGTGATCCCGTGGTGAAGTCGCGGAAGGTCACGTCGGTGCCGAGCGCGGTCGTGACCCTGATTTCCTCGGCCGCGGAGATCTGGGCGTAGGTCTTGGCTTCCAGGGCGAGGTACAGCTCGAGCGGGAACCGGGCGCCGGTGGACAGGGCCGCGGCGGTGGCGGTCTGGTGGAGCGAGACGAACCGGGCCCGTTGCTTGGCGACCTCGTTGAAGAACAGCGGGGCGGTGTGCACTTCGCTCCACCAGGTCAGCGAGAGCACCGCGTCGGCGGCGGCGTGGGCGGCGGACAGCAGCGGTGAGGGTGTTGCGCGGTCCCATCCGCCGGCGCTGAACGGCGGTGTGGACAGGACGTGCACCTCGGCGTTGCGGTAGGCGGCCGCCGCGGCGATGGCCTGGATGACCACCGGATCGGTGCCGTGCTCGGCCAGGATAAGCACCTGCTCTCCCGCCGTGACCGCGGCGTACTCCAGGAGGTTGTAGGCACCGGACATCAGCTCGGTGATCGACAGCGGCGCCGCGGTCGGCGTGTCCAGGTAGCTGAAGGGTGCGGTCGTGGTCATGGCGGTCAGTCTCCGATCGGGGTGGGAACGAGGGATGGGGAGTTCAGGTGCCGGTCGCGGCCGGCGCGGGCGCCGACGGCGGCCTGGGTGAGCGTCAGGGCGACCAGCAGCAGGAGGGGGAGTGTCCAGCCACCGGTGAGGTCGTGCAGCGCGCCGAGCAGGAGCGGTCCGACGGCGGCCACCAGGTAGCCGACGGACTGGGCCATCGAGGCCAGCGCGGCCGCCTGCGAGGCGTCGGCCGCCCGTTGTCCTTGGAAGCTCAGGGCGAGGACCAGGCACGCTCCGCCGCCCAGGCCGGTGAGCACACTGGACACGACGGCCAGCTGCGGGGCCACGGCCAGCAGCGCGAAGCCCCCCGCGACGATCGCCGAGCCGGCCGCGGCCAGGAGCCGCTGGTCCAGCCCCCTGCGGACCAGGATGGGAAGGACGCTGCTGGAGACCAGGCCGATGATCTGGAAGAGGAACAACTGCCACCCGGCGGCGGCCTCGCCCACTCCGTGGTCGTGCACGATGCCGGGCAGCCACGCGATCGTGGTGTAGAAGCCGAGGGACTGCAGCCCCATGAACACGCTGACCTGCCAGGCCAGGGGGGAACGCCAGGGGATGCGCTCCCGCGTGGCAGGTGTCGCCGCCACGCGGCGGGGGCGCCGATACTGCGGAATCCAGACCCCGATGGCCAGGACAGCGAGGACGGCCCAGCCCCCCAGTGCGGTGCGCCAGCCTCCCGGCACGTGCTCGGCCAGTGGCACCGAAATCCCGGAAGAGAGGGCGGCGAGCAGGCCCATCGCGGTGACGTAGAGGCCGGTCACCTGCGCGATCCGGTCTTCCGGCACGGTGCTCTTGACGACCGACGGCAGCAGCACGTTGCCGTAGGCGATCGCGGCCGCGACCACCACAGTGCCCGCGAACAAGAAGAACACCCCAGGCAGCGAGCGCACGAGCAGCCCGGCCACCAGCACGGCCAGCGAGAAGAACAGGGTGCGGGGCGCGCCGTGGCGATGTGCGGTCCGGCCGACCAGCGGCGAGGTGACGGCGAAGGTGAGCAGCGGCAGGGTGCTGAGCAGCCCGATCCCGGTGCCGGACAGGCCGGTCGACGCCGCGATCCCGGGGAGCAGCGGCCCGACCCCGGTCAGGGCGGCACGCAGGTTCGCCGCGACCAGCACGATGCCGACGAGCAGCCACACGCCGGACCGCGGGCCCGGCACGGCGTTCCCCGCCTGAGCAGCGGAGCCGCGCAAGTCATTCCCCCGCACGACGACCGGTCCTGCCCGCGCCACCTTGCTCGGCGGTGGCAGCTGTGCTCAACCGCCCGGTCACCTGCACCAGCATGGACGCCGCGTACCGGGCGGCGACCGGGTCGCCGGCGCCGATCGCGTCGACGAGCGCACCGTGCCAGTGATCGTGCTCGGCAGCGACGTCGCCGTCCCACGGCAGTGCGGTCAGCAGCGCTGACAGCGCGCTGCCCAGGTATTCGTAGAGTTCTCCCAGTAGCTCGTTGCCGCCGGCCCGCACGACGGCGAGGTGAAAAGCGCCGTCCGCCGCGGCGATCCGCGCCATCGATCCGGGGTGGTTGCTCTCGCGAGCCGCCGCGAGGAGCGCACGCAGCTGCGCCATATCGGCCGCCGAGCGCCGCTCGGCGGCCAGGCCCGCGGCGTGTTCCTCCAGCACCGCCCGCAGCTCCAAGACGTCCGCCGGTCGCGTGGTGGCCGTTCGCCGCAGCAGGACGGCCTCCAGTTCGCTGGTCACCCGGACGTAGGTGCCGTCGCCGACTCGCGCCTCGAGCAGGCCGAGGTGCACCAACGCCCGCAACGCCTCGCGGATGGTGTTCCGGCTGACCTGAAGCATCTCGGCCAGCTCCTGCTCGCCCGGGATGCGCGTGCCCACCGGCCATCGCCCGGACACCAGCTGCTCCCGCAACTGGTCGGAAACCTGCGCGGCCAGGGTCGACGCCCGGCGCGGTTGCTGCAATCCCTCCACCAAAACCTCCATGTTTTGCACATCTGCACAGTGATTGTCGAACACGCGAGTGGCGGTCAGGCGCGGAAGCCGGGCGGTGCCTCGAAGCCGGGCACGTGCTGGGCGACGTGGCGCGCGAACTCGATCACCGTTCGGTCCTCCAGGTACGGACCGATGATCTGCAGGCCGACCGGCAGTCCGTCGCCGCGCGTGCGGCCGATCGGCACGGACGCGGCGGGCAGGCCGAGCAGGTTGGCGATGCCGGCCCACGTCACGAGGTCCCAGTACGGTCGCGTGACGCCGTTGACCTCGATCACCCGCGCGTCCAAGTCCGGCGACTGGTCGTGCGGGATCGCCGGCAGCGTCCACACCGGACACACCAGCACGTCGTAGTCCTGGAAGAAGCCGGCCCATTGGCGGCGCATCTGCCAGCGCTCCTCGTCGGCACCCAGCCAGTCGCGATGACGCTGGACGAGGCCACGCCGGTGGCGTGCGCCGAGGTCGCCGGCAGCAGGGGGAAGCTGCGCCAGCCCGGCGTCGATCCCGGCCACCGCCTCGTCGGCCAGTCCGGTCGAGAGGGCTCCCATCAGCAGGTGCCGGTAGAGGCGGTCCGACGTCTCCAGCGCGACCGGGCCGGGCCGCCGTTCCACGCGCGCGCCCGCACGCTCGAGTGCGCTGACTGCGTCCTGGAGCAGCTCGAGCACCGTGGCGTCAACCGGAGCCCACGGGTCGTCCAGCCACGCGGCGACCCGGAAATCCGCGAGCTCCCGGCTGCGTGGCGGCGGCAGCTCGAGCCGCCAGGCCGTGCGGTCCTCCTCGATCGGTCCGGCGAGCACGTCGAGCGCCAGCTCGAGGTCGTCGGCGCTGCGCGCGAGCGGACCGGGGAGCACCAGATCCCTCGGCGCAAGCGCCCCCGGCCGTGTCTTCAGGATGCCGCGCTGCGAGACGACGCCCCGGGACGGCTTCAGGCCGTAGACGCCGCACGTGTGGGCGGGGTTGCGGATCGAGCCGGCGATGTCGCTGCCGAGCTCGAGCCCGGTCAGGCCTGCGGCCAGCGCGGCGGCCGAACCGCCCGACGAGCCGCCCGGCCCGCGCGACAGGTCCCAGGGGTTGCTCGTCGTGCCGTAGACCTCGTTGAACGCTTGGCCCTCGCGGCACCAGATCGGCAGGTTCGTCTTGCCGAACACGACGGCGCCCGCTGCGCGCAGCCGCGCGACTGCGTCGGCATCGTGACTCGAAACGTTGTCGGCGAAGGCAGGGGCGCCGCAGGTCGTGCGCATGCCGGCCGCATCGAAGCACTCCTTGACGGTCATCGGGAGCCCGTGCAGGGGGCCGAGCGAGCGGCCGGCCGCGATCGCCTCGTCGGCGGCGCGGGCCGCTTCGCGCGCTCGCTCCTCGTCCAGCACCACGACGGCGTTGATCGTGAGGTTCAGGCGTGCGACGCGCTCCAGGTAGTAGTCGAGCAGTTCGGTGCTCGACAGCTCCTTGCGGGCCAGCGCCGCGACGAGGCGCGTCGCCGACGCGAACGCGAGGTCACTCATGGTGCTCTCCTGATGGTGGTGGGTGTCAAAGCCTCTTGAGCAGTGCTTCGGCGTTGCCGTGGGCGATCTTTTCCTTGTCCGCGGGGCTGATGGGGGCGTTCTGCAGGAATTCGACGGTGGTCGCGGAATTTCCGAACGGATAGTCCACCGCAAAGAGAATCCGGTCGGCACCCATCACCTGCAGTGCGCAGAGAAGCGGAGCGGCCGTCGTATAAGCCGAGATGGTGATGTGGACGTGCTCGAGGATCTGGTCGGCGACCGATCCCGACAATCCCTTGATCCGCGGCGTCAGCCATTCGTCGGCGCGGGCCAGCGAGAAAGGCAGGTTCTCGCCCATGTGGCCGACCACGATCTGCAGGGTGGGAAAGCGTTCGAACACGAGTCCGGCGACCATGCGCAGGATGTGCATGCCGGTCTCGGCGTGCCAGCCCCAGCCGCCGGTGGACAGCATCTTGGCCACAGTCTCGTCGAGACCCGAGTAGTACGCTTTGTAGACTTCCGGCGGCGGGAAGCCCGGATGCAGGTAGATCGGAATCCCGAGCCGTTCGACTTCGGCGAGGATGGGACGCATCGACGGGTCGTCGAGGAAAACCCCGTTCGTCTGCCCGTGGATCATGGTGCCCACGGCTCCGAGTTCCTCGACACCGCGGTTCAATTCGGCCACCGCGGCGGCAGGGTCGGTGGTCGGCAACGTGACGAAGAACCGGAAGCGGTCGGGGTGCTTGTCCACCACCGATGCCATCGTGTCGTTGAGCCGGCGGGACAGGTCGGTGGCCGGCCCGGGCGGCAGACACTGGACCAAGTGTGCGGCCGCCGACAGCACTTGGACATCGATGGTGGCGTCGTCCATCACCTGCAGACGCGCGTCTCCGCCGTCGGCGAGGTCGTTCAGGCCCGCCAGGTACGGCGCGTCCATCATGGCCAGGCCGTCCACTCCGGCGGCTTGGATGATCTCCGCCGGCATCATGTGTTCCTCGAGTCCGATGAACTTCACGGGGATTCCTCTTATGTCGTGAAAAGGCGATAAGACGCGCCTTGGGTGGTGTCTGCCCGAGGACCGAGTGGTCACCGAAGGCAGGGAGTCGCCGAGCCCCGGCTGGGGGCGGGCCCGCGATCAAACCTCCAAATGTTGGACATCTGCACATCTGGAGTTGAGCATGGAAATGGCCGGTGATGCCAGCTCGGTGTGGGGTACGCCACAGGCTCTGCGTCGTCCTGACGGCGCTCCCGCCGGACGTGCGCCGGGACTCGACCCTGGACCTCGCGTCCAAGGATCAGGGCTGTTTCCGCTGATCCCGACGATCCGGCCTGATCTCAGTCGTCGGCGTGGAGGGCGTCCGTGCGCTGGCTGAGCCTGCGCAGTGCCACGTCTCCCCACTGGAGATTTTCGCGTTCGAAGGCCATGCCGCGCAGCAAGGTGAGGTACGGGCCGATGCGCTCGGCCTCCGCGAAGTACGCCTCCTCCGAGCGCCCGTCCAGGAGACGTTGTCGCAGCTTTTCGTAACGGGCCAGCTTGGTTGTCGCCCACTCCATGCGTTCGGTGATGGCCGATCGGACCGCCTGGACGTCGCCGACGTCCGCGCACTGCACCTTGACCAGCAACTCGTCCCGGATCACCGCCGGCTTGCCCCGGGATTCCGCGGTGTACGCGCGGACAGCCTCCCGGCCGGCTTCCGTCAACGAGAACAGCCGCTTGTTGGGCCGGCGCTCCTGTTCGATGACGCGGGCCGTGACCAGTCCTTCGGCCTCCATGCGTTCCAGCTCCCGGTAGAGCTGCTGAGGCGTCGTCATCCAGAAGTTGGCGACCGTCGCGTCGAACCCCTTCGCGAGGTCGTAGCCGGACGCTTCGCCCTCCAGCAGCGCGGCCATCACCGCGTTCCGCAACGCCATGGGGCAACAGTAGCAGTTGGAGTGATTAGTCAAAAAAGTTAGTACTGAACGCCTGGACAGCCTGATCAATCGCCAGCTACTCTTCGTGGTACATACTCAACTTGTTTACTATAAGAGGCGGGCTTGTGTACTCCTTCCGAGCAGCCTGCAGAAACGAGGTTGTGACCATGGACAAGAACGCTGTGATCGAACTGGTCGGAAACTACATCGCCATGTGGAACGAAACGGACGGCCGGGTTCGGCGGACCATGGTCGAAGACCTCTTCACCCCGAACGGCACGTACACCGATCCGACTGTCGCCGCCGACGGCACCGCGGCCATCGACGAATACATCGCCACCTCGCAAAAGAACTTGACCGGGATGCTCTTCACTCACGGCACGGTGCTGACCCACCACGACGCCGTCCACTTCTCGTGGCAGATCGGTCCCGCGGGCGGCGAGCCCGCGGTGACCGGCTTCGACGTCGCGTGGATCGAGGACGGCCGCATCCGCCGGCTGTACGGCTTCTTCAACGGCCTCTGACCATGCCCTCTGCTGCCGATTTCGCCGCCGAGCAGGTCGCCGCGGTGCGTGACGAGCCGGCCGGCCGGCTCGCGCTGCTCGAATCGCTCTACCAGGCTCCACCCGGTCGTCCCGAGTTGCACTTGCCTTACCGACGTGCGGCCATGGCGTTCATGGGCTGGCAGTTGCGTCGTCGGCTGCTCAACGCCGTGGACGGCGACCAGCCGGGCAGCGCCTGGTGGCGGGCGGTCAACGAGCGGCTCCTGCGCGACACCGCCGAAGCGCGCGCCCACGTGCTCGGTCTCGGTGGCGAGGTGTCCTCTCCGAGCGTGGCGTTGTCGGTGTCGTTCATCCGCCGTCCCTCGGCGCGGGTGTGGTATCTCGCGCACAATGCGGCCATCGCGGCCGCGTACCTCGAACACCGCGCCCTCGCCGATGCGGAGTCGCGCGTCGAGCGCTTCTTCATCAACCTGGTGCTGGCCCGGGTTCTCTACGCGCACGCCTTGGTGGCCGCGCCCCGCCTCGCGCTGAGCTGGTTGTCACCCATCGCGCCACTGTTGAGTGACCCGCGCCTGGGGATGACCGGCATCTTCCTGTCGCTGTCCCGGGTGCTGCCTGCCCGATACCCCCTGCGGGACGACCTCCAGTGGTACATCAGCGAAGAACGGGGTCTCTGCCGGCTCCTGGACCTCGGTGTGATCCAGCCCCGATTCGACGCGCTTTACGCCTGGTCCGCGGCTGAACTCTCCATGCCCGGAATCGGTGACCTGATCCGGGACGGTGTGCCCGCCTACGCCTGGGACACCGCGGACGCCGAGCCGTGGAATCCGGCACCGCCGATCGTGGTCCGAGCGGTCCGGCGCGTGCTTCCGCGCTGACCTTGTCGGCATCGTCAGGATTCGGCTAATCTCCGCAGAGAGCGCTTCCAGCAGTGAGTCCGTCAG
Organism: Amycolatopsis balhimycina FH 1894; assembly: GCF_000384295.1. Lineage (NCBI taxonomy): Bacteria > Bacillati > Actinomycetota > Actinomycetes > Pseudonocardiales > Pseudonocardiaceae > Amycolatopsis > Amycolatopsis balhimycina. Next base: position 2,363,695 of record NZ_KB913037.1, on the reverse strand, counting down.
CGTCACCATCAACGGATTGCCAATGGAGGCACCATGTCTGCCGCTCGATCAAGGTTTGTCGCAGTCATCCTGTTCGCGACCGCGCTCCTCGTCACACCGGCCGCCGCTGCGGCCGCGTATCCGAATCCCGCACGCGTCACCGGAGACATCGGCGTACACGACCCGAGTGTGGTCAAACGCCCGGACGGCAGCTACCTGGTGGCGTACACGGGGGACAACATCGCGTTGAAGACCTCCGCTGATCGCGTCGCCTTCCGCAATGCCGGTTCGGTGTTCCCGGGCGGTGCACCGTGGACCACGGCTTACACCGGGGGAGGGCGCAGTCTGTGGGCGCCGGACATCTCCTACCACAATGGCCAGTACTTCCTGTATTACTCGGCGTCGACGTTCGGTTCCAACCGGTCGGCGATCTTCCTGGCCACCAGCCCGACCGGCAACTCCGGCACCTGGACCAACCGGGGCCTGGTCATCGAATCCCGGAGCAGCGACAACTTCAACGCCATCGACCCGAACCTGATCGTGGACGAGGCGGGCCGGTGGTGGCTGGACTTCGGCTCGTTCTGGTCGGGCATCAAGCTGATCCAGCTGAACCCCGCGACAGGGCTGCGTCAGGGCAGCGGCCTGACCGCCATCGCCGGGCGCGGCGGCGGCGCGATCGAGGCGCCCTTCATCGTCAAGCGCGGCCAGTACTACTACCAGTACGTGTCGTTCGACCTGTGCTGCCGCGGCGCGTCGAGCACCTACCGGGTGATGGTCGGCCGGTCCACCAGCGTCACCGGACCCTACGCCGACCGCAACGGCATTGCGATGACTTCCGGCGGCGGGACCGAAATCCTGGCCGGCCACGGCAGCATCCACGGGCCGGGCCACCAGGCCGTGCTCCCCGGCAGCGACGGCGACCTGCTCTTCTACCACTACTACGCCAACAATGGCGCGTCGCTCTTGGGCATCAACCGCCTGACCTACGACGCGGCGGGCTGGCCGAGCGTCGCCTGAACTCGTGTCGCCGGGTCGTCGTCAGCCGAGGGGTTGGCGGCGACCCGGAATCCGGCTCCCGGCACACGCGGCCTCGTGCTTAGCGTTCAGTTGCAGTTGGAAATTTGTCACCGCTTCTGCCTGCGTTCACGAAATTCGACGGTGAGCGGTCTTGCCTCCGGTCTCAGACGTGCGGTTCCATGCTTACCGGAAGTAGCGGACTGCGTACTTGCACCGTCCACTTTCCCGCGGACTGTCGCGTCGTCGATCAAGGGAGATCGGATGACCGTGTGCCACACCGGCCGCACCCCGGCGGCTGCAGTGTTCCGAGCGAGCCCCGCGCACGTGGGCGGCTGAACGGATTTCCCCATCCTCGGCGTGATCGTCGACTTCGTTCGGGTCGACTGTCCTGGAGAAAGCGCTTTCTCGTGCAAATCGACTGAGCCTGGCGGCACGTCGGCAAGCCGCCATTCTCGGCTGAGCCGGGCATTCCAGTGAAGGCAAGGAGTCCTCGATGACCGTTCCACGCCGCAGGTTTCTCGCCCTCGGTGCGGCCGGAGCCGCCGGCGTCGGCCTGTCCCTGCTCGGTGCCGGGCAGACGCCGGCCGCTGCCGGAACTCGCGGCACGGCGCCGACGACACGGTTCGCCATCGGCGTCCGCCAGTACAACTGGACCCGCGGCTCCCGCAAGCTGACCACCTACGTGTACTACCCGGCCAAGGGTGCGCCCGGCGGCACCCCCGTCACCAACGCGCCCGTCGCCGACGGCGTGTTCCCTGCCTGCGAGTACACGCACGGCTACGGCGCCAACCCGCAGGGGGCCGCCCAATCCTTCATCCGCCCCATGGCTGCGGCCGGGTTCATCGTCCCGGCCCCCTACTTCGCGAATCCCAACATCGGGGACGCCTACAACGGCAACCTCCCCAAGGACGTCTCCGAGATCCTCACGAAGATCGCCGCGCTGAACACCGCCACCGGTGATCCGCTCGCCGGTCACGTCAACACTGCCGCCGGCTTCGGCGTTTCCGGCCACTCGATGGGCGGTATGACCACCCACGGCCTGCTGACCGCCTGGCCGGACGCCCGGATCACCGCCGCCATCCCCATGTCCACGGTGGACATGGGGAATCCCGGCGGCACGGTCCACGCCAAGGTCCTGTTCCTGCACGGCGACAAGGACCCCACCTGCCCGATCTCATCCGCCCGGCAGGCCTACCGGGAACTGTCCTCTCCCAAGGCTTTCCTCACCTTCCGCGGCGCCAACCACGGCGGCTACCTCACCGACGCCCGCGCTGCCACCACGTTCGTCGACTGGATGCGCTGGGGCCTCTACGGCGACATTGCGGCCCGCGACCGGCTCCGCGGTGACGCCTCTTCCGGCACCACCACCTGGGAGGCCGCCCTGTGAAGGGGATCCGACGCTGTCATCGCACTGGACCGCACCGAAGGAGGAACACCATGGTCAACGGAAAGCTCTTCCGCTGTCTGCTCGCGGTGCCGCTGATCGCCGCGGCCCTGCTCGCCGGGGCGCCCTCGGCGTCCGCTGCTTCGCTGACCCGGATCCCGAACTTCGGGGCGAACCCGTCGAACCTCCAGATGCACCTGTACGTGCCGAACACCGTGAAGCCCCGGCCCGCGGTCCTCGTGGCGGTGCACTACTGCACCGGTTCCGGCCCGGACTTCTACACCAACACCGAGTTCGCCCGGCTGGCCGACCGCTACGGGTTCATCGTGATCTACCCGTCGGTGACGCGGGCGAGCAAGTGCTTCGACGTGGCCTCTCCGCAGGCTTTGCGGCACGACGGCGGGAGCGACCCCGTGGGGATCGTGTCCATGGTCAGGTACGTCCTGCAGCGCTACAACGCCGATGCCGGCCGGGTGTACGCCACGGGCCACTCGTCGGGCGGGATGATGACGAACGTCCTGCTCGGCGACTACCCGGACGTGTTCAGGGCGGGGGCCGCGTTCGCGGGCGTCCCCTTCGGCTGCTTCGCCACGACCAACGGGTCCGAGTGGAACAGCCAGTGTGCCAACGGCCAGATCATCAAGAGCCCGCAGCAGTGGGGCAACCTCGTCCGCGGGGCGTACCCCGGCTACACCGGGCCGAAGCCCCGGATGCAGCTGTGGCACGGCACCAACGACGACGTCCTGCGGTACCCCAACTTCGGCGAAGAGATCAAGCAGTGGACGAATGTGGCGGGCATCGGCCAGACACCGGCGACGACCGACCGCCCGCAGCCGAACTGGATCCGCACTCGCTACACCGTCGGCGGCACCGTCCAGGTCGAGGGCATCAGTGTCCAGGGCGGCCCGCACAACGTGCTGGTCAACGGTATGGCCCAGTACGCCATCGACTTCTTCGGACTGTCCCGTTAGGACGAACACTCGGCTCGAACAGGAGAGAACCCCATGTCCCTCAAGTGCCACGCGATCGTCTTGGCCGGGATGGCAGCGGTCGCACTGGTTCCGGTGCCGTCGGTGGCGGCGGCGCCACTGGCCTTGCCCCCGCAGTGTTCGGGGACCGCGTGGATCAAGTGCCACTTCGCCGTCTCGCCGGGCAACTACGACGTGACCGTCGGGCTCGGCAGCTCCTCGAAGGCGGCGAACACGTCGATGTCGGTCGAGGCGCGCAGGCAGATCCTGACGGCCGTCTCGACGAATGCGGGCCAGGTCGTCCCCACCACGGTCACGGTCAACGTGCGCAACCCCGAGGGCCAGCCCACCGGTCAGGGCGGCACCGGTACGTCGGGCCTGGACATCACCTTCGCCGGCAGCGCTCCCGCGATCACGTCGCTGACCGTGACCGCGGCTCAGGCGCCGTTGGTGGCGTACCTGGCGGGTGACTCGACCGTGTGCGACCAGCCCGTCGCGCCCTACACGGGCTGGGGTCAGATGCTGCCCACGAGCGTGCGGGGCGGCGCGGTGGTCGCGAACTACGGGGACTCCGGGGAAAGCTCGGGCAGCTTCCTGTCCAACAGTGCGTTGTTCCCGCGGATGAAGCCGCTGATCAAGAGCAAGGACCTGGTGCTCATCCAGTTCGGGCACAACGACAAGCAGACGACGGCGACGGCGTTCCGCGACAACCTCACCAAAATGGTCAACGGGGTGCGTGAGCGCGGCGGCATCCCGGTGCTGGTGACCCCGCCGGTGCGGCGGCTGTTCAACGGCATCAAGCTGACTTCGACCGCGCTGCACGTCAACGGCGTGGGTGTTGACCTGCCCGCGGTGATCCGGGCGCTCGGCAAGAGCGCGAACGTGCCGGTGATCGACCTGACGGCCAAGAGCAAGGCCCTGGTGGAGTCTCTCGGCCCGTCGGCGTCGCAGAAGATCTACCTCACCAAGGCGAGTGACGGCGTCACCGACAACACGCACTTCTCGGCGTACGGCGCGACGCAGCTCGCGAACCTGGTCGTCCAGGGGGTCCGCGAGCAGAACCTCCCGCTCGTCGCCTTCCTCCGCTGAACGGAAACGGGAGAAAGTCATGTCGATCGGTACGAAGTCGCGGGCAGTCACGTTCGCGGTGGCGCTCGTGGCCGCGGCAACCACGGTGGTGCACCCGGCCTCGGCCGCCACGGGTGACGGCTCGCCGTCAGACTCGAACATCAGGTACTTCGGCCGGTGGGACACCCGGTCGCCGGGCGCCTATGTGCCCGGGTGGACCGGCGCCTACGCGGTGGTGGGCTTCACCGGTACCACGGTGAAACTGCGTCAGCGCAGCAGTGTCGACCTGTACGCCACCGTCGACGGCGGCCCCTGGGCGTCGTACCGGAACGTGAGCGGAACGGTGAACCTGACGCCGTCCCGGCTGCCGTCGGGCACGCACACACTGCGGGTGGCCTACCGGCAGGACGCCGGTTCCTACCGCGGTGACGAGGTGTTCCAGGGCGTGAGCCTGGACTTCGGCGCCCACACCGTGGCGGTGAGCGTGCCGTCCCGGATCATCGAGTTCGTCGGCGACTCGATCACGGCGGGCTACAAGTCGTCCCAGGAGGCGCTGACCGCGTATGGCTGGCTGACCGCGGAGAAGGTGGGGGCCGCGCACACCGAGATCGCCCGCCCCAGTGTCTGTCTGTACCCGGCCTCCGGGTGCATCGGCATGCGGGACCGGTACTTCAAGACCGGCTTGGACACCAGTACGCCGGACTGGGACTTCTCCCGTTACCAGGTCAGCGACGTGGTGATCAATCTCGGCACCAACGACCGCGGGCACAACGTGTCCGGCGCCCAGTTCCAGAGCGCGTACGTCACCCTGCTGCAGCGCATTCGCGCGAAGTACCCGAACGCCACCATCCACGCGATGGAGATCTTCAAGCAGTGGTACGTCACCGAGACCAAGTCCGCGGTCGCCGCCCGGAACGGCGCCGGCGACGGCAACGTCCGGTACGTCTCCACCGAAGGCTGGATGAACCCGGCCACCGACACCGCGGACGGCACTCACCCGAACGACGCGGGTCACCGGAAGATCGCGGCCCGGCTCGCCGCGGTCATCGGGTGACGGCGAAGTGAGCTGATCGCTCGTGTTGCACTTCGAGGAAGGGATACGTTCGCATGTTCCGCAAACTGAGATGGGCGCTGGTCGCCGCCGCGGTGGCCCTCGGATTCGTCGTACCCGCGGCGGGTGCGTCCGCCGCAGACAACCCGTACCAGCGGGGTCCGGACCCGACCACCGCGAGCGTCGCGGCCACCCGAGGGACCTTCGCGACCGCGGAGCAGACCGTGGGCGGCGGGAACGGCTTCGCCGCGGGAAAGATCTACTACCCGATCGACACCAGCCAGGGCACGTTCGGGGCGATCGCGATCGTGCCCGGCTACACCGCCACCTGGGCGGCCGAAGGCGCCTGGATGGGGCCCTGGCTGGCTTCGTTCGGGTTCGTCGTCATCGGGATCGACACCAACAGCCGCAACGACTACGACACCGCCCGTGGCACCCAACTGCTGGCGGCACTGGACTACCTGACCCAGCGCAGCCCGGTCAGCGGCCGGGTCGACGCCAAGCGCCTTTCGGTGATGGGGCACTCGATGGGCGGCGGCGGAGCCGTGTACGCGGCCATCCACCGGCCGTCGTTGTGGGCCGCGGTCGGGCTGGCGCCGTTCAGCCCGTCACAGAACCTGACCACCGACAAGGTGCCCGCGCTGCTGCTGGCCGGGCAGAACGACGGGACGGTCAGCCCATCGAGCGTCCAGAGCCTCTACAACGGCATTCCGGCCGGAGTGGAAAAGGGCTACCTCGAACTGGCCGGTGCGGGTCACGGCTTCCCGACATCGTCGAACTCGGTGATGATGCGGCGGGTCATTCCCTGGCTGAAGATCTTCGTCGACCACGACTCCCGCTACAGCAAGTTCCTGTGCCCGTCACTGGCGGATTCGACCGGCATTTCGGGCTACCGCAGCACCTGCCCGCTCGACGTCCCGGGCGGCGGCGACCCCGGACCGGGTGACCAGGCCGTCAGCCTGGTCGGGGCCGGCTCCGGCAAGTGCATTGACGTGCCCAACCAGTCCCAGGCGAACGGCACCGCCCTGGTCGTCTGGACCTGCAACGGCGGGACCAACCAGCGCTGGACCCCGACCTCGGCCGGCGAGCTGCGGGTCTACAACGGCACGAAGTGCATGGACGCGGGAAGCGGCCAGCCGGGGACGGCGGTGACGATCAACGCGTGCGGCGGCGGCAACAGTCAGAAGTGGACGGTCAACGCCACCGGCACGATCACCAACGCCCAGGCCGGTGCCTGTCTCGACGTGTCCGGTGGCGGCACCGCCGACAACACGCCGGTCATCGTGTGGAACTGCACAGGCGCCGCCAACCAGGTCTGGACCCGCCAGATGTGAGGGGGGCGGGGAGGCGGCCACGCCGCCGTCTCCCCGGTCCCAGCAGAGGAAGGAACGGAGTGAACAGATGACTCGTGTCCTCACGATCGCAGCGGTCGCGGTGGCCTTGGCCGGAGGCGGGGTGGCGGCTGCGGGCCCCGCGGCCGCGAGCGTCTACTACGTCGCCCCGGCGGGCAGCGACAGCGCCGCCGGGACGCAGGCCGCGCCCTGGGCGTCGATCGCCCACGCGCAGGCGGTTGCCCGGCCGGGTGACACGGTCTACCTGCGGGGTGGCACCTACGCGTATTCCCGTGCGAACAAAAGCTGCGCGAGCCAGACCGACCGGGTGGACGCGATCACCCTCAACAAGAGCGGGAGCTCGGGCGCCCCGATCCGCTACTGGGCGTATCCGGGGGAGAGGCCGGTCTTCGACTTCTCCCGCGTGAGCGACAACTGCCGGATCAAGGGCTTCGACGTCACCGGCAGCTGGATCCACGTCAAGGGCCTGGAAGTCAAGGGCGTGCCCCAGAACAACAATCTCAACCACGAGTCGTGGGGCATCTGGATCTCCGGGAGCGACAACACCTTCGAACTGCTCGACCTGCACAACAACATGGGACCCGGCCTGTTCATCCAGGAGGGCGGCGGCAACCTCGTGCTGAACTCCGATTCGCACGACAACTACGACCCGCGCACCTCCAACGGGGCGGGCGAAAGCGCCGACGGGTTCGGCGCGCACATCTCCGCCGGCCACCAGGGCAACGTGTTCCGCGGCTGCCGCGCGTGGTGGAACTCCGACGACGGGTTCGACCTCATCAACGCGTTCTCGTCGGTGACCATCGAGAACTCGTGGGCATGGCGCAACGGCTACCTGCCGCAGACGACCACGTCGTCCGGCAACGGAAACGGCTTCAAGATGGGCGGCTACGGCGGCAAGTACGTTACCAACGGCGCCAAGCACACGGTTCGCGGCTCGGTGGCCTTCACCAACCGCGCCTCGGGTTTTTACACGAACCACCACACGCTGGCCAACGACTACTTCGACAACACCAGCTACGGCAACCACCCGGACTACAACATGCTGGGCATCAGTTCGAGCAGTGCGGCGATCGGCCTGGGCAACCTGCGCAACAACCTCGCTTACACGGGGACCCTGCTGTCGAACATGACCGGCACGAACGCCGCGTACAACTCCTGGAACCTGAACATTTCGCTGTCGGATTCGCAGTTCCGGAGCGTGTCGACGACCGGCTGGGACGCGCCCCGGCAGGCGGACGGCAGCCTGCCCGTGCTTCCGAACCTTCGTCCGGCCTCGAATAGCACGCTGATCGACAAGGGCACCAACGTCGGCCTGCTCTACAACGGGACGGCGCCGGACATCGGCGCTTTCGAATCCTGAACCGGGAAGACCATCCGAACGGAGGACATGAATGCTGAAGAGAACGATCGTCTCGGTTCTGCTTCCCCTTGCGGTGGCGCTGACACCGGTCGGCTCCACCAGTGTCGGCGCGGCTGCTTCGGAGCCGCAGGCTGCCGTGGGTGCCACGATCAAGAATGACGTGTTCTGGAAGGACACCTCGGGCAACCCGATCTACTCCCAGGGCGGCGGGGTGCTGAAGGTCGGCAGTACGTACTACTGGTACGGAGTGAAGTACGGCGGAGCGGTCAGCTATTACAACAACCCCGGCGGCGGCAAGAACAACAACGTTTCCTTCAGTGCGATCACGATCTATTCGTCCACCGATCTGGCGAACTGGAAGTTCGAAGGCAACGCGATGACGCCCTCGGACCTGGGCGGCGGGGGCTGGGTCGGCCGGGTGGGTGTCGCGCGCAACCCCAGCACGGGCAAGTACGTGCTGGTCTCCCAGGGCAACGGCGGGCTGGTGTTCGGCACGAGCAGCACACCGAACGGCCACTTCACCTACGCGGGTACCCAGTCCAACATCGGAGGTGTCTCCACCGGCATGTCCGGTGACCAGTCGGTCTTCACCGACGACGACGGCAAGGCGTACCTGGTGTTCAGCAACAAGAGCGGCAGGTCCCGCCTGTACGTCTCTCCGCTCCGCTCATCGGACTTCCTGCAGGCCGAAGCCGCCAAGAACGTCTACAACAGCTCGTCGGGTGGGCGAGAAGGCAACATCATGTTCAAGCAGAACGGGTCCTATTACTTCTGTTCCTCCGATCTGCACGGCTGGAACGCGTCCCACACGTACTGCATCACGTCCAAGAACATCATGGGCCCGTACTCCGCGGAGTTCGTGCTGCAGGGTACGGACGCCGACTTCTCACACGTCACCCAGACCGGGCTGGCGTTCACGGTGACCGGTTCTTCGGGCTCGTTCGTCATGTTCGGCGGCGACCGCTGGAGCGACTTCGCGGGTAACGGCATCGGCTACAACGACTGGGTGCCGATCACCTTCGACGGGACGAAGCCGGTCTTCCATTCGCTGAGCCAGTGGACGGTCGACGCCACCGCGGGCACCTGGGCGGTGGGCAGCGGCAACAACTACGTCCTGAACCCGGGTGCCGAAGCCGACCGGGTCGCGCAGAACGCGCTCGCCGGGTGGACCACCACCGGCGGCAACGTCAACAGCAACAAGCAGGGCGGGCACACCGGGCGCTGGGCGATCGCGCAGAGTTCGTCGTCGGCTTACACCGCGAGCAGGTACCAGAACATCGCGCTGCCGAACGGGACGTACACGCTGTCGGCCTGGGTGAAGAGCAGCGGTGGCCAGAAAAAGGCGACCATCTTCGCCAAGAACTTCGGCGGGAGTGAGCTGAACGCTTCGATCAGCCAGTCGATCGGCAGCTGGACGAAGGTCACCGTCCCCGGCATCACCGTGACCAACGGCTCGATCCAGGTGGGCGTGTTCTCCGATGCGAACGCCGGGAACTGGGTGAACGTCGACGACTTCAGCCTGACGCAAGGCGGCTGATCACAGCAGGGAAGAGTCCGACGGAGGCCGGGTGAAGCGACCGACGATCCTCGACATCGCCCGCGCGGCGGGTGTGTCGAAGGGCGCGGTGTCCTTCGCGCTCAACGGACGGCCCGGGGTCTCGGAGCAGACCCGGGCCCGGATCAAGGCCGTCGCGGAACAGCTCGGCTGGGAGGCCGACGGCGGCGCCAGGGCGTTTTCCGACGGGCGTGCCGGTGCGGTCGGCCTCGTCGTCGACCGCCACCCCGACGTCCTGGACGCCGAGCCGTTCTTCATGACGCTGATCGCCGGCATCCAGCGGGAACTGGGTACCGGTCCGGCTTCGCTGCTCCTGCGAGTGGCGCCGGATCGAGCAAACGAGCCGGCGATCTACCGGCAGTGGTACGCCGAGCGCCGGGTCGACGGTGTCCTGCTCGTCGACCTGCTGACCGGCGACCCTCGCCCGGACGTGCTCGCCGAGCTGGGGTTGCCGGCCGTCGTGCTCGGCGGCCCGCTCGGCCGGCCAGAGCTGCCGTCGGTGTGGATCGACGACAGCGCCGTGATCGGCGCGGTGCTCGAACACTTCGCCGCGCTCGGCCACCGGCGGGTGCTGCGGGTTGCCGGCCCCGAGCGGTTCGCCCACACCCAGGTCCGTTCGGCGGCGTTCGCGGAAGCCGCGGCCCGGGCCGGCATCCGCGCTGCCCGGATCGTCCACGCCGACTACACCGACGTCGGCGGGGCGACGATGGCACGGCGAGCCCTGACGTGGCGGCGGCCACCGACGGCGATGCTGTTCGACAACGACGTGATGGCGGTGGCAGCGCTGGACGCGGCCCGTGCGCTCGGGGTTTCCGTGCCGGCGGAGCTGTCCGTCGTCGCCTGGGACGACTCGATGCTCTGCCGGCTGGCCCGTCCCGCGCTGACGGCGGTTCGCCGGCCGATCGGGGAGTACGGCGCCTTGGCCGTCTCCGTGCTGAGGAGGCTGATCGACGGCCGGGAGGTCGCGGCCGACACGCGCACGTCGGCCGCGGTGCAGCTGGTGCACCGGGCCAGCACCGCGCCGCCCCGCTAGTGTCGCGCGGCTGCGGATGGTGAAGGAGCTGCTGGAGCCATGGTCAGTCGGGTCGAAGCATTGCTTCGATAGGTTAATGAAGTAAGATGGCGCAACTTGTGATCGCTTGTAATCAAGGAGGCCAGGTGCCTGTGAGCCGTCTGCCCGCCGCCGAGGTGGTGCCGGTCTGGTTGGTCGCCGAACCGGAGCGGCTGCTGGAGTTCGCCCGAGCTTCCCGGCTCTCCGAAGGCGGCTTCGCCTGGCTGGACGAGCAAGGCCGTCCGGTCCACGAGCGACCGGTCGAAACCTGGATCACCTGCCGGATGACGCACGTCTTCGCCCTTGCCGTGGCCGAGGGGCGAAGCGAGGACACCGAGCTGGTGGAGCACGGGCTCGCCGCGTTGACCGGCCTGTTGCACGACGGCGAGCACGGTGGCTGGTTCGCGTCGGCCATCCCGACCGGCCCGGCTGTCGACGAGAAACGCGCCTACGAGCACGTTTTCGTGATCCTCGCCGCGGCGAGCGCGGCTGCCGCCGGGATCGCCGGTGCCCGTGTCCTGCTTGACGAGGCCCTGGCCGTGTTCGACGAGCGCTTCTGGGAGCCGGAAGCGGGGCTGGCGGCCGACGTCTGGGACCGGGCGTGGACCCGGCTCGAGCCCTACCGCGGGGCGAACGCCAACATGCACGCTGTCGAAGCCCTGCTGGCGGCCGCCGAAATCACCGGCGATCCGCGGCTGCTCGATCGCGCCGCCGGTATCGTCGAGCGACTCGTCGGCCAGGTCGCGCGCGGCCACGGCTGGCGGCTGCCCGAGCACTTCACGGCGGACTGGACCGCGGTGCCCGAGTACCACCGCGATCACCCGGCCCATCCCTTCCGGCCGTACGGCGTCACCATCGGGCACCTCTTCGAATGGGCCCGGCTGGCGGTGCACGTCCGGACCGCGCTGGGCACCCGCGCGCCGGATTGGCTGCTCGAGAGTGCTTGTGCACTGTTCGACACCGCGGTCCGGGACGGCTGGTCGGTCGACGGCGCGGACGGCTTCGTCTACACCACGGACTTCGCGGGGACGCCGGTGGTGCGCGGCCGCCTGCACTGGGTCGCGGCCGAGGCGATGGCCGCGGCTTGGGTGCTGCACCAGACGACCGGGGACGCGCGGTACCTCTCCTGGTTCCGGCGGTGGTGCGACTACGCGGAGAAGTACTTCGTGGACCGGGAGGCCGGGTCGTGGCACCACGAACTCGACCACGGCAACACCCCGGCGGCCAGCGTGTGGCCGGGCAAGCCCGACGTCTACCACGCCTATCAGGCCGCGCTGATCACCGTGCTGCCGGTGTGCGCGTCGTTCGCCGGTGGCCTGGTGGCCGGCCGCGCGGTGTCAGGAGGCGGGTGACAGCGGGGGTTCGGACGGCTGGAGGTTCTCCGGTAGCCGCAGGCCGCTGTGCAGCGGCACGAGCTCGGACTGCAGCACCATCGCGGCGGCGCCGATCGCCGGCGCCGTCGCCGCCGCCCGGGACAGCCGCATTTCGACGCTGTGGTTGGCGCGGGCGAAGAACGTGCTGTGCAGTTCCCGTTCGACCGCCGGCAGGTAGCTCGGTCCGGCGATGGCGAAGCTGGGTCCGGTGAGCACCACGGCTTCGAGGTCCGTGATGTTCGCCAGGTTCCGCACCGCGACGGCGACGTAGCGAGCCGAGCGCTCCAGCAGGGCGACCGCGCCCTCGTCGCCGCGTCGCGCGGCCCGGCTGACCGCGGCGAAGTCCGGGATCACCGACTGATCCGCTGAGTGGTCCCGCCGGGACAGCCCGGCCGCGCGGGCGAGCCGCCGGTCGGCGCGCGCCGCGGCCACCACCGCGGCCGGTCCGGCGAGGATCTCGAGGCAGCCGCGCGCGCCGCACCAGCACTCGGGACCGTCCAGGTCGAGGCAGATGTGGCCCACCTCGCCGGTGTTGCCGCTCGCGCCCCGGTAGCTGATCCCGTTGACGATCAGCCCGGCACCGATGCCACTGCCCATGTACAGCGCGGCGAAGGTGGCCGGCAGATCGACGCCGCCGGACCAGTGCTCGCCGAGCGCCGCGGCGGTCGCGTCGTTGTCGAGCACGACCGGCAGGCCGGTGGCGCGGCGCATCTCGGCGCCCAGCGGGAAGTCGGCCCACTGCCGCATGGCTGGTGGCGTGATCGCCATTCCGTCGTTGGCGCTGAGCGGCCCGGGGAAGACCAGGCCGAACCCCAGCAGGCGCTCGCGGTCGACGGCGGCGCTCGCGACGAGCGCGGTGGCCTCTTCGGTCATCCGCTTCACCACCGCTTCCGGAGCGGCGTTCCCCGCGCCGGGCCGTGAGATGCGCGCGACCACGGCTCCCGCGAGGTCGGTGACCACGTACGTGATGTCGGCGTGATCGAGGTGAATGCCCACGGCGTACCGGGCCGACGGGTTCAGCTGCAACAGGACCCGGCGCTTGCCGCCGGTGGATTCGGCGCGGCCGGATTCCCGGACCAGGTCGTCGTCGATGAGCCCGCGGACGACGGTGGAGATCGTCGCGCCGGTCAGGCCGGTGGCGTTGACCAGGCTGACCCGGCTGATCGTGCCGGCGGCCCGGATGACGTCGAGGACCGCCGCCCGGCTACTGGTGTGCGGGGTCGTCCTGGTAGGCGTGCTCATCCGAACTCCTGATGACTTACTTAGGTCGGTACGCGAAGAGTAGCAACCTTGCCGTCCAGCTGGGTGCACTCTGTGCGCCTCGGCGAGCAGATGACACTCAAGGGTTGACTTAATTTCTTCGATGACTTAACAATGCCTCCAGTCTTGCGTCTGCCGTGATCGGCGGAAGGTCAACGGAGCCCAGCCAGGAGGACTTGATGTCGGTTCACCCATCGCGTCGCCGGATGTGCGGCGCCGTGCTCACCGCGGTCGCGGCCACCACGCTCGTCACCGGCTGCGGGTCGTCTGTCGGCGGATCCGCCGCGGACAGCACGCTGGTCTCCTACACCGGTCAGTCAGGCGACTACCAGATCAACTTCAACCCGTTCTCCTCCAGCACGATGGAGGGCCCGGGGACGATCTTCGAACCGCTGTTCTTCTACAACATCACCCAGGACGCGAAGCCCCTCCCGCTGCTGGGCACCGACTTCGCCTGGAACGCCGACGGCACGCAGCTGCTGGTCACCCTGCGGCCGAACGTGAAGTTCTCCGACGGCACCCCCTTCACGGCGAAGGACGTCGCCTTCACGCTCGACATGGTCGCGAAGAACAAGACCATCAACACCACCGGCTACGACGGCAAGGCCGTCGCCACCGACGACACCCACGTCAAGATCACCTTCTCGAAGCCGGCGTTCATGCAGGGCGCGCAGGTCCTCGGCAAGACCTTCATCGTTCCCCAGCACCTGTGGTCGAAGATCCCCGACCCGGCCAACGACGTGATCGCGCAACCGGTCGGCACCGGCCCGTTCGTGCTCGAGGAGTTCAAGCCGCAGGCGTTCACGTTCAAGGCCAACACCGGCTACTGGGGCGGCGAGCCCGCCGTGAAGCGGATCCGCTACCTCGCGCTGGCCGGCAACCAATCCGGCGCGGACGCGCTGAAGAGCAAGCAGATCGACTGGCAGACCGGCCCGGTCCCCGACATCAAGAACGTCGCGAAGAACTACCCGGGCTACCAGGCCATCACCGTCCCGATGAACCAGATGAACCTCACGACCTGTTCGAACGCCGCCCTCGGCTGCACCGGCCCGCAAACCGACCCGGCCGTCCGCAAGGCGATCTACTACGCGATCAACCGCACCCAGCTCAACTCCCTGGCCTTCGAAGACACCGCCTCCGACATCTCACCCGGGTTCACGCTGCTCGGCCGCGACGCCAAGTACGTCTCGCCGAAGCTGCAGGAGAAGCTCGCCCCGAAGTCGCCCGACCTGACCCGCTCTGCCGGGCTCCTGCAGGGCGCAGGCTACGCGAAGGGCCCGGACGGCCTCTTCGCCAAGGACGGCAAACCGCTGGAGCTGACGGTCCAGGTGCCTTCGGGCTGGACTGACTACATCACCGCCATCAACACCATGGCCCAGCAGCTTCTGCCCGCCGGGATCAAGCTGCTCGCTCAGCAGGTGTCCTACAACGAATGGGCCGACGCGCGCGTCCGCGGCCGCTTCCAGCTGCTGATCGACGCGATGAACCAGGGTCCGTCGGCGGATCCGTTCTACGACTACAACTATTACTTCTCGACCGAGACCACGGCCAAGGTCGGCGAGTCGGCCTACCCGAACTACAGCCGCTACTCCAACCCCGAAGTCGACGCGGCGCTCAACGCGGTCAAGGGCATCGACTCGACCGACGCGGCGAAGCGGCAGCCCTACTTCGACGTCGTCCAGACCCGGGTCGAACAGGACATGCCCTACATCCCGATCCTGACCGGCGGCACGACCAGCGAGTACCACTCGGACAAGTTCACCGGCTGGCCGACCAAGGACAACCTGTACGCCTTCCCGGCGGTGTGGAGCCGGCCGGACCAGGCCCAGATCTACAAGACGCTCAAGCCCGCCGGTCAGTGACGGGCGAGCCCGTGAACTACTACGTCCGGAAACTGGCGTTCTACCTGGTGGCCTTGTGGGCGGCGCTGACGCTCAACTTCTTGATCCCGCGCCTGCTCCCCGGCAACCCGGTGGACGTTCTGCTCGCGAAGCTGGCCCAGCGCGGCGCGACACCCGATCCGTCGGTGCGCCGCGCCTACGAGCTGCTGCTCGGCACCCACAGCGATGAGTCGCTGTGGGCCCAGTACCTCAGCTACCTCGGCCGGCTGGCGCACGGCGACCTCGGCGTGTCGGTCAGCGTCTTCCCCGCCAAGGTTTCCGACGTGATCGCCCAGGCGCTGCCCTGGACGGTCGTCCTGGTCGGCATCGCGACGCTGCTGTCGTTCGTGCTCGGCGTCGGGCTCGGCATGTTCGTCGGCTGGAAGCGCGGCACCTGGCTCGACGCCCTCGTGCCGGGGACCACGGTCCTGGCCGCGGTCCCGTACTTCTGGCTGGCGCTGCTGCTGGCGGCGCTGCTCGCCGGCGCCCTCGGCTGGTTCCCGCTGCTCGGCGGCTACGACGTGGCCCTCGACCCGGGGTGGAACGCCGACTTCCTCGGATCCGCCGTTTACCACGGCACGCTGCCCGCCCTCACCATCGTCGTCTCGTCGGTCGGCGGGTGGCTGCTCGGCATGCGCAACATGATGGTGTCCACCGGGTCGGAGGACTACGTGCTCACCGCGCAGGCCAAGGGACTGCGCGACGGACGCGTGATGCTGCGCTACGCCGCCCGGAACGCGGTCCTGCCGTCGGTCGCCGGGTTCGCGATTTCGCTCGGCTTCGTGGTGTCCGGGTCGATCGTCACCGAGCAGGTGTTCGCCTACCCCGGGATCGGCTCAAAGCTGCTGCAGGCGGTGCAGAACAACGACTACGCGCTGATGCAGGGCATCTTCCTGATCATCACGGTGGCCGTGCTCGGCGCCAACCTCGTGATCGACCTGGTGTACGGGCTGATCGACGCGCGCACCCGCGCCCGGGCCTGAGAAGGAGAACGACTCGTGACGAATCTCAGTCCCGAAACCACCACCGGTGCGCCGATCCTGACACCCGTCCGCCGGGGACGCGTCAGCGGGCTGCGCGCGGTCCTGCCGACCTGGTCCCCCCGCCTCGGCGTCGGACTCGGCCTGGTCACCGTCATCGCCCTGTTCGGGATCTTCGGCCCGCTGTTCGTCGGCGACCCCGACGCCATCCGTGACGCCGGCCTCGCCCCGCCGGGCGACGGTCACCTGCTCGGCCTCACCCAGACCGGGCAGGACGTCTTCGCGCAGCTGGCGTACGCCACCCGCGGCTCCCTCCAGATCGGCCTGATCGTCGGGGTGCTGGCGACCGTGCTTTCCGTGTTCTTCGGCGTCATCGGCGCATACGCGGGCGGCGCCGTCGACGAAGTGTTTTCGCTGTTCTCCAACATCATGCTGGTCATCCCCGGGCTGCCGCTGGTGATCGTCATCGCCGGGTTCGTGCCGCCCGAATCCCGCGGCGCGTGGACGGTCGCGCTCGTCCTGGCCATCACCGGGTGGGCGGCTTCGGCCCGCGTCCTGCGTGCCCAGACGCTGTCGCTGCGCAATCGCGACTACGTCGCCGCCGCGCGGGTCGCGGGGGAGAAGCGCTGGCGCGTCATCACCGTCGAGATCCTGCCCAACCTGCTGCCGCTGCTGGCGTCGCAGTTCGTGTTCGCGGTGATCGCGGCGATCCTGTCCGAGGCCGGGCTGTCGTTCCTCGGGCTCGGCGCGTCGAACTCCTCGACGCTGGGGACGATGCTCTACTTCGCCCAGAACGGGTTCGCCCTCCAGCGGGACGCCTGGTGGTGGTTCGTCCCGCCCGGGCTGGTCATCGCCCTGTTCGGCTGCGGGCTCGCGCTGATCAACTTCAGCATCGACGAGATCATCAACCCGAAGCTGCGGGTGGCGGGCCGGCGCCGCCGGGCCAAACGGCCGGAAACCCGGGCGGTGGCCGAGGTCGGGGCCGACGTCGTGCTGAGCGTCGACCACCTCGACGTGGTCTACCGCACCGCGAACCCGGTCCACGCGGTCAAGGACGTGTCCCTCACGCTCCGGCGTGGCGAGATCCTCGGCCTGGCCGGGGAGTCCGGGTGCGGGAAGACCACGCTGGCCTACGCGATCAACCGGCTGCACCGGCCGCCCGCGGAGGTCACCGCGGGCGCGGTCGTCCTGCACGGCCGCGACGGGCCGGACATCGACGTGCTGGCCCTGGAACACGAGGAGCTCCGCGCGTTCCGCTGGGACCGCCTCTCGATGGTCTTCCAAGGCGCGATGAACGCGCTGAACCCGGTGACCACCGTGCGTTCGCAACTGGCCGACGTGCTGACCACCCACCGCCCGGAAATGCCGAAGGCGCAACGGAAAGCCAAGTGCGAGGAGGTCCTGCGGCTCGTCGGCGTCGATCCCGGCCGGCTGGGCTCGTACCCGCACGAACTGTCGGGCGGGATGCGGCAGCGCGTGATGATCGCGATGGCCCTGCTGCTCGACCCGCAGGTGATGATCATGGACGAGCCCACGACCGCGCTCGACGTCGTGGTGCAGCGGGGGATCCTGAAGGAGATCCTGCGGCTGCGGGACGAGTTCGGCTTCGCCGTCATCCTCATCACCCACGACCTGCCGCTGCTGCTGGAGATCGCCGACCGGATCGCGGTGATGAAGGACGGCGAGATCGTCGAATACGCCGCGGCCGAGCAGATGTACCGCGCGCCGTCGCACCCCTACACCCGGACGCTGCTCGAGTCGTTCCCGAGCCTGACCGGGGAGCGCGGGGCGTTCCTGCGCGACCAGGCCCTCGCCGAAGGAGGTGTCCGATGACCGAGCTGGCGGTCCGCGACCTGGTCAAGGACTTCCGGATCCGCGACGGTGTGCGCCGGTCCCGGCTGCGCGCGGTCGACGACGTGTCCTTCACCCTGACGGCCGGCCGGACGACGGCGCTGGTGGGCGAGTCCGGGTCGGGGAAGTCGACGATCGCCCGGATGGTCGCGCGTCTCGAGTCGCCGACGTCCGGCCGGATCGTGGTCAGCACCGACGACGGCACCGAGGTCTCCGGCCGGACGTATCGCGACCACGTGCAGATGGTCTTCCAGGACCCGTTCGCGTCGCTGAACCCTTTCCACACCGTCGAGCACCACCTGGCGCGGCCGCTGCTGCTGCACGGGCGCACGCGGGGCCGGGAGGACACCTGGCGGCAGGTCCTGCACCTGCTGGAGCGGGTCAATCTGACCCCGGCCGAAGAAATCGCGAGGCGGCGGCCGCACGAACTGTCGGGCGGCCAGCGCCAGCGCGTGGCGATCGCCCGGGCGCTCGCGCCCGGGGCGAAGGTGGTGATCGCGGACGAGCCGGTGTCGATGCTCGACGTCTCCATCCGCCTCGGGGTGCTCAACCTCCTGGGGCGGCTGCAGCGCGAGGACCGCCTGGCCGTGCTGTACATCACGCACGACCTGGCTACAGCCCGCCACTTCGCCGACGACGTCGCGGTGCTCTACCGCGGCCGGATCGTCGAACGCGGACCGGCCTCGGAGGTGATCCTGCGGCCGAAGCACCCGTACACGCAGCTGCTCGCGGCGGCGGCCCCCGATCCCGACAAGCGGGGGACGGTGGTGGCGGAGCCGGCCGATCCGGTGGGCGGCGGACTCGGTCCCGGCGTCCACAGCGGCTGCACGTTCCGCGACCGCTGCCGCTTGGCGTTGGACGTCTGCGCCACGACCCCGGTGGAAGAGAAGGTGGGTGACGCGCACTTCGCGCGATGCTGGTTGTATGGGCCTAAAGATCGTTGACTTACTTAAGTCAGTTGAGTAACAATCTCGTCAGAGGACGTCCCTGTCGCGTTAGGAGTGCCCCAGATGAACCGCCAGGAACTGCACGAGGGCTGGCGGATCGAGGCCGTCGACGGTCCGGTTCCGGACGCGATCCGGGGCCGGGCGCTGCCCGCCACCGTGCCGGGCTCCACCCACCTGGACCTGCTGGCCGCCGGCCTGATCGATGATCCCTACCTTGACACCGCCGAGGCCGAGGTGGCGTGGATGCACCGAACCGGGTGGCGCTACACCCTCGAGTTCGCGTCCTCGGCACCGGCTGCGGCGGAACGCGCGGATCTCGTCTTCGACGGCCTCGACACCGTGGCGACCGTGACCCTCAACGGCTGGCAGCTCGGACGGGCCGCCAACATGCACCGCACGTACCGCTTCGACGTCCGCGGGGTACTGCGCGACGGCACGAACACCCTGGTCGTCGAGTTCGCGAGCGCGCTGACCCACGCCGAGTCGGTCGAGGCGGAGCTGGGCTGGCGCGACCACGCCTACCCGAGCCCGTTCAACATGATCCGCAAGATGGCCTGCTCGTTCGGCTGGGACTGGGGACCCGACCTGCAGACCGCGGGTATCTGGAAGCCGGTCCGGCTCGAGCGGTGGACCACCGCCCGGCTCGCGTCGGTGCGGCCGCTGGTGACGGTCGACGAGGACGGAACCGGTCGCGTCACGGTCCACACGGACGTCGAGCAGGCCACCTCCGGGGCCGGTGAGCGGCTCGAGCTGGTGGTGTCGATCCCGGGCGCGGACCTGACCGCTCGCGCCGTCATCGAACCGGGCGAAACCCGGGGGATCGTGACGCTGACGGTGCCGGACGTCCGGCTGTGGTGGCCCGCCGGCTACGGCGAACACCCGCTCTACGACCTCGAAGTCGACCTCGCCGGGTCCGGGACGGCGCTCGACGCCTACCGGCGCCGCATCGGTTTCCGGACCATCGCCGTCGACACCGAACCCGACGCGATCGGTACCCCGTTCACGTTCGTGGTCAACGGCGCGCCGGTGTTCGCCAAGGGCGCCAACTGGATCCCCGACGACCACTTCCTCACCCGGATCGCCCGCGACCGGCTCGCCCACCGGGTCGACCAGGCCCTCGGGGCGAACCTCAACCTGCTGCGCATCTGGGGCGGCGGGATCTACGAGACCGAAGACTTCTACGACGTCTGCGACGAACGCGGGATCCTGGTGTGGCAGGACTTCCCGTTCGCCTGCGCCTCCTACCCAGAGGAAGAGCCACTGTGGACGGAGGTCGAGGCGGAGGCGCGGGAGAACGTCGCCCGGCTGACGCCGCACGCCTCCCTCGCCCTGTGGAACGGCAACAACGAGAACCTCTGGGGATTCGCCGACTGGGGCTGGCCCGAACAGCTCGACGGCCGCACGTGGGGCCTGAAGTACTACACCGAGCTGCTGCCCGCCATCGTCGCCGAGCTGGACCCGACCCGCCACTACGCACCGGGGAGCCCGTACAGCCCCGGTGACGTCCACCCGAACGACCCCGACCACGGCACCCGGCACGAGTGGGACGTGTGGAACCGGATCGACTACACCCACTACCGCGACCACATCCCGCGGTTCTGCTCGGAGTTCGGCTTCCAGGGCCCGCCCACGTGGGCCACCCTGACCAAATGGATCCACGACGACCCGCTCACGACGACCTCGCCGGCGTTCCTGCGGCACCAGAAAGCCGAGGACGGCAACGGCAAGCTCGACCGTGGTCTCGCGGCGCACCTGCCGCGGCCGGAGGCGTTCCCCGACTGGCACTGGGCGACCCAGCTGAACCAGGCCCGCGCGGTCGCCTTCGGGATCGAGCACTTCCGGTCGTGGTGGCCGCGCACGGCGGGGACCGTCGTCTGGCAGCTCAACGACTGCTGGCCGGTCACCTCGTGGGCCGCGATCGACTCGGACGAACGGCTCAAGCCGCTGTGGTACGCGCTCAAACACGCTTTCGCCCCTCGGCTGCTGACGGTCCAGCCGCGCGACGGCGAAGACGTCGTCATCGCGGTCAACGACACCGGCACGCCCTGGTCGGGTGATCTCGAGCTGGAAACGCGGACGGTCGCCGGGCAGATCACCGGGCGCCGTACACTGCGGTTCACCGTGCCGGCCCGCGCCACAGCCGAGCTGGCACCGGCCGGGACCGGGGAGGAGGTGCTCGTGGCGACCACCGAGGACACCCGGCTCGTGCACGTCTTCGGCGAAGACCTCGAGCACGACTACGAGCCCGGTCCGCTGACCGCCGAGGCCGCGGCGGTGCCCGGTGGCTACCGCGTCGACGTCACCGCTTCCGCACTGGCCCGGGACGTCGCCCTCCTGGTGGACCGCGTGGCGCCCGACGCCGTCGTCGACGACATGCTGGTCACCTTGCTGCCCGGCGAAACCCGGTCGTTCGTGGTCCGCACCGCGGACACTGTCGATCCGGCCGCTTTTGCCGACCCGCTGGTGCTGCGGTCGGCGAACGCACTCGGCTCCCCGGTGATGAGGTCCTAGATGAGTACGCACCACCCCTCCGGCGCGATCGGCCTGGTGCTGGCCCGGCCGCCGCGGCTGCTCGGCACCGAGCCGTTCTTCATGGAGTTCATCGCGGGCATCGAGCAGCACCTCGCCGACTGGGAGCTGTCGCTGCTGCTGCACGTGGTGTCCACACAGGACGCGGAGCTGGCGGCGTATCGGCGGTGGGCCGCGCAGCGGATGGTCGAGGCGACCGTCGTGGTCAACCTGGTCGACGACGACCCCCGGCCGGCCCTGCTGCGGTCGCTGGACATGCCGGCGGTCCTGGTCGGCGAGCCTGCCGACAATCACGGCTTCCCCGCCGTGCGCACCGACAACGCCGGACCGGTCCGGGAAGCCCTGCAGGTCCTCCTCGACCTCGGCCACCGGCGCATCGCGCGGGTGACCGGACCCGAGCAGCTGCTGCACACCCGGGCCCGGACCGACGAGCTCGTCGCCGGCTGTCGTGGGGTGGGCATCGAGCCGCTCATCGCCGAGGGCGACTACTCCGAGGAGTCCGGAGCGAAACGCACCACCGAGCTGCTTTCCGGCGCTGAGCCGCCCACCGCCATCCTCTACGACAACGACGTGATGGCGCTGGCGGGACTCGGCGCCGCCAAGGCGCTCGGGGTCCGGGTTCCGGACCAGCTGAGCATCATCGCCTGGGACGACTCGACCCTGTGCCGCCTGGCCACGCCCTCGCTGACCACGATGAGCGTCGACGTGCACCAGTACGGCGTCTCGGTTGCCGAATCGGTGCTGGAACTGGTCGACGGCGGCCCGGTCACCGAACGCTGGTCACCTGCGGCGAAGTGTGTGCTGCGCGCCAGTACCGCGTCGCCTGTCTGAGGCTCGCTATTCGAGGCGGCGCATTTGCCGGCGCGACCTGTCGACAACTCCTTGTTTTGTGCTGCGCGATTCTGTTCGCGTGCCGAGCTAAACGTCTTAAGTTTCCCGCGCGAACTTATTTGCGCAGGGTTTCCCGCGCCAGGTTTGGTTGTTAGAATTTCTGATTGGAAGCGCTCTCAGACGCTGTTATCCCTTCATGCCGTGCCCCCTGCGAGGCGGGCCGGCCTTCATCGCGGTCAAAGGAGATGCGATGTCGTTCCCTCGAAGTTCGCCACAGGCACGAAGCCGGCCGGGCCACTGGGGGAGGAGAGCCGCCCGGGCCTTGGCAGCGTCGGCTCTCGCCGTCCCGTTGCTCGCCACCGGCGGTACCGCGTCGGCGGCCCAGACCGGAGCGCTCGTCAGCGCGGCGTCCGCCCGCTGCCTCGACGTGACCGGCAACGTGCAGACCGCCGGCACCGGGATCCAGATCTGGGACTGCAACGGTCAGGCCAACCAGCAGTGGACCGTCACCGACGCGGGTGAACTGCGCGTGTTCGGCGGTTCGATGTGCCTGGACGCCGGCCAGACCGCGGCGGGCACGAAGCTGCAGATCCAGGCCTGCACCGGTGCGGCGAAACAGAAGTTCACCCTGCGTTCCGACGGCAGCATCTACGGCGCCCAGTCGGGATTGTGCGCCGATGTGAACGCCGCGGCGACCGCGAACGGCACGACGGTCCAGCTCTGGGGCTGCCACGGCCAGGCCAACCAGCGATGGACTGTCAGTGGCGGATCGAACCCGCCCGGCGGCACCTGCTCGGCCAGTCCCGTCAACCCGCGCGCGACGGCCCAGGCGAAGAAGCTGCTCTGCTACTTCTACAGCCAGTACGGCAACCACATCATCTCGGGGCAGGAGGAGTCCACCTGGGTGGCCGGCTCCGAGTACGAGATGAACTACATCCACGACCGCACGGGCAAGTACCCGGCGATCCGCGGCATGGACATCGAACAGGACGGCGTCGGCGGCCGCGGCGTGTCCTGGTGGAACGCGGGTGGCATCCCGATGGTGGGCTACCACATGGGTGCGCCGACGAAGCCGGACACCTACGAGGGCAGTCAGATGGCCGTGTCGATCAACGCGGTGCTCACGCCGGGAACGGCCGAGTACGCCTCGTTCACCCAGCGGCTGGACAAGGCCGCCGCCCAGCTGCAGATCATGGAGAACGCCGGAGTTCCCGTGCTGTGGCGCCCGTTCCACGAAGCCGGGGGCACCTGGTTCTGGTGGAGCAAGGAAGGCGGTTCCCAGTACAAGCGGCTGTGGCAGTTCGAGTACAACTACTTCACCACCACCAAGGGGCTCGACAACCTGGTCTGGCTGCTGCCGTTCAACGGTCAGCCGAGCTCGTCGTTCTACCCGGGAAAGTCCTTCGTCGACATCGCCGGTTCGGACACCTACGCCGGTGACTACGGACCGCAGACCGGCCTGTTCAACGCCACCAGGAACATCGTCGGTGGCACGATCCCGATCGCGCTGCACGAGAACGGCCCGATCCCCGACCCGGACCAGCTGCAGTCGTCGAACACGCGGTGGGTCATGTTCAACACCTGGCACACCGACTGGCTGACCAACACCTCGCACAACTCGATCAGCCAGCTGCAGAAGACGTACAACAGTTCGTACGTGGTCACGAGGGACGAAGTTCCCAATCTGAAGTGACCGGCTCTCGCCCCGGACGGATTCTTCCGTCCGGGGCGGGTCTCGTCGAATTCGCGAAGATTTGCGACTGCGGGGTGGCCTGCGGCTGAACCGGTTTGTCCGGAGGTGTGATGAAGCGTCCGACCATCAGGGAAATCGCCGCGCACGCCGGGGTGTCGCAAGGGGCCGTCTCCTATGCGCTCAACGGCCGCCGTGGGGTCTCCGAGGCGACGCGCAACCGGGTCGTCGAGATCGCCCGGCAGCTCGGCTGGACGCCGGGCGGCGGAACCCATCGCCACGTTCGCCGGTCCCGGGCGCTGGGGATGGTGGTCAACCGGTCGGCGACCGGGCTCGCCGGGGAGCCGTTCTTCGGCGCCCTCATGTCCGGGATCCAGCGAGAGCTGGCCCCGGGATCGGTGTCGCTGCTGATGCAGACCGCGCCGAACTCTTCCGCCGAGCTCGAAATCCACCGGCGCTGGCACCGCGAGCAGGCCGTGGGCGGAGTCTTCCTGCTCGACCTCCGGATCGGCGACACCCGGCCGGACGAGCTTGCCGCGATCGGCTTGCCCGCCGTCGCGCTCGGCGGTCCGCTGGACCGGCTGGACGTGCCTTCGGTGTGGATGAACGACCGGCAGACGATGCGGGGGGTGCTCGAATACCTGGCCGCCCTCGGCCACCGGTCCGTGGTCCGCGTCGCCGGTCCCGAGACGTTCCTGCAAACACGGACCCGAACGGATGCGTTCGCGGCCGCGGCATGCCACCTCGGCCTGGCGGACGCGCGCACGGTTCACGCCGACTACAGCGAGGAAGGCGGCGCGGACACGGCCCGCCGCGTCCTGAAGTCGAAGCGGCCCCCGACCGCGCTGGTGTTCGACAACGACGTCATGGCGGTGGGTGGCCTGGTGGCCGCGCAGGGGCTCGGTCTCCGGGTCCCGGCGGACCTGTCCATCGTCGCGTGGGACGACTCGGTACTCTGCCGGCTGGTCCGCCCGGCGTTGTCCGCGGTGCAACGGCCGATCGCCGAGTTCGGTGCGCTGGCGGTGTCCGTGCTGCGGCGGAAGATCGACGGTGAGAAAGCTGTCGACACGTGCGCCTCGACTCCGGTGTTCGCGGTCCGGGGGAGCACCGGGCCGGTGCGCCGGCGCTGACCTCCCGACGACACGCGGACCGGGCGGGCCCGGTCCGCGTGCGATCTTCTCAGCGCCGGGACCAGCGCTGGTTCGCCTGCCCGTTGCAGGTCCAGAGCGCCACCGGAGTTCCGTTGGCCGTCTGCTGGCCACTGGCGTCGAGGCAGAGACCGGACTGCCGTCCGGTGATCGAGCCGTCGGCGTTGAGCGTCCACTGCTGGTTGGCCTGGCCGGTGCAGTCCCAGATGTCCACCGCGGTGCCCGGTGACGTGCCTTGCCCGGCGGCGTCGAGGCAGCGGCCGCTCCCGCCCCTGATCTCGCCGGCCGAGCCGAACGTCCACGCCTGGTTGGACTGGCCGTTGCAGTCCCAGAGCTGGAGCTTGGTCCCGTTGGCCGTGCCGGCACCGGTGACGTCGAGGCACCGCCCGGATTGGCCGCCCACCACGGTGGCGCCGGTCGGCGTGCTGCCACCGCCCAGGGCCGCGGTCAGCGCCGGATACCACCGGCTTTCCATCTTCTGGATTCCGGTGGTGCTGTTCGGGTGCACGCCGTCGACGGTGTCGGCGGAGGTGCTGAACCCGGTCCACTGGTCGACGACCGTGATCGGGGATGCGGCCGTCGAATGTGCCTGGGCCCAGCCGGGGATGGCGTTGTCGAGATCGACGACGCGCCGGCCGCAGGCGGCACAGTTGGCCGGGTTCATCGGGAGGATTTTCGCGACGAGGACCTTCATCGCGGGATTGCTCGCTCGCATCTGGCCGAGCAGGCGGCTGTAGGCGTCGAGGATCGTCGTGGTGCCGATGTTGCTCCAGATGTCGTTGGTGCCGAGGTGCATGAGCACGATGTCCGGCCGGGTCGCGCCGAGCCAGCCGGGCAGTTGGTTGTTGTTGGCGATGCCGGTGGCCAGGTAGCCACCGTGGCCTTCGTTTTCGCCGTCGTATGCGAACCCGCAGCCAGGGGCCGGCAGCGTTCCGACGAAGTCGGTGTTCGTGTGTCCGGTGCTCTGCAGGTGCCGCCAGAGCAGTGCGCGCCAGCAGCCCGGCGAGCCGGTGATCGAATCGCCGAGCGCCATGATGCGCACGGGCGCCGCGGCGGCCGCGGCCGTGGGGACGGTGAGAACGGCGACCAGCGCGGTGAGCACAAGTGCGCAGTAGCCGAGGAATCTGTGCACGATACCTCCTGAGGGCGATCGACCGGCCACTGTGGACGGTCGACTTGGAAGCGCTCTCAGGCGGGGAAGACGTTAGCTGCACGCGATCGAGTTGTAAAGCATCAGCCGGCGGTGACGGTGCGGCCGGTGAGCGCGGCGCGGATGGCCAGTGCGGCACCGGAACGCGCCCATTCGCCGAAGTCGAAGGCCTGCACGTCGAGGTCGAGCTGCGCGGGATCCGGTTCGTAGGACTTCTCGATACCTTCCCGCACCCGATCGGCGGCCACCTCGTACAGCGGCAACCCGTCGCCGGTCGGCACGACCTTCTGCGGGTCGACGAGGTTCGCGACCGTGCCGATGATGATGCCGAGTGCGAAACCGGCATCGCCGAACACCCGCCGCGCCGCGGGCTCGCCCGCCCGGGCCTGCGCGACGGCGTCGGCGTAGTCCGCGGCGCCGAGTGCCCGCACGATCGACTCGTTCAGGAGGTAGCTGGCGGCGCAGCCGCGGTGCCCGAGGTCGCACACCGGTCCGGACTGGTCGACGACGAGGTGAGCGGCCCGCCCCGCGGTGCCGTGCGCGCCCTCGACGAGTTCGCCGTTGAGCACCAGGCCGCAACCGATGCCGACGCCGATCGTGACGAGGACCAGGGCCCGCAGCCCGGCACCGGCGCCGAACCAGTGCTCCGCGGCGGTCAGTGCCTGGACGTCGTTGTCCACCGCGGTGGGGAGGCCGGTCGCCTCGGCGACGAGGTCGGCCAGCGGGACATTGGACCAGTGCAGATACGCGGATCCGTGCACCGACCCCGCGCGCACCGTGCCGGCCAGCGTCACGCCCGCGGCGGTCAGGTCCGGGAACGTGGTCCGCAGCGCCGAGGCGACTTCGGCGATCTGGCCGACGACCTCGGTGACGTCCGCCGAGCGCAGGGGAGTGTTGACCGACGCCACCACCTCGGCGTTGAGGTCGGTGACCACGGCGTAGAGGTGGTCGCCGGTCAGTTTCACGCCGAAGAAGTGCCGAGCGGCGCCGTTGACGTGCAGCAGCTCCGAAGGGCGCCCGGTCGTCGAACGCAGCTGCGTCCCGCCTTCGGCCAGCAGGCCGTCATCGAAGAGCTGTCGCGTGATCCGGCTCAGTGTCGGCCGCGACACCTGCAATCGCGCGGCGATCTCGGCGCGCGAGATGGGACCGTGGACGAGCACCTCGAGGAGCACCTGACGGGCGGCCTCGGGCAGCTGTGGCCAGGGGGCTGCCGTCTGTGCCCGGCCTTCGCGGGTTCCGGAACTCACCGGCCGAGCCTACCCGCCGGAGTGGCTCGTTATGTCACTTCTGAAACAAAGTCGCGGGGAGATGAGGCCGAAATCGCCTCCTTGACACACGTTAGTGTTGTGATGAAACTAACTGCGTGCTGACGATGACGTTCACCGAAGGCAACGACGAACCGGCGGGTCCCGGCGTGGTCCACCTGGCGGCCGCCGGCACCAGCCTCCTGCTCGACGCGACCGGCGACCGCCTGCCTCGCATCGTGTACTGGGGCGCCGATCTCGGACAGCCCACCGAAGCCGAGCTGGGGGACTTGGTGCGCGCGGCCCGGCCGCCGGTCGTCTCCAACAGCATCGACGACCCGCTCCCCGTCGGCGTCCTGGCCGAAGCAGCCACCGGCTGGTCGGGAACACCCGGCATCGCCGGCAGCCGCGCCGGTCGCGCGTTCTCCCCGCTGTTCACGAAGACCGCGGTGGACCTGACGGCGGACGGCACCCTGATCACGGCCGCGCAGGACGCTGCCGCCGGACTGGCTCTCGAGCTGCGCGTGGCGCTCTCGCCGTCGGGGGTGGTGCGGCTGGGCGCGACGGTGACGAACATCGGTGAGGACGCCTACGGCCTCGACGCGCTGACCCTCAACCTGCCGGTCCCGACGACCGCACTCGAACTGCTCGACTTCTCCGGGCGGCACCTGCGGGAGCGCGCCCCACAACGGCATCCGTTCACGTTGGGCTCCTACGTGCGCAGCGGACGCCGCGGCCGGACCGGCCTCGACGCGACCCTGCTCATGCTCGCCGGTGAGCCCGGCTTCGGCTTCCGCCGCGGCGAGGTCTGGGGCGTGCACACGGCCTGGAGCGGGAACCACACCACCTACGCCGAGCGCGACGCCGCGGGCACCGCGATCCTCGCCGGCGGCGAGATCCTGCTTCCCGGCGAGATGATCCTCTCTCCGGGCGAGTCCTACGCCTGTCCAACGCTGCTGGGTTCCCACGGCGATGGCATGGACGCTCTGTCGGGGCGGTTCCACGCGGACCTGCGGAGCCGGCTCGAGCACCCCGGTTCACCGCGGCCGATCGCCCTCAACACCTGGGAGGCGGTCTACTTCGACCACGATCCGGCGAAACTGCGCGAGCTCGCTGAGCTGGCCGCGCAGGTCGGCGCGGAACGGTTCACACTCGACGACGGCTGGTTCCGCGGCCGCCGGGCCGACAACGCGGGGTTGGGTGACTGGTTCGTCGACGAACAGGTGTGGCCGGACGGCCTGCGCCCGATCGCCGACCACGTCCGCTCGCTCGGCATGCAGTTCGGGCTCTGGGTCGAACCCGAGATGATCAACCCGGACTCCGACCTCGCCCGCACGCACCCGGAATGGATCCTCCGGCCGGACGCGCGGCTCCCGCCGGAGGCGCGGCACCAGCAGGTGCTGGACATCTCCCGGCCGGACGCCTATGCCTACGTGCTGGAACGCCTGGACGCACTGGTCACCGAGAACGGCGTCGGCTACCTCAAGTGGGACCACAACCGCGATCTTGTCGACGCCGGGCACACCGCGAGCGGCACGGCCGGAGTGCACGACCAGACCCGAGCACTCTACCGGCTGCTGGACGAGCTCCGCGCGAAGCACCCGGGCCTCGAGATCGAGTCCTGTTCGTCGGGCGGTGGGCGCGCCGATCTCGAGATCCTCGCCCGGACGGAACGGATCTGGGCCAGCGACTGCCTGGACGCGCTCGAGCGGCAGCACATCCAGCGCTGGACCGGTTTGCTCCTACCCCCGGAAATGCTCGGCTCGCACGTCGGCGCGCCGACGGCGCACACCACCGGCCGCACGCACACCCTCGACTTCCGCGCCGGCACTGCGTTCTTCGGTCACTTCGGCATGGAGTGGGACCTGACGTCGGCGAGCGAGACCGAACTCGCCGAACTCACGGCCTGGATCGCGCTGCACAAGCAGTTCCGGCCGCTCCTGCACAGTGGCACCGTCGTCCGCGGCGATCACCCGGACCCGGCGCACTGGCTCCACGGCGTCGTCGCCCAGGATCGCGCCGAAGCGCTCTTCGCGTTCGTCGCCCTGCAGACCGGCGCCTGGGCCCCGCCCGGACGCGTCCGGCTGCCCATGCTGGACGCCGGAACCCGGTACACCGTGCGGTTCCTGTCCGCCGTCGAGCGGCCGCGACGGCACGGGCTGCCCGCGTTCCCGGGCTGGGCGGACCGGCCGCTGACGTTGTCCGGCGCCGCACTGGCCACGGCCGGCTTCCAGGCACCCGCGCTGCAGCCGGAACAGCTGCAGCTGATCCACGTGATCGCCGAGCACTGAGGAGGCGGAGGTGAAGTTCCTGCCGGCCCGGGAAACGCGCGCCGCCTGGCTGTTCGTCGCGCCCGCCGCGGTGGGCCTGCTCGCCTTCACCCTCGTCCCCGCGGCGCGCGGGCTCTTCTACAGTTTCACCGACTTCAGCGTTTTCCAGCCCGGGAAGTTCGTCGGGGCCGGCAACTACCGGCAGCTCGCCGCCGACCCGGTCTTCTGGAACGCCCTGTGGGTCACCCTCGAGTACGTCGTGATCAACATCGGCGTGCAGACCGTCCTCGCGCTGGGGATCGCGGTGCTCATGCACCGGCTGACGCGGTCCATGGTGATCCGTGGCTTGATCCTCACGCCGTACCTGGTGGCGAACGTGATCGTCGCCCTCGTCTGGTTCTGGATCCTCGACTACCAGCTCGGCATCGGGAACCAGGTACTGGACTGGCTGGGCCTGTCGCGGATGGCGTTCTTCGGCGACCAGGCGCTGGCCATCCCGACGATTGCGCTGGTCAACGTCTGGCGGCACCTGGGCTACACCGCCCTGCTCATCTTCGCCGGGCTGCAGACGATCCCCAAGACCGTTTACGAGGCCGCGGCGATCGACGGGGCAACCGAGGCGAAGATGTTCTGGCGCGTCACGCTCCCGCTGCTGCGCCCGGTGCTGGCACTGGTCCTCGTCGTCAGTGTGGTCGGCTCGTTCCAGACGTTCGACACCGTCGCCGTCACCACCCAGGGCGGTCCGGTCAACTCGACCCGCGTCCTCTACTACTACATCTACGAACTCGCCTTCGGCCGGTTCAAGTTCGGCTACGCCTCGGCCGTGTCGGTCGTGCTGTTCGTCGTCCTCGCCGTGGTGAGCCTCCTGCAACTGCGGCTCACCCGGGCCGGCCAGTCGGACCTGGCGTGAGGAGCGAGCCATGACCACGGTGCTGCCGCGGGCTTCCGTCGCGGCCCCCGACGCGTCGACGCCGGTGCGCAGGCCGCGCGGGATCGGCCGGACGATCGCGTGGGCCGTCCTCGGCCTGGTCCTGCTGGTGACGTTGTTCCCCTTCTACTGGATGCTGCGGACGTCGTTCTCGAGCAACGGCGCCCTGGCGGCCAACAGCGGCAACCTGCTCCCGGCCGACTTCAGCCTGGGCGGCTGGAAACGGGTCCTCGGGCTGGCCACACCCGCCGAGGCCCGAGCCGACGGCGGCTCGGGTGCTTCGCTGCACTTCTGGCTCTACCTCCGCAACTCCGTGATCGTCGCGACCTCCACCACGGTGTTCCAGACGTTCTTCAGCGCCATGGCGGCCTACGCGTTCGCCCGGTTGCGGTGGCCGGGGCGCAATGCCGTGTTCTTCCTCTTCCTCTCCGCCATGATGGTGCCGCCGATCTTCACCATCCTGCCGAACTTCGTCCTCATGCGGGACCTGGGGCTGTTGAACACCTTCCTCGGCATCGTCCTGCCGACGCTGCTGATGGCGCCGTTCGCGGTGTTCTTCCTGCGCCAGTTCTTCCTCGCGATCCCGCGGGAGCTCGAAGAAGCCGCGATCCTCGACGGCGCGGGCCGCCCCCGCATCTTCTTCCGGCTCATCCTCCCGATGAGCTCCGCCCCACTGTCCACATTGGCCATTCTCACGTACATCACCTCCTGGAACGACTACTTCTGGCCGCTGCTGGTCGGCAAGGCCGACGACGTGCGCGTGCTCACGGTCGCGCTCGGCGTGTTCCGGTCCCAGACGCCCCAGGGAAATCCGGACTGGGCCGGCCTCATGGCGGCGACCCTGGTCTCCGCCCTTCCCATCCTCGTGCTCTTCGCCCTGCTCGGCAGACGCGTCATCAGCTCGATCGGCTCGACCGGGCTGAAGTAGCCCGGCGGAAAGGAACCCCCGATGAAGTGGCAACGAAGCCGGTTCGTCGCCGCCGCCGCGGCGAGCGCCCTGGTCCTGGCCGGCTGCTCGAGCACGGCGGGCAGCTCCGGAGACGTCACCCTGAACTACTGGATCTGGGATTCGGCGCAGCAGCCCGGGTACCAGAAGTGCGCGGATGCCTTCAGCAAAGCGAACCCGGGCATCGGGGTCAAGATCACCCAGTACGGGTGGGACGACTACTGGACCACGCTCACCGCGGGTCTGGTGTCCGGTGAAGGCCCGGATGTGTTCGTCTCGCACCTGAACCACTACCCGGAGCTGGCGAGCCAGAACCAGATCATGCCCATCGACGACGTCGTCGAGTCGAAGCAGGTGGACCTGTCGAGCTACCGCAAGGGCCTGGCCGACCTGTGGGTCGGCCAAGACGGCAAGCGCTACGGCCTTCCGAAGGACTACGACACCGTCGCGGTCTTTGCGAACCAGAAGATGCTCGACGACGCCGGGATCACGGCCCAGCAGTTGAATACGATGGCCTGGAATCCGCGGGACGGTGGGACGTTCGAGAAGACGATCGCGCACCTGACGGTCGACAAGAAGGGCGTCCGCGGCGACCAGCCCGGCTTCGACAAGGCGAACGTCGCGGTGTACGGCCTGGGCCTCAACGCTTCCGGCGGGGGGTTCGGGCAGACGGAATGGAGCCAGTACGCCTTCAGTGACGGCTGGACCCACTCCGACAAGAACCCGTGGGGCACCCGGTGGAACTACGGCGATCCGAAGTTCCTCGAGACGATCGGGTGGTTCCAGTCCTTGGCGAAGAAGGGGTACCTGCCGACGCTCCAGGTGGCCGGCGGCGGCAAGGTGGGGCGCCAGCCCGACAACTACGGCGCGGGCAAGTACG
This sequence comes from Amycolatopsis balhimycina FH 1894, assembly GCF_000384295.1. NCBI lineage: Bacteria > Bacillati > Actinomycetota > Actinomycetes > Pseudonocardiales > Pseudonocardiaceae > Amycolatopsis > Amycolatopsis balhimycina. The sequence continues at coordinate 2,331,003 of NZ_KB913037.1, read as the reverse complement.
CGATGGTCACCGAGGGCAGCTGGAACACGAAGACCTATTTCCAGATGAAGGGCGTGAAGACGACGATCGCCCCGGTGCCGGCCGGCCCGAACGGTCAGCGCGCTTCGATGTTCAACGGGCTCGCGGACAACATCGCGGCCGGAACCCGGCACCCTGACGAAGCCAAGAAACTGGTGGCGTTCCTTGGCTCCAAAGCCTGCCAGGACCTGACCGCGGCCGAAGGGGTCGCCTTCCCCGCGGTGGAGTCCTCGGCACAGGTCTCGAAGGACGCCTTCGCCAAGCAGGGCATCGACACAGCGTCATTCCAGGTGCCGATCGACGAGAACAGTACGCACCTGGCCCCGGTGGCGCAGCACTGGACCGAGCTGCAGGCGGTGATGAACCCGGCGATGGACGCGATCATGAGCCTCACCGCCGAGCCGGACTCGCTCAAGGCGGCGAATCAGCAGGTCAACGCGCTGTTCGCGCAGTAGCCAACCGGTCGATAGCCTCGGCGATCGGGGTGTCTCCGGCGGTGACTTCGACGATGACCCGCCGGAGAGCGGGCTCGTGCAGGGCTGCATCGATGAATGCGGCGACGTCGTCTCGGTGGATGTCGCCGTATTCGATGGCGGGTCCGGCGGTGACGCGACCGGTGCCGGGTTCGTCGAGGAGGGTGCCGGGGCGGACGATGATCCAGTCCAGGTCGGTGTGGGTCAGGAACACCTCGGCGGTCTTCTTGACCTTGACGTAGTGCTCGAAGCCCTCGCTGGTGTCGTTGCCGCGCAACGCGTCCGGGAACACGGAGACGAGGACGAACCGGGATACTCCGGCCTGCGCGGCCGCGGTGGCGGCTTTTTCGAGGCCGTGGCCGTCGATCAGCGTGGTCTTGTCCATGCCGGTTCCGTGGGCGCCGGCGGAGAACACGACGGCGTCGTGGCCGCTGATCTTCTCCGCGAGCTGGTCCACGGTGTCCTCGATGAGATCGCCGCTGAGCGGGCGGGCGCCGGTGTCGCGCACGGTTTCCGCCTGAGCGGGGTTGCGATGCATGCCGGTGACGGTGTCGCCGCGGGCGGTGAGGAGCCGGGCGAGGCGGTTTCCGATGCCTCCGGCGGCTCCGATGACGAACACGTTCATGATTGTTCTCCTGGGGTGTTCAGGCGGCGAAGACCTGGGAGTCGTCGGCGAAGGCCTTGAACTCCAGGGCATTGCCGGCCGGGTCGAGCAGGAACATCGTCCACTGTTCGCCGGTTTGCCCCTCGAAGCGGACGTAGGGCTCGATGACGAACTCGGTGTTCGCGGCGCGCAGCCGGTCGGCCAGTTCCTGGAACTGCGGCACGGTGAGGATCAGGCCGAAGTGGGGGACGGGCACGTCGTGTCCGTCGACCGGGTTGTGGATCCGCTCGGGCCGCGCCGGCGCGAGGTGGGTGACGAACTGGTGGCCGCGCAGGTTCCAGTCGATCCACGTCTCGGCGCTGCGGCCCTGGGCCAGGCCGAGCACGTCGCCGTAGAAGGTGCGGGCGGCGGCCAGGTCGTCGACGGGCATGGCGAGGTGGAAGCGGGGGATGGGTGAGTCGAGGACGGTCATTTTCGTGGTGGTCCCTTCCGGTGGCCTGGCTCTTGTCGTAATGTTAACATTGTGACAAGTGAGCGCAAGTGATCCGGGTGTGAGCCCCCGCACGGCCGGCGGCCGTGGGCGACGGTCATGCTGAAGGGGAACGTTGCGAGAGGGAGGACGGCGATGAGTGGACCGGGTGGGGTGGTACCCGCGCGTCGTCGGGGGTTGGCCGACGAGGTTGCCGATCGGGTCCGGGACGCCATCTTCGGTGGTGCTTACCCGCCTGGTGCGCAGTTGCGCGAAGTCGAGCTGTCGGCGGCGTTGGGTGTGAGCCGTGGTCCGGTCCGGGAGGCTCTGCTCCGGTTGGAACGTGAGGGTCTGGTTCGCAGTGAATGGCATCGTGGTGCGACGGTGACGACGTTGTCCGATGAGGACGTCGCCGAGCTCGACAGCCTGCGTGCGGCGCTGGAACAGCTCGCGGTCCGGCTGGTGATCGCCACCGCTACGGACGCCGAGTTGACGGCGATCGATCAGGTTGTGGAGCGGATGGAGCGGGCGCGGGACGAGCATGAGATGGTGGGCTGCGACATCGACTTCCACGACGCCGTCTACGCCGCATCGGGGCACCGGCGGCTGAACGAGGCGTGGCAGGCGATCCGGTCCCAGGTGTATTTGTTCCTGCTGACCCGCATCGGCGTCGAGTCCGAGGGCTACCTCACCTGCGTCCCGGCCGAACACCGGCAACTCTCCGACGCCCTGCGCGCCCGCGATCGGGACACCGCCCTCGATCTCTTCGCGGCCCACCGCGGCGAAGCTTTCGACGTTCTCATCGGACGCCGTAGGCAGCCGGCTAAGCCGTGATCGCGGCTTCGCGGAGGTCGAGGAGCCGGATGGATTTCTCCCGCATTTCGATCTTGCGGACCTTGCCGGTGACGGTCATCGGGAACTCGTCGACGACCAGGACGTACCGCGGGATCTTGTAGTGCGCGAGTTTCCCGGTGGCGAACGCGCGCAGGCTCTCGGCCGTCACCTCGCCGGCGCGATCGCGGAGCTTGACCCAGGCGCAGAGCTCTTCGCCGTATTTGACGTCGGGGACGCCGATGACCTGGGCGTCGACGATGTCGGGGTGGGTGTAGAGGAATTCCTCGATCTCGCGGGGGTAGATGTTCTCGCCGCCGCGGATGACCATGTCCTTGATCCGGCCGGTGATGTTGACGTACCCGTCTGCGTCCATGACTCCGAGGTCGCCGGTGTGCATCCAGCGTGCGGCGTCGATCACCTCGGCGGTCTTCTCCGGGTCGTTCCAGTAGCCGAGCATCACCGAGTAGCCGCGGGTGCACAGTTCGCCCGCTTCGCCGCGGGGCACGGTCAGGCCGGTGGCCGGGTCGACCAGCTTGACCTCCAGGTGCGGGTGCACTCGCCCGACGGTCGAGACGCGCAGTTCGAGCGAGTCGTCTACGCGGGTCTGGGTCGAGACGGGGCTGGTTTCGGTCATGCCGTAGCAGATGGTGACCTGCTCCATGCCCATCCGGGACACGACCTGCTTCATCACCTCGACCGGGCACGGTGACCCGGCCATGATCCCGGTGCGCAGGCTCGTCAGGTCGTAGTCCGCGAAGTCCGGGTGGTTGAGTTCGGCGATGAACATCGTCGGCACTCCGTAGAGCGACGTGCACCGCTCCCGCTCCACCGCGTCCAGAGTGGACTTCGAGTCGAAGCCCTGCGCCGGGATGACCATCGTGGCGCCGTGGGAGGTGCAGGCCAGGTTGCCCATCACCATGCCGAAGCAGTGGTAGAACGGCACCGGGATGCACACCCGGTCGTCGGCCGTGTAGCCGCAGAGTTCGCCGACGAAGTAGCCGTTGTTGAGGATGTTGTGGTGCGACAGCGTCGCGCCCTTGGGGAAGCCGGTCGTCCCGGAGGTGTACTGGATGTTGATCGGATCGTCCGGGGACAGCGCGGCCTGCGCCTTCGCCAGCCGGGCCGCGTCCCCGCGTCGACCGGCCGCCAGCAGCCCGTCCCACTCCGGCGTCCCGATCAGCACCACCGAACGCAGCTCTGCACAGTTCCCGCGGACCTCTTCGATCATCCCGGCGTAGTCGGAGGTCTTGAACTCGCGTGCCGACACCAGCACCGAGATCCCGGCCTGCTTCAGCACGTACTCGAGTTCGTGCGTCCGGTAGCTCGGGTTGATGGTGACCAGGATGGCGCCGATCTTCGCGGTCGCGTACTGCAGAAGCGTCCACTCGGCCGTGTTCGGCGCCCAGATGCCGACCCGGTCTCCCTTGGCGACTCCGGCCTCCAGCAGCCCCAGAGCGAGGGCGTCGACCTCGTCGCCCAGCTGCGCGTAGGTCCACCGCCGTCCCGTCGGCACCTCGACCAGGGCCTCGCGATCCGGGTCCGCGGCGACCGTGCGGTCGAAGTTGTCCCCGATGGTGTCGCCGAGCAAGGGCACGTCGGAAGTGCCGGAGGCGTAACTGCCGTTCACGCCTGACCTTCCGCGGAAGCCGGGATCACGGGGAGCACGATGCGGGAGAGCCGCGCCGCGTCGTGGGCGATTTCCTGGTGGGCGGCTTGCGATCGCAGGCCGTCCCCGGTGTTGAGGTTGCGGTCCCATCGGGGGAAGTTGCTGGAAGTGACCTGCACGCGGATGCGGTGCCCGGCGCGGAACACGTAGCTGGTGGACCACAGGTCGACGACCTGCTCGGTGAACTCACCCGGCGTCGCCACCGCGCGCACGATCCCGTCGGCGATGTTCCGCGACACGCCCTGGGTGTCGACGTCGCAGAGGCGGACGACCCAGTCGGTCGTCGGGGCGTCGGTCGCGGCGGTGAGGTGGGCCCGGACGCGGCCGGTGACTTCGAGGTCCTCGGCGAGCGGGTCGCTCGTGTAGGCCAGGACGTCCGGTCGGGCTTCGACCTCGGCCTGGTCGAAGGGACCGGCCGGGAATTCGTTCGACATCAGCAGTGCGCCGCCGGTGGTCGGTACCGGGTCGGCGGGGTCGTAGACGAACGCGTCGGTCCCTTCCCCGGCGTCCGGGGCTTCGAAGGCGAGGTGGTTGCCCGCGCGCAGGAACAGGCCGGTGTCGACGGCGCGGGCGAGTGGCCACTCCTGCTCCTCGCGCCACTGGTTGATCCCCATGACGAACAGCAGGACCGGCGGCAGCTCCGGCTGCGGTGACTCCGCGTCGTCCGGTGCGAGCCACTGGCGGAGCCAGCGGAGTTCGACGTCGGCGAACCGGCCGCGGAAGCCGAGGAGTTCGGTGCTCGCGGCCAGCCCGAAGTTGACGTCGCCCAGGTACCCCAGGGTCCCGGTGTGGGACCAGGGGCCCATGATCAGGTTCGCCGTCCGGCCGGCCGCGTGCATTGCCGTGTAGTTGTCGAGGGTGCCCTGGCAGAAGATGTCGTACCAGCCGCCGGAATGCAGGCTCGGCAGGTCCACTTCCGCCTGTCGCCCGGCGACGCGGCAGTTCGCGCTCCACTCGGGTTCCCGGCGGGAGCGTTCGAAGCCGAGTTCCGGGATGCCGTGCCGTTCGAAGACGGGGTGGCGGCCGGCGGGCAGCTCCCAATACGTGCTGTTCGCGACCGCGTCGGTGTCGCCGACCAGGGCCATGAGTGCCTGTCCCTGGGCCATCGGGTCGTCGGCGTGCCGGCGCAGCAGCGTGTCGATGCCCTGCATGAGCGACCAGGGCACGGTGATCCCGAGTTCCTGCGCCCCGCCGCGGGCGAAGAGCCCGTCGTCGGGCTCGGCCCAGGTGACCATCGGCGAGATCGCCTTCAGCTCCGGCGGCTTGGCGAGCGCGGCCATCCACTGGGTGTTGCCGAGGTAGCTGGGCCCGTACATCCCGACCGATCCGTTCGACCCGGGGAGCGCGGCGGCCCAGCGGACGGTGTCGTAGCCGTCGTCCGTCTCGTGCGTCCACGGCTCCCACTCGCCGTCGGAGGCGAAGCGGCCCCTGGTGTCCTGGACGACGACGATGAAGCCACGCCGCGCCTTGCCGACCGGGTCCATCACGGCGGCGAGCAACGACTGGTTCTTGCCATAGGGCAGCCGGGCCAGCAGCACCGGCCACGGCCCCTCGGCCGAGGGCCGGTACACGTCGGCCCGCAGCACGACGCCGTCGCGCATGGTGGCCGGCACGTCGTGTTCGATCGTCACGTCAAGCACTGGTGGCCTCGTTCCTCGCACCGATGAGAGCGACCGGACCCTGACAGACCCGGCGCCACCCCGGCACACCCGAACGGGTGTAGCGACCCGTGACAGGGCCGGTGGGGGAAGTGTTTGATGTGGACATGCGGGCGCACCCCCTCCTCGAGCTCGGGGAGCAGTACGCGGACCTGCTCGCGGCGCTGGATCGTGGCGAGGCGCTGCGTCGCGCCTTGGCGCTGCTCGCCGACGGTTCGGAGGTCGCGTGGACGGCCTGTCCGGACGCGGACGGCGTGCTGACGCTCGAACAGGTCACCGGCGACTGGACCGGCGTGCTCCGCGCCCTCCAGGTGCCGCCCAACACGGGCCTGACCGGCAAGGTGTTCCAGGCCGGGCGCGCGGAGTGGGTGGACGACTACTTCGGCAGCCAGGAAATCACCCACGACTTCGACCGGCACATGGCAGGAGAAAAGGTGCGGCGCGTGCTGGCCGTCCCGCTGCTGCGCGACGGGGAAGCCCTGGGTGTCCTCGCCCTCGGCCCGCGGGAGGACGGGACGTTCGGCGACCGCGACATCGACCACGCCTCGGCGGTCGCGGCCCAGGCCGCGCTGGCGGTTTCGGTGGCCGAACGCGCTCGCCTGAGCCGGGAGATCGCGGTCCACGAGGAGCGCCGGCGGATGGCGGCGGACCTGCACGACAGCGTCGGAGCGTTGTTGTTCGCCATCGGGTCCGGCATGGCCGACCTCGCCGAGGTCACGAAGACGGACCCCGAACTGCGTGCCCGGCTCGAGCGGCTGCAGACGCAGGCCGCGGAAGCGACCACCGCGCTGCGCGATTCGTTGCGCACGCTGCGCTCGTCGCCGGCCGCGCTCGCGCTCGGGGTCGCCCTGCGCGCCGACTGCGCGGCTTTCGCCGACCGCACCGGCCTGCCCGCGGAACTCGTCATCCTCGACGAAGACCCGCCCGAACTCGCCCCGTCCCGATCGGACGTCCTGCTCACCGCGGTCCGCGAAGCTCTGCTGAACGTCGAAAAACACGCCCACGCCGGCGCCGTCACGGTCTCGGTGCAGCGACGCGATCCCTGGCTGACGATCGCGGTGCACGACGACGGTGTCGGTCTCGGCCCGGGCCACACACCGGGGCTCGGCCTCACCAGCACCGGCGAAGCGCTGGCCCGGCTGGGCGGTTCGGTGCGGGTGGTGTCCGATCCGGACGGTGGCACGATCTGGCGGGCACGGCTGCCGTGCTGACCCGCATCGTGATCGTGGACGACCACCCGGTGGTCCACGACGGCGTGGCCGCCCAGCTGCAGCGCTACCCCGACATGGTCGTCGTCGGCCGCGCGGGCACCGGCGCCGCCGCGGTCACTGTCTGCGCCGAGGAACGACCCGACGTCGTGCTGCTCGACCTGCGGCTGCCCGACTGCCTCGCCGCCGACGTCGTGCCCGAACTGCACCGGGTCAGCCCGGAGAGCCGCATCCTGCTGTTCACCGCGTTCCCTGAACACGCCGCCGTGGCGCCGACCCTGGCCGCCGGCGCCTGCGGCATCCTGGTGAAACACGCGGGCAGCACGGCCATCCGGGACGCGATCCGCAGCGTCGCCCGCACCGGTGCCTTCCACGACGGCACGCCCGCCTCCGTCACCACGCCGGTCACCGCTCGCGAGTACGACGTACTTCGGCTCGTCGCGGCCGGGCACACCAACCCCGAGATCGGCACCGAGCTGAACCTGTCGATCAACACCGTCAAGACCTACCTGCGCACGGTGATGCACAAACTCGCCGCCCGCAACCGGGCCCAGCTCATCGCCAACGCCCGCGGCCAAGGCCTGCTCTGACCGGAGCCCGGTCCGGCCTCCCGCAATTCGCAGAAGCGATCGCAACGCGTCTCCGACCGGGGACTATTCGCCCGACACAGGGCTGTAGTCGACTGGCGGGCAGGGAGCGGAGGTAGGAAAATCCCCGGGTGATCGACCGGGATGAAATCGACGCCACCAGCGAGCTCCTGGGGGTGCATGCGGCCGACGTGCAGCGCGACTACCTGTACGGGTGGCTGCTGGCTGGCCTGCATGGCGATGACCCGCTCACGAGCGACCGGCTCGTCCTCAAGGGCGGCAACGCGTTCCGCTAGGGGTACTTCGCCGATACCCGGTTCTCTGGTGACCTCGACTTCGCTGCTCCGACGGGGCTATAAGCCGACCGGTTTCTCGAAGCGTTGAACAACGCGCGCCGGATGATCCAGGCACCGCCCACTGCACGTCGTCAGGTCATGCCGCCTCACTGCCGCTACCGGAGACCTCTTCAGCTATCGATCACCGACACGCCACAACATCGACGCTCTACGAAACACGACCTAGTGGCGCAGGTGTCTGCCGACGAGAGCGGGGCCGATGACGCCGCAGTCTGGCTCCGTGAAACGCCAGCGGGCTCAGGAGCGACTAATGATCACCAGATCGACGCGGCCGGGAGGTGCTGATGGACGCAGCAGCCGCAGCGCTGTTGGGTGCGGCCATCGGGCTGACCGGCACCGTGGTCGCGCCGATGGTCACCGCCTATCAGGGCAAGCGAGCGAAAAGTCAGGACCTCATGCGGGAGGCCTACGCGCGTGGGTTTTCGTGCCTGGCGAAAATACCGCGTTGCGAGACAGTCGAGGACCATCGGAAGCTCCGCGACAAGATGCTCGACGCATTGGCGCATATCGAGATCGTCGGCACGAAGGCGACCAGCGATCTGTACAGCAACGTCGTCGATGCGTATGAGGCTTGGAAGATCAAGACTACGGCAGCGAACACCGACTTCGCCGCGAGCGCGAAGAAATTCGAGGCCTCGGCGCGGTCGGACATCGACTCGAACGACGCCATGGGCACCTCGACGCCGCTGCTGGTGACCCGGGTGGTCGTCGCCGTCCTGATGCTGACGATCTACTGGTGGGCGCGCTTCCCGGTGGCCATCCAGACGCCGAATCGGGTGCTGGGAGCGTTGGAACTGGGCGCCGTCATCCTGGCATCGCTGTTCGGCACCTACCTTGTTGCCGATGCGGTGATCAAGCTCGTGAAACTTTTACGTCGCGGCTGATCTCCGCTATTTCACTTGGTGCGGAAGTAGTCGCTGGAGACGGACACGAGTGATCGACCGGCACCGGCCCGCGCAACCGACCTTCGTACCCCGGTTAAGCCGCAAGGCAGTACGACATAGGGCGCACCACACGCCGACGCCGGCGTGTGGGAGGGCCGTTCTCTCCGGGGCAAAATGGGGCTGGCAGGACGGCCACCCGGCCTGGCGGCAGCCACGTTGGCTTGAGTGGTCACATTGCTTGCCCACGGCTGGGCCGCGCCGCGGTGCGAGCCGATCCGCCGCAGGCTCCGCGCCCGGCGCTCCAAGACCGTCGGCTACGACCTGCGTATGCGGCGCGGCCGACCCCGCCCCGATGTGCGGAGTGTGAGCCGACCAGGCTCAGAACCGGATGGTAACCGTCATTCGCCTTCGCAGATGCCCTCGACGGCGACCTTTCGGTACAGGTGCGGGTAGGCGAGGGTGCCGTCCGGGTACTGCTCGGTGTGCTTGGCGAATTCCGGCGTGGTGAACGCGGCCCGCAGGGCTGCGGGGGACTTCCAGACCGCAACGTTCGTGAACAGCCGGCTGCCGCCGATGCCGTGGTACAGCTGCACCGCGAGGAGGTTCCCCGTGTCCTTCATGTACTGAGCGTCGGCCGCCCATGCGGCCAGGACTTCGTCGGTCTTGCCTTCGGGTGCGACGAACGTGTTGATGATGGTGACCGATCCGGTCTGCACGTCGTGCTGGCCGACGAACGGGGTGGAGTCGTCGAGGTTCTTGAGGGTGAGCATGGTTCCTCCATCGGTATGCGGGGACGTTGTGGTGCGGCGGCGGCCGGCCCCGTTTGCTACGGGATGAGGACCACTTTCCCGCCCGCGTGGACGGTTTCGCTCAGCTCGTGGGCCAGGGCGGCGTCGGCCAGTGCGAAGGTCGCGGCGATGCGGACGCTGAGCGCGTCGTCCGCGACGAGCTGGGCGTACTCGGCGAGCTGCGCTCCGAACCGCCGGCTTTCGCCGGAGAACACGATGCCCAGGTCGAAGGCGCGCAGGTCGGTGATCGTCACGATCCGGTCGGTGCTGCCGCGCAGCTCGATCGACACGTCGAGGGCGTCCTGCCCGGCGGCGTCGAAGACCGCGTCGATGCCGTGCGGTGCGAGGGCCCGGACCCGGTCGGCGAGGCCGTCGCCGTAGGTGACCGGGTACGCGCCGAGCGAGCGCAGGTAGTCGTGGTTGCGCGGCGACGCGGTGCCGAGGACGGTGACGCCGCGGGCCACCGCGAGCTGGACGCCGAACGCGCCGACCGGGCCGGCCGCGCCGTGGACCAGCAGTGTCTCCCCGTCTGCCGCCATGAGGGTGTCGAGCACGCGGTCCGCGGTCTCCAGGGCCACCGGCAGCGCGGCGGCGGTCTCCCAGCCGAGGCCGGCCGGCTTGCGGGCGAAGTCGTCGGCCAGTGCGTACTCGGCGTAGGAGCCGGTCACGGTCGGGGCCAGTACCTCGTCGCCCACCTCGACGCCGGTGACGCCCGGCCCGACCTCGTCGACCACGCCGGCCGCTTCCACGCCGGGGATCGCCGGCAGGGACGCGGGCGCCATGTCCGGCATCCAGCCCCGGCGGATCTTGTAGTCCACCGGGTTGACGCCGGCGGCCACGACCTTCAGCCGCACCTGACCGGGCCCGGCGTGCGGCTCCTCGATGTCCTCCAGCCGTAGGACCTCCGGGCCGCCGTACTCCCCGTAAACGATTGCCTTCATTTCGCACTCCCTCGATCCGGTGATGACTCCAGTTTGGACACCGACCGGCTCCACCCTGGCCATCCGTTCGGCCAGTTCGACCTGGCCGGAAGAACAGGCGGACCGTGCGCCGCGCCGTCTACGCTCGACCCCATGGACCTGATGTCGGCTGTCGAGGTGATCCGGGCGCCGCTGAGCGAGACCCAGGCGCTGCTGTCCGCCTCGTTCGCCGAGGCGATTCCCCACCGGACGCTTTCCCAGCTGGCCGCCAACTGTCCCTTCGCGCCGTTCAAGACCCACGGCGTGTCGCCCGGCGCGCCGGGGTCGTCCGTCACGACCGCCGACCTCGCCGCGATCCGGCCGCTGATGCCCGCACGAGGCACCTGGCAGGGCCGGGCCACTATGGCGGGCGTCGAGGTGCCGGTGCTGGCCCTGGCCAGCGACGCCGCCGAGCAGGGTGCGCTGCTGGTCCTCGTACTGACCGAGGACACCCCGGTGCCGGAGGAGCACCAGGTGGCCGCCCTGGCGCTGTGGGACATGGTGACCGCCCATCGGGAGGGCCTGCGGAACGAGGCCGTGCCCGAATGGCTGGCCTTGTCACGGGCGGCCGCGGCGGCCCGCGCACTGGCCATCTCCGACCTCGGCGACGCGCACGGGGCCGCGCTGACCGCCCTGCTCGGCGTCCTGCGGGACCGTTCGCTGGACGACGGGGACGCCCGGACCCGCGCCGTCGACCTCGCCGTCACCGCGCTGGACGCGCTGCGTTCCCGGGCTGAACTGGACCATGCGATGGCCGAGGAGCGGGTCGGCGAGGCGTTCGACCGGCTGGCCAAGTCGCTGAGCCGCGTCCTGCGCCCCCGCGGCGTGCAGCTCGAACTGGGTACGCCCGGCGCGGAGGAAGGCGTGGACCGGGTACTGCCCGCCGACGTCGCCGCCACGGCCCGCGCGGTGGTCCGGGCCGTCGTGCACACGATGCTGGACGACCAGCGGCAGGTGCGGCGGATCCATGTCGGCTGGAAGATCGATGCGGCCGAACTGCGCGCCACCGTGCGGGACGACGGCCCCGGCGCGCTGTCCCGAGGTGCTCTCGACGCGCGCCGGGTCGGGGAACGACTGGGCCCTCTGGGCGGACGGCTGGAGGTGGACTCGGTGCCGGGCTGGGGTACGGCGGTGACGGTCGGCGTCCCGCTCGGACCGCCGGACACCCCGCGCGAGGACCCGCTGACGGTGCTGGGCGCGCGGGAGCTGGAGGTACTCGGTCAGCTGGCGCTCGGCCGGCGCAACCGGGACATCGCCCGCGAATTGCACATCAGCGAATCCACCGTGAAGTTCCACGTGGCGAACATCCTCGACAAGCTCGGCGTCGGCTCTCGCGGCGAGGCGGCCGCTTTGGCGCACGAGTGGGGCGCGACCGCACTTCGCACGTAACGCCGGTTATCCGGATCTGGCAGCCGGATAGCCACTTCTCGCAGAATATTGGCGGGGGCCGTTGATCGCGCCCTAACGTGGGCGGCGCGCCGTCGCGAATGGTGAGATCGCCGGCGAAGCTATCGAGGAGCAGAGATGACGACATCCCCGGCGACCGTGATCGAGGCGCCGGCAGCGATTCCCGCGACGATGCACGCCGTACGGTTGTACGAGTACGGCGGTCCGGAGGTGCTTCGGTACGAGGAGGTCCCCACACCGTCGCCGGGTCCGGGGGAGATTCTGATCCGGATGCGGGCGATGGCGGTCAACGGCTGGGACATCCGGTGGCGGTCCGGTCACGCTCCCCAGGTGCCCGGGCGGCCCGCTCCCTCGCTCCCGTTCCAGCTGGGCCGTGAGGGTGCGGGTGAGATCGTGGCGCTCGGCGAAGGTGTGTCGGACCGGGCTGTCGGCGAGCGGGTGGTGCTCCTGGCCGCTCCGGCGTGCGGGCGGTGCGTGTATTGCGACCGCGGTGACGGAGGGCTCTGCATCGGAGTCGAGTTACCCGGTCACACCCGTTTCGGGTGCAACGCCGAGTACGTGACCGCGCAGTCCGGCGACGTCCTGGTGGTCCCCGCGGACGGGCCGGCCTTCACGGAGCTGGCCCCGATCCTCTGGGCCTACGCCACCGCGCAGCACATGGTGAAACTGGCCCGGACCGGCGTCGGCGACGTCGTCGTGGTGACGGCCGCGGCGAGCTCCGTGGGCGTCGCCGCGATGCAGCTCGCGCGCCTCGCCGGGGCGAATCTCGTGATCGGGCTGACCCGCTCCGCGGACAAGCACGACGAAATCCGGGCGGCGGGGGCCGACATCGTGCTCGACCATCGCAATCCGGACGCGGTCGAGCGGATCCGCGCGTTCTGCGGTGGCCGCATCGGAGCCGATGTCGTGCTCGACGCCTACGGCTCGGAGGAGCTCGTCCGGTTCGCCATCCGCGCCACCGACCTCGGCGGCCGGATCGTGCTCGCGGCGACCCCCGCGGCCGACGTGCTGACCGACACGACCGCGCTTCCCCTCGGTCTCGTCTTCACCAAGCACCTGTCCATTCTGGGATCGCGGGGTTACAGCCGCGGGGACCAGCGGCAGGTCCTCGACCTCGCGGTGCGGGGCAAGATCTCGATGCCGGTCGCGAAGACGTTCCCCTTCGACCAGATCGCCGCAGCTCACGAAGCCCAGGCCGAGGCCAAGCACGTCGGGAAGATCGTGCTGACCGTCTGAAGTGATGCTAAATTCCCACGAGCGTCAGATCAGTGATACATGTTTGGGCGGGAGGCACGGATGCGGGCACGGTCGTTGGTGTTCGACCTGTTCGGCGACTACCTGCGCTACCGCGGCGGTGCGGTGCGCCTGCGCGCGCTGGTCGCCCTGCTCGGGTGCTTCGACGTCCCGGAGCCGACCACGCGCGTCGCCGTCGCCCGGCTGCGCAAGGAAGGCTGGCTCGCGGCGGAGCGGCAGGGGCGGGAGACGGTGTACTCGCTCACCGACATGGCGTGGGAGATGCTCGACGAAGGGCGGGAGCGCATCTTCGGCCGCGCCACCGCACCCTGGGACGGGATCTGGCACACGGTGATCTACCAGGTCCCGGAGTCCGACCGGGCGGTGCGTGAACAGCTGCGCAAGAAGCTGGCCTGGCTGGGGTTCGGGCCGCTGGCGCCTGCCGTGTGGGTGAGCCCGCACGCCCGCGGCGGCCAGGTCCGGGCCGCGTTCGACGACGAGCCGTCGGTGAAGCTCGACCTGCTGCAGTCCCGTTCGGAGGGGGCCGACGCCGACCGCGACATCGCCGCGCGGGCGTGGGATCTGCCGGAACTCGACCGGGCGTACGTCGATTTCTTGGAGGCGTACCGGCCGCGGCTGCCGCGCTACCGCGACGGAGACCTGCGGGGAGCGGAGTCGCTCGTCGAGCGGATGACGCTGATCCACGACTACCGCCGGTTCCCGTTCCGCGACCCGGATCTGCCGTACGAGCTGCTCCCGGCCGGCTGGCGCGGCCGCGCGGCCCACGAGGTTTTCCTCGAGGCGCACAGCCTGCTGCGCGGTCCGGCCGAGGCGTGCGTGGACGCTCTGCTGGAGCCCGCGGCTGCGTCCGCGGTGAGCTGACCCGGCAAGGACGGCGTTCAGCCGGGCTTCGATGTCGGCACAATACGTGTCAAAATACGGACGACCGTCATACAGTTGTTGTAATGTTGACGAGGAGGAGCGAGCAGCATGACCTCGACCGAGATCACCCCGGAGGAGAAGGAACAGCTCGAAGAGCTGTACGCCGGCTTCGCCGCGGCGCACATGACTCCACTGTGGACGCAGATCGGCGACCTGATGCCGTCGTCCCCGCGGCCGGCCGCGGTTCCGGCGCTGTGGCGCTGGTCGACCCTGCTCCCGCTCGCCGAGCGCGCGGGCGAGCTCGTCCCGGTCGGCCGGGGCGGCGAGCGCCGCGCCATCGCGCTGGCCAACCCCGGCCTGCCCGGAACCCCGTACGCCACCCCGACGTTGTGGGCGGCGATCCAGTACCTGGGCCCGCGCGAAGAGGCCCCGGCGCACCGGCACACGCAGACGGCGTTCCGGTTCGTCGTCGATGGCGAGGGCGTCTGGACCAATGTGGAGGGCGACCCGGTCGCGATGCGCCGCGGCGACCTGCTGCTCACCCCGGGCATGCACTTCCACGAGCACCACAACACCACCGATCACCCGATGGCGTGGCTGGACGGTCTCGACATCCCGCTGGTGCGCCAGCTCGACGGCGGGTTCTTCGAGTTCGGGCCGGATGAGCTGGGCACCCGGGAGACACCGGTGACCTCCCGCAACGAACGCCTCTGGGGCCACCCGGGCCTGACGCCGGTCGGCGCGCCCGCGACACCGGCGTCCCCGCTCAAGGCGTACCGCTGGGAACACACCGACGCCGCCTTGCGCGCCCAGCTGGAACTGGAGCAGGAGGGGCAGCCGGGCGTCGTCGAACCCGGGCATGCCGTCGTGCGCTTCACCAACCCCGCCACCGCGGGCGACTGCCTGGCGACCATCCGCTGCGAGATGCACCGGCTGCGGCCGGGGGCGCATACCGCAACGACCCGCACGGCGGGCTCGTCGGTCTGGCAGGTCTTCGAAGGCACCGGCTCGGTTTCCGTCGGGGACGAGACCTACGACGTCGCCGACGGTGACGTGTTCGCGGTCCCGTCGTGGGCGCCGCTGACGATCCGCACGGACGCGGGCCTGGACGCCTTCCGCTTCTCCGACGAGCCCGTGTTCGAAGCACTGGGCCTGACCCGCACTTCCTTAGAGGACGCTTCCCGAGAGGACGCTCAAGCATGAAGCTCGCCACCATCCGCACGGCCGCGGGCACGGCCGCGGTCCGCGTCGACCAGCACGACGCCGTCGAACTGGGCGCACCCGACGTCGGCACCTTCCTCGCCGACCCGGGCTGGCGCGACCGCGCGGCCACGGCCGACGGCCCGCGGCACCCGTTGTCCTCTTTGGAGTACGCGACCCTGGTCCCCAAGCCCGAGAAGGTGTTCTGCGTCGGGCTGAACTACCGCACCCACATCCTCGAGATGGGGCGGGAACTCCCGGAGTACCCGACGCTGTTCGCCAAGTTCGCCCGCGCGCTCGTCGGCGCGTCCGACCCCATCGTCGCGCCCGCGGGCTCGCCCAAGGTGGACTGGGAAGCCGAACTCGGCGTCGTCATCGGCACCCAGGTCCGGCACGCCACCCCGGAGCAGGCGGCCGCCGCGATCGCCGGATACACCGTCGTCAACGACATCACCGCCCGCGATTTCCAGAACCGCACGGTGGAATGGCTGCAGGGCAAGACGTTCGAGCGCAGCACCCCGGTCGGGCCGTGGCTGGTGACCGACACGGTTCCGGGCGAGATCTCGTGCGAGGTCGACGGCGACGTCGTCCAGAAGGCCGACACCAGCGATCTCGTCTTCAGCCCGGCCGAGCTGATCGCCTACATCTCGCAGATCATCACGCTGGTGCCGGGCGACCTGATCGCCACCGGGACGCCCGGGGGAGTGGGCCACGCCCGCAAACCGCCGCGGTACCTGGCGGCGGGCTCGACCGTCGTCACGCGGGTCGAGGGCGTCGGCGAGCTCCGCAACGTCGTGGTCCGGGAGGACTGATGCGCGTCGCCGTCGCGGGAGGCGGCCCCGGCGGGCTGTTCTTCGCCACCCTGCTCCGCCGGGCCGACCCGTCGATCGAGGTCACGGTCTTCGAACGCAACCGCGCCGACGACACCTTCGGGTTCGGCGTCGTGTTCTCCGACCGCACCCTCGCCGGGATCCACGACGCCGACCCGGTCCTGCGCGAGGCCCTCGCCGAGCACGGCAGGCACTGGGACGACATCGAGGTCCGGCTCAAGGGCGAGCGGCTCCGCTGCGGCGGCAACGGCATGGCCGCCATCGCCCGGCGGACGCTGCTGGCGCTGATGCAGGCCCGCGCCCGCGGCGTCGGCGCCCAGTTGCGGTTTTCGACCGAGGTCACCCTCGACGACCTCGCCGGCTACGACCTCGTGGTCGCCGCGGACGGCACCGGCTCGAAGATCCGCGGGCAGCTCGAAGCCTCACTGGGCGTGGAGGTGGAGACGGCGACGGCGAAGTTCATCTGGTTCGGCACCGACTACCGGTTCGACGGCTTGACCTTCGTCCACGAGCGCAGCCCGGACGGGGTGTTCGCCGTGCACGGCTACCCGATCTCCGACGAGGCGTCGACGTTCATCGTCGAGACCGACGAGGCGTCCTGGCGCCGTGCCGGGCTGGACGAGTTCGACGTCACCCAGCCGCCCGGCCCGAGCGACCCGGTCAGCAAGGACTACCTGGAGAAGCTGTTCGCCGAGCAGATCGACGGGAAACGGTTGCTGACCAACAACTCCCGCTGGGGCAACTTCCGCACCCGACGCACAAGCCGCTGGCACACCCTGGTGCCGCGGCCGGTCGCCTTCCTCGGCGACGCCGTGCACACTGCGCACTTCTCGGTCGGCTCCGGCACGAAGATGGCGATGGAGGACGCGGTCGCGCTGGCGAATGCACTCGCTCGTGGCGGCGACCTCGGTGCCGCGCTGGCCGCCTACGAAGCGGCCGCGCAGCCGTCGGTCCGTCGCATCCAGGACTCCGCCCGGCCGAGCCTGGCCTGGTGGGAGCACTTCGGCCGCTACCACGACGAGTTCGAGCCGTGGCAGTTCGCGTACCACTTCCTGTCCCGCAGCATCACCGATGCGCGGCTCGCCCGCCGGGACCCGGGTTTCGTGGCCGCCGGCCACCACGGCTGGGTCGATGTGCACGGCGCGGAGCCCCTGGAGACACCGTTCTCGCGGCGCGGCTGGGCTACCGGTGGCCGGATAGTCCGGATCTCCGGCTCAGCGGTGCTGGGGACGGGGGAGCCGCTGCCCCTGGCGACCGGCTTCGGTACTCGGGGTGCCTTGGTCGCCGCGCCGGACGACGAATCCGGCCTCCCGGCCGTGTTCGCGACGCTGGCCGAGCTGGCCCGCGACGAGAGCGTGGTGCTCGCGGCGGTGCACGGTGGAACGCCGCTGACGCGGACGTTGGTCTGCGAACAAGCCCGCATGGCGGAAGGCCTGCCGGCTCTACTGATCGAGCCGGACGCCGACCAGGACCGGGCAGTGACCGCGATCCTGTCCGGCCGCGCCGATCTCGTGGGGAGTCCGGCGTGACAACCGCCGCCCGAGCCCGGGCGGTGACCGCGGTTCTGCCTGGCCGCGCCGATCCGATGGAGAGCCTCACGTGACGACCACCGTTCCCGGCCGCACCGCCCGTGCCGCCGGACTCGAGGCGATGTTCGCTCCCCAGGGCATCGCTGTGGTCGGGGCCTCCCGCAGCCCTGGCAAGCTCGGTGCCGTGCTCGCCCGGTCGCTGTCCGGATTCGGCGGGCACCTCGCCCTGGTCAACAGCCGCGACGAAACGATGTATGACTCCGTCCGGGCCGCCGCCGCGGCCGGGCCCGTCGACCTCGCCATGATCTGCGTGCCTGCCTCGGCGTGTTCAGCCGTGCTGGCCGAGGCGGCGGCCGCCAGGGTGCGTGCCGCCGTCGTCTGCGGTGGCGGGTTCGCCGAGGCCGGCGGGGAAGGCGTCGATCATCAGCGGCAGCTCGCCAAGATCGTCGCCGAGACCGGGATCCGGTTGCTCGGACCGAACACGAGCGGCTTCCTTGCGCCGCACGCGGGCGTCACGGCCAGTTTCGTGCCCGGTGTCGCCGAGGTCCGGCCGGGCCGCGTCGCGGTCGTCGCCGCCAGCGGCGGAGTCAACCACGCGCTGGCCTTCCTGCTCGCCGAGGCCGGGCACGGGCTCAGCCTCGCGGCCGGCCTCGGCAACGCCGTCGACGTCACCGCCCCCGACGTCCTCGACCACCTGGCCGACGACGCGGACACGGCCGCGGTCGCCCTGCACGTCGAGTCCGTCGCGGACGGGCCGCGGCTGGTCGCGAGCGTGTGCCGCCTCTCAGCCCGAAAGCCGGTGGTCGCCCTGGTCGTGGGGCAGCACGACGTCGGCGCCTTCGCCGCCTCGCACACCGGCGCGCTGGCCACCTCCTGGCGGACCACCCGCGCCGCCCTCGCCCAGGCCGGGGCGGTGCTCGTCGACGACGAGCGCGAGCTGGTCGACGCCGTCGGCGCGCTGTCGGTCACCCGGCTGCCGCCGGGCGCCGATCCCGGGGTGGGTGTCGTGACCGCGCAGGCCGGTCCCGGGCTGCTGCTGCTCGACGACCTGCGCGGCCGCCGGGCCCGGGTGCCCGAGCTGGCGGAGTCCACTCAGGACACGCTCGCCACGCTGCTGCCGCCGTTGACTTACCAGCGGAACCCCGTCGACACCGGTCGCCCCGGTCCCGAGCTGGGCCGGGTCCTGGCCACGGTCGCCGCCGATCCCGGCGTCGACGTGCTCGCCGGGTACGCGCTGCACGAGCCCGACGCCGTCGACCTGCCGGGTGCGCTGCGCGAAGCGAGCGGGATCCCGGTCGTGTTCGGCGTCGGTGGCACCGGACCCGCCGTCACCGCGACCCGCCTGGCGTTGCTCGACGCCGGGATCGCGGTGGCCGCCGACCCGCGCGGAGTCGCCGCGGCCGTCGGTGCTTTGCTTGGCGACGCTCGCCGCCAAGCCGTGCCCCCAGCTTTGGAAACCCGAGACCAGGCCCCGGTCGTTGCTGCGGGGTCGTACGACGAACACCAGGCCAAGCAG
This sequence comes from Amycolatopsis balhimycina FH 1894, assembly GCF_000384295.1. Lineage (NCBI taxonomy): Bacteria > Bacillati > Actinomycetota > Actinomycetes > Pseudonocardiales > Pseudonocardiaceae > Amycolatopsis > Amycolatopsis balhimycina. Next base: position 2,311,902 of record NZ_KB913037.1, on the reverse strand, counting down.
GTGCTCGGCAGGCTCGGCGTCACGACGATGCCGGGCCGGGCGTGCGCGAACCGGGCCGAGGCCCACGCCGCGTTCGATGCGGTGGGCGGGCCCGTCGCCGTGAAGATCCTCGACGCGGCGATCCTGCACAAGACCGAGGTCGGCGGCGTCCACCTCGGCGTCGCGAGCCACGCCGAGCTGGACCAGGCCCTCGACCGGCTGCCCGGCGCCCGGCGGTTCCTGGTCGAGGCGATGGCCCCGCCCGGCGTCGACCTCGTCCTCGGGGCACGCCGCGACCCGGTGTTCGGGCCGGTGCTGCTACTCGGGCTGGGCGGGACGACCGTCGAAGCCCTCGCCGACGTCGCCATCCGGCTCGCGCCGGTGTCCCTTGCCGAAGCCGCGGCGATGCCGGGAGAACTCGCCGGGCGCGCCCTCCTCTCCGGCTGGCGCGGCGGGCCCGAACTCGACACCGCCGAACTCGCCGGGGTCGCCGCCGGCCTCGGCGACCTGCTCGTGGCCAACCCCGGCCTCGCCGAGATCGAGGTCAACCCGCTCCGGCTCACCCACGACGGTCTCGTCGCGCTGGACGCCGTAATCCTGAGTAAGGAGGCTGACGATGCCCACCCCGATCAGTGAGCACACCGTGCCCTGGCCCGAGGAGGACGCCGCCCGGTTCGCCGCCGACGGCTACTGGCGCGGTAGCCCGCTCGGTCACCTCCTCCGCGACGTCGCCGATCGCGTTCCCGGCGCCACTGCCGTGGTCGACGCGGCCGACGGCACCCGCCTCACCCACGCCGAACTCGCCGGGCGGGCCGACGCCGCCGCGGCTCGGCTGCTCGGCCTCGGCCTGGCCGCCGGGGACCGGATCGTCGTGCAGCTCGGCAACGGCTGGGAGTTCGTCGTGCTCACCCTCGCCTGCCTGCGGGCCGGGATCGTGCCGGTGATGGCGCTGCCCGCCCACCGCCGCCACGAGCTGAGCTACCTGGCCCGGCACGCCGAAGCCGCGGCCATCGCGGTGCCCGACCGGCTGCGCGACTTCGACCACCAGGCGCTCGCCCACGAGCTGGCCGCCGATGTCGAAGGCCCCTGGCACGTCCTCGTCGCTGGCACCGACCTCCGGCCGGACAGCATCGACCTGCGCGCGCTCTGCGGCCCCGGCGAGGCGGTCGTACCCCCGGCACCGGACAGCCGGGACGTCGCGGTCTTCCTGCTTTCGGGCGGAACCACCGGGCTGCCCAAGTTGATCGCCCGCACCCACGACGACTACGCCTACAACGCCATGGCGTCCGCCGAAGTCGCCGGGATGGACGGCGACACCGGGTACTTGGTGAGCCTGCCCGCCGGGCACAACTTCCCGCTGGCCTGCCCGGGAATCCTCGGCACCCTGCTGGCCGGCGGCACGGTCGTCATGCTGCCCTCGCCCGAGCCCGCGCGCGTCTTCGCCACGATCGCGGCGGAGGGCGTCACGCACACCGCGGTCGTCCCGGCCGTCGCGGGCCGCTGGCTGGAGCACGCCGTCGAAAATGGCGCCGGGGACCTCGCGAGCCTGCGGGTGCTGCAGGTCGGCGGCGCCCGGCTGGCCGACGAGCTCGCCCGCCGCGTCAAGCCCGTCCTCGGCGCGACGCTGCAGCAGGTGTTCGGGATGGCCGAAGGACTGCTGAACTACACGCGGCTCGACGACCCGGACGAAATCGTCTGCACTACCCAGGGCCGCCCGCTGAGCCCGGCCGACGAGATCCGGCTGGTCGACGAGCTCGACCAGGACGTCCCACCCGGTGCGCCCGGCTCGCTGCTCACCCGCGGGCCCTACACGCCGCGCGGCTACTACAAGGCCGCCGAGCAGAACGCTCGCGCCTTCACCGCCGACGGCTGGTACCGCTCCGGCGACATCTGCCGGATGACCCCGGACGGGAACCTGATCGTCGAAGGCCGGGACAAGGACATGATCAACCGGGGTGGCGAGAAGGTCTCGGCCGAAGAGGTCGAAAATCTCGTCTACCAGCTTCCCGCGGTCAGCCAGGTCGCCGCGGTCGCGATGCCCGACCCGGTGCTCGGCGAACGCGTCTGCCTTTACGTCGTCCCGCGGCCCGGCGCCACCGTGACGCTCGAGGAGATCCGGGCGGCCATGGAAGGGCGTGGGGTCGCCCGGTTCAAGCTGCCCGAGCACCTGGTGCTGGTCGACGAGCTGGTGTCGACGAAGGTGGGCAAGATCGACAAGAAGGCGCTGCGCGCCGACATCGCTGCCCGGGTGACCGCATGAAGCACGAAGTCTCCCTGACGCTGCCGTGGGTGCGCGAAGGCACGAAACACTTCCTCGCTGTCGTCGAGTCTCTTTCGGACAGTGACTTCCGGAGGGACAGCCGGCTGCCGGGGTGGAGCAAGGCGCACGTCGTCGGGCACGTGGCCCGCAACGCGGAAGCACTGGCGCGGCTCGCGACGTGGGCCCGGACGGGTGTGGAAACCCCGATGTACGCCGACCGCTCCCAGCGGGTGGCCGAGATCGAGGAGTCTGCAGTCCTGCCGCCGCCGGAGCTGCGAGCGTTTCTTGTGGACAGCGCGGAACGGCTCGACAGCGAACTTGACCGGCTGGCACCCGAGGGGTGGACAGCTCAGGTCCGCAGTGCGCTGGGCCGCACGATCCCGGCCGCGGAGGTGCCGTGGATGCGGATCCGGGAGGTGTGGCTGCACGCGGCCGACCTCGGGGACGACACGGTTTTCGACGAAATCCCGGACCGTGTCGTGGATCTGCTGCTGGACGACGTCTGCGCAAATCTGTCCGGAAAGGACGGCTGCCCGCCGGTCACGGTCGCTCCGGTGGACCGGCATACTTCCTGGCGGCTCGGCGCCGGTGATCCGGGCGCGACGGCCCGCGGGCGCGCGGCCGAGCTCGTCGGCTGGGTGACCGGCCGGGTGCCGCGGCCGGACCTGCCCCCGCTGCCGGGATGGCTTTGACCCTCAGCGGGCGAGCCGGGGGAACAGGCGCTGTGCGTTGGCCGTCGTCAGCGACCGCCAGCTGACGTCGTCGGCCGGTGGTGCGGCGGCGTCGACGGCGGCGATGTGCGTGGCGGCGACCGGCGGCGGGGTCCAGCAGTAGTCGCTGCCGAACAGCAGCCGGCCCGGGTCGGCCAATCCGAGCAGGGCGGGAACCTGGCGGGGAAAGGCGGGGCCCGCGATGTCGTAGTGGAGCCGCCGCAGTTGCTCGATCACATCGGCCCCATCCGGCGAGTTCAGGAACATCTTCCTGAACTCGTCGACGCGGTCGGCCAGGACGGGCAGCGCGCCGCCGCAGTGCGGGACGATCACCTGGATGTCCGGGTGACGGTCGAGCACCCCGGCCATCAGCAGGTCCACCACCGTGCGGGTGGTGTCGAAGAGGTACTCGATCATCGGCCGCGGCCGCCCCAGTGCCGAGTGTTCCCAGCCCACCGGCGAGGTCGGGTGCAGGAAGACGACGGTCCGGCGGCGGCCCAGTTCCGTGAAGACCGCATCCAGGATCCGGTCGCCCAGGTACCGGCCGAGGGCATTGGTCATCAGCACGACGCCGTCCGCGCCGAGATCCTCGACGGCGTAGGCAATTTCCTCGAGCGCTCCGTCCACATCGGGCAGGGGGAGGGAGGCGAAGAAGCCGAACCGGCCCGGGTGGCGGGCGGCCAGCCCGGCGGCCTCCTCGTTGACCTCGCGGGCGAGCCGCCGCGCGGCGGCGTCGTCGCCGAAGTGCACGCCGGGGGAGGACATCGAGAGCAGCGCGGTCTCGATGCCATGGCGGTCCATCAGCTCCAGGTGTTCCGCGGCCGACCAGGTCGGCCATCGGCCCATCCCGTCGGGATGCGCGTGGCCGGCCGCGGTGGCCTGGCGGACATAGGACTCGGTGACGAAGTGGGCGTGGACGTCGATCAGGGTCATGTGTCGGTCATTCCGCGGGTTCGGTGGGGGAGAGACGGACTTCTTCGAGGTCGAGTGCGGCCTGCACCTGCCGCAGCACGGTGTCGTCGATGTGGCGTTCGTCGCGCAGGCGCACGACGGTTTCCCGCTTGTGGGCGATCAGCGCCCGGTGGAGCGCGGTGTAGTGCTCGTCGTGGCGCACGGCCGGGTGGTCGGCGGAGCCGTCGGCTCGCAGGAGCTCCAGGCGCTCGCCGAGCTCCCGGCCCACGCGGTCGACGACGTCCGGGTCGGTGCCGAGGCCGGCGGCGAGCCCGGGCAGGGCGCCAAGGGCGTCCTCGGTCGCGCGGGTCTCGGCGAGCTGGTGTTCGATCTCGACGGCGGTGTCGCGGGGCAGCCGGGCCCACCGCACGATGCGGGGGAGCACGAGACCCTGGAGCAGGGTGAGCACGATGACCCCACCAGTGACGAACACGATCATGTCCCGGTCCGGGAACGGCTCGCCGGAGGCGAGCTGGTGCGGCACGGCCAGTGCGGCGGCCAGCGACACCGCGCCGCGGAAGCCGGTGAACGCGCTGACCAGCCGGGGCCGATGGTCGACCCGGCGCGCCCGCTGCCGCGGGCGGCGGTCGAGCAGGCGGACGAGGTACGGCACCGTGAACAGGAACACCAGCCGCGCGGCGAGCACCACGGCCGTGACCGCGGCGACCGCCCCCAGCGCACGCGGCAGGGCGGTGCCGGTCAGGCCCCGCACCGCGGACTGGAGCTCCAGTCCGACCAGGACGAACAGGGTGGCGTTGAGCAGGAAGGTGGCCATCGTCCAGAAGGCTTGCGCCTGCAGGCGCATATCAGCACGCACGACGCCGCGTGGGGCGGCCTGGCTCATGATGAGACCGGCAACCACCACGGCCAGCACGCCCGACGCGTGGATCGCCTCGGCGAGCAGGAACGCGGTGAACGGGATCAGCAGCATGGTGACCTGCCCGGTCAACGGGTCGGTCTGACGGCGGCGCACCTGCGCCGCGACCCAGCCGGTCACCGCCCCGGCCGCGGCCCCGCCGACGTAGGAGAGCAGGAACAGCCAGCCCACGTGCGCAGCACCGAGCTGCTCCTCGCCGACGGTGACGCCGACCGCGAGCCCGTAGATCACCAGTGCGGTGCCGTCGTTGACCAGGCTTTCCGCGCGCAGCACGGTGACCTGGCTCCGGGGCAGCAACCGGGCGATCACGCCGACCGCGGTGGCATCGGTCGGGGCGACGGCCGCGCCGAGCACCCACGCCGGCCCCCACGGCAGGCCCAGCGCGTGCGCCACGACCGCGACCGTCGCGGCCGTCGCGATGACCAGGACGGTGCTCAGCAAGACGATGCCGCGCAGGTTGGCGCGGATCTCGCGCAACGACGTGGTGAGGCTCTCCCAGTACAGCAGCGCGGGCAGGAACAGCAGCAGCACCAGCTCCGGCGGCAGGTGGACGGCACGAAGGGCGGGCACGAAGCCGAGCAGGACGCCTGCTGCGAGGAGCGCTATCGGCGGGGCGATCCCGAACCGGGCACTCGCGGCCCGGCCCAGCAGGACCGCCAGGCCGAGCAGCACGACGAGTTCGAGGCCGAGCATCGGGTGACTCCCGGGTCAGGGACGGACGAGGACTTTCAGCGCCTGCCGGTCGGCCATGGCGCGGTAGCCGTCCGGGACGTCGTCCAGGCCGACGGTGCGGTCGAACACCCGGCCCGGCTGGACGACGCCGTCGAGCACGTCGGGCAACAGTTCCTCGATGTAGGCGCGCACCGGGGCGATCCCGCCGGTGAGGGTGATGTTGCGGCCGAACACCGGGAAGCCGAGCGGCACCTCGGAGTACTGCGGGGCACCGACCCGGCTGACCGTACCGCCGTCCCGGACCACTTCGAAGGCCGTCTCCACGGTGGCCGGCGTGCCCACGCACTCCAGCACCGTGTGCGTCCCGAAGCCACCGGTCAGCTCGCGCACTCGTGCGCTGCCCTCCGCGCCGCGTTCGGCGACGACATCCGTGGCACCGAAGTCCCGGCCGAGTGCGGTGCGGCCGGCGTGCCGGCCCATCAGGATGATCCGCTCCGCGCCGAGCCGCTTGGCGGCCAGCACCGCGGACAGCCCGACCGCGCCGTCGCCGATCACCGTCACCGTGGTGCGCGGGCCCACGCCGGCCGTCACCGCGCAGTGGTGCCCGGTCGGGAAGACGTCCGCGAGTGTGACCAGGGAGGGCAGCAGTGCCGAATCCTCGCCGACGGGCAGCTTGACCAGCGTGCCCTGCGCCAGGGGCACCCGCACGGCCTCGCCCTGACCGCCGTCCACGCCCTGCGAACCCCAGACGCCGCCGTGCGGGCAGGAAGTCTGCAGTCCGGCCCGGCAGTATTCGCAGGTGTTGTCGGCGTAGACGAACGGCGCGACGACCACATCGCCCGCCGTCAGTCCGGAGACCTCGGAACCGGTCTCCTCGACGACGCCGAGGAACTCGTGGCCGATGCGGTCACCCTGTTCGGTGGCCGGACGCGAGCCGTAGGGCCACAGGTCGCTGCCGCAGATGCACGCCCGCAGCACCCGCACCACCGCGTCGGTGGGTTCGATCAGCTTCGGATCGGGCACGTCCTCGATCCGGACGTCACCGGCGCCGTAGATCAGTGTCGCTCGCATGTGTCTCCCTGCTTCAGCCGGTACGGCGCGAGAATTCCATCCGCGACGGCGTTCCTGCAGGGGAGAAAACCCTCCCCCTCAGCCCACGAGCATTCCCCGCGATTCACTGCGACGCTGGCGACCGTACCCCCCTGTCAGTCCACAAAGGAACAAGCATGCCCGAATCACCCGATATCGCCCTCGCCCGCCGGTTGTACGAATCGCACGCCGATCCGGCCGTGATGGCGCAGATCATGGCTCCGGACCTCGAGTGGGACATCACGCCGGGCTTTCCGTTCGGCGGTGTCTACCACGGCTTCGACAGCATGATGAACGACTTCTTCGGCTCGCTCCTCCCGCACTTCGAGTCCTTCGGTGCCCAGGCCGAGCAGTACTACGCCACCGACGACGGTCACGTGTTCGTGTCCGGCCACTACCACGGCGTGACCAAGGACGGGCAAATGGCGGACGCCCGGTTCATCCACCTGTGGACCATCCGGGACGGCAAGCTCGCGGCGCTGCGGCAGGCCGCCGACAGCCACGTCCTGCAGCAGGCGCTGAACGGGGCGACGCGATGACGAAGATTCTCTACCTGATCACCGCGGCCACCCACTGGACGCTGGCCGACGGGACCCGGCAGCCGACCGGGTTCTGGGCCGAAGAAGCCCTCGGCCCGTACGAAGTGTTCACCCAGGCGGGTTACGAGATCGCGGCGGCGACACCGGGCGGTGTCCCGCCGACGGCCGACCCCGCGAGCCTCACCCCCGAGTTCAACGGCGGCCCCGAGGGCGCGGAGCGGATGAAGACCCTGTTGCGCGACGCCACCGAACTGGCACGCCCGATGCGGATCGAGGACGTGCGCGTCGAGGACTACGACGCCGTGTTCGTCCCCGGCGGGTGGGGACCGATGGAGGACCTGCCCGACGACGCGGCGTCCGGGAAACTCCTTACCGCCTGGCTGGCCTCGGGCAAGCCGCTGGCCCTGGTCTGCCACGGTCCGGCGGCTTTGCTGGCCACTGTCGACGGTGCCGGGAAATCCCCGTTCGCCGGCTACCGCCTGACCGGCCTGAGCAACGCCGAGGAAAAGCTGAACGGTCTCGCCGACCGGGCGAAATGGCTGTTGCAGGATCGGCTGGTCGGCGATCTGGGCGCGGACTACCGCGAGGGCGAACCCTTCGGCCCGCACGTCGAGGTCGACCGCACCCTCTACACCGGACAGAACCCGGCCTCGGCCGTCCCGCTGGCCGGGGAACTGGTGAAAGCCCTGAGCTGACCCGCCTAGGGCAGTGGTTGCCGGGCGGCGAGGGTTCCGTCGCCGTCCGGCACCTCCTCGCCGTTCCAGGAGGCCAGGATGCGCAGCGCGTCGTGCGAGGGGGTGCCAGGCTCGGCGGTCAGCACGATCACGTGCTGGTCCGGGGCCGTGTCGCAGATGAGCGTGTCCCAGTCGAGGGTGAGGTCGCCGACGACCGGGTGGTGGAACCGTTTCGTGCCCTGGCCCTTGCTCGTGACGTGCTGACCGTGCCACCAGTCCCGGAAGTCGGCGTCCCGGGTGGACAGTTCCCGCACCAGCTCGGTGAGCCGGGGGTCGTCCGGGTGCCGGGCGGCGTCCATGTGCAGGTTCGTGACCGCTTTGCGGGCGACGTCCGCCCAGTCCGGGTAGAGCGTGCGCATCGCGGGGTCGGTGAACACCACTCGCACGTAATTGCGCTCGTGTTCGGGGATCCGGGCGAAATCGGTGATCAGCGCGGCGGCCAGGCGGTTCCAGGCGAGGATGTCCATGCCGCTGCCGAGCACCAGCGCGGCGGCTTCCGGCATCTGGTCGAGCAGCCGGCGCAGCTGCGGGCTGATCGCCCGGGCCTGCGTGACACGCGGCTTGCCGGCGGGCTTCCCGGCCAGCTCGAACAGGTAGGCCCGCTGGTCGTCGTCGAGCCGCAGCACCTGGGCCAGCTGGTCCAGCACCGGCCCGGACGCCGCTATCCGGCCCTGCTCCAGCCGCCGGTAGTAGTCCGTGCTGATCGCCGCGAGCCGGGCCACCTCCTCACGGCGCAGGCCCGGCACCCGCCGGGTCACCGGGCCGGCGGCCAGTCCGACGATCTGCGGGCTCAGCTCGGCGCGCCGCGCCCGCAGGAAGTCCCCGACTTCCTTCAGCCGGCCGTTGTCGCTGCTCATGGCTTCAGTGTGCCTCCTCGGCGGGAACGTCGCACCGGACGAGTGACCTCACGGACGCGGGTCCGGCGGGGTCCACTTCGGAAGGTCGTCGATGACCTGGTTCAGGAGCGCGCGGAGCTGCTTGTACCGCTGCGCCCCCAGGGATTCGCGCACGTGCCGTTCGAGGTCGCCGATGATGTGCTCGGCCTTGTTCAGCTCCGTCCGGCCCGCCTCGGTCAGGTGGAGTTCCTGCACGGTGCGGTGCCGCGGGTGGGCGCGTCGCTCGATCAGTCCCTGGTCGAGCAGCTTCGCCGTCAGCAGGGCGACCGCCTGCGGGGTGATGCCGACCAGCCGGGCCAGTTCCGCCGCGGTGATCCCGGGGACGGTTTCCAAGTTGATCAGCACCTGGTACTGGGAGCCGGGCACGCCGACCGCGCGCAGCGGCGGCTCCTTGGCCGCCTGCATGGCCAGGTCGGCCCGGCGCAACGCCCATGTCACCCGATCGAGGGATTCCTCGCCGGGTGCATCCTGGCCCGAACCGGGCTTGATTCTGCTGCTCACACCCGACAGCGTACAGGTGCTTGCTGTTTGCCTAGCACTTGTCATGTATCAAGAACTTGATAGAGTGACGGCATGACGAATCGACCTCTCGCCCTGATCACCGGCGCCAGCAGCGGCATCGGTGCCGCAATGGCCTTGACCTTCGCCGAGCGCGGCCACGACCTCGTGTTGCTCGCGCGGCGGCGTGATCGCCTCCAGGAGGTCGCCACGCGGGCCGGCGAGCGAGGTGCCGCGGTGGAGACCCTCGCCGCCGACCTCTCCACGCCCGAGGGGCTGGCGGCCGCCGCGGAGCGGGCTGCCGCGGGGGACGTGCGGTTGCTGATCTCCAACGCCGGGGCGTCCGGCTATGCACCGCTGCAGAACGTGCCGGCCGCCGATCTCGACGCGTTGTGGCGGCTGAACGCCACTGCTCCGGTCACCCTCGCCCACGCCGTGCTGCCCTCCCTCCTCGCCCGGGGAGAGGGCGGCATCATGGCGGTCGCGTCGCTGCTCGCCTTCAGCGGGGGCCTGAGTGCTCCCGGGATGCCGGCCCGCACCCTGTACGCGGCCGCGAAGTCCGCGACCGTCACGTTCGTCCGGACCCTGGCGGGGGAGCTGGCCGGCAGCGGGGTCCACGCCACGGTGGTCTGCCCGGGCCAGGTGGCGACCGAGTGGTCCGGCGGAGCCAACCGGAACCGCCCGGACGCGATGACCCCCGAGGAGGTCGCGACGGCGGCCGCGGTCGCCGTCGCCCGCCGGGAAACGGTCTGCGTACCGGGCTTGGCCGGGCCCGAGGCCCTGGATCGGCTCCAGGAGGCCGAACGGGCGCTGCTCGCCGCGGGCAGCCGGTCGTCCCTGGCCGAGCGGTATGCCACCGCGGCGCCCTGATAGCCCGCTCACCGCGCCATGGTGATCCTCGAACACTCTTGAGCCACCGGCCGATGCACCCGTACGAGGCGACGCAGGTCGTGCGCCGGCGTCCGGGGAACCGGAAGGGCGAAGCTGAGCCCGCCCTGTCGGCGGGCATGCGCTCGGCCGGCACGACTTCCTGGACCAGCTCATGACACGAGTGACGAATCTGCACGCGCGGATCGCGGCCGACGACGTCATCGTGGCGGAACTGCGCGAGAGCGAGCTGCCCCAGGTGTCCTGGTCGGACTTCGGGTTCGCGCACCACCAGCGGCAGTCCGAAGTGGACTGGGCAGCGAAGCTGATCGAAGACCTGGAAGCCGACCGCATTTCTTGGTCCGAAGGCGAAGATCGGGGCGACCGCTACCAAGCGTAGGCTTGCGGGGCTTCGCCTCCCGGGCCCGGCCAGATGTCGTCCAGCTCTCGGAGCGTCTCCTCGGAGAAGGATATCTCCAGCGCACGCCGGCTGCGGTTGAGCTGCTCGCTGGTTCGTGGCCCGACGATCGTGGCGGTCACGACCGGGTTCCGCAGCAGCCACGCCAGCGCGACGTCGGCGGGCTGCTCGCCGAGTTCCGCGCAGAGCGCCTCGTATCGTTCGAGCTGGGGGCGATGCCGCTCGACCTGTCGCTGCAGCTGCTCGTCGGCGCGGCGGCCTTCGTTCGCCTTCCGCAAGACGCCGGCCAGAAGGCCACCGGCAAGCGGACTCCAGGGGATGAGCCCGACACCGTAGTGGCGAAGAGCCGGGATCATCTCCAGCTCGACGGTCCGGGAGGCGAGGTTGTACAAGCTCTGCTCCGACACCAAGCCGAGCATGTTTCGCGTGGTGGCGGCGTTCTGTGCGGTGGCGATGTCCCAGCCGGCGAAGTTGCTGCTGCCGAGGTAGGTCACCTTGCCCTCGCGCACGAGCTGGTCCATCGCCTGCCAGATCTCCTCCCACGGCGTGGACCGATCGATGTGGTGCATCTGGTAGAGATCGATGTGGTCGGTCCGGAGCCGGCGGAGGCTCTCGTCGCACGCCCGGCGAATGTGGTAGGCCGAAAGCCGCCGGTCGTTGGGCCCGGTGTCCATCGGCTGGTAGACCTTGGTCGCCAGCACAATCCGCTCGCGCCGGCCACCGCTCTGGGAAAGCCAGCGGCCGATGATCTCTTCCGAGACCCCGTAGCCCTTCTCCATGTCCGGCGACTGAGGTCCGCCGTAGACGTCCGCCGTGTCGATGAAGTTGATCCCCATCGCCAGGGCGGTGTCCATGATTTCGAAGGCACCGGGCTGATCGGTCGTCATGCCGAAATTCATCGTGCCCAGGCCGAGCCGGCTGACCCGCAGGCCGGTGCGGCCGAGATGCTGATAGTCCATTCTGCTCCTCCGAGCTGGTCGAGGATCTCCGGCTCAGCGACCGGTCAGCCGCTCCAGGTCTTCCGGGTAGCGGGCGCCCTGAACGTCGATGCCGGCCGCGGCGGTTTCGATTTCGTCGAGGTCCTCCGTGGTCAGTTCAAGGTCGGCCGCGGCGAGGTTTTCCTCGAGGCGGTGCAGCTTGCGGGTGCCGGGGATCGGGACGATCCACGGCTTGCGCGCGAGCAGCCACGCCAGTGCCACCTGCGCCGCGGTCGCCTGCTTCCGGGCGGCGATGGTGTCGAGCAGGTCCACCACGACCTGGTTGGCCCGCCGGGCCTCGGCGGTGAAGCGGGGGTTGGTGGCGCGGATGTCGTTGCTGCCGAACGAGGTGGTGCTGTTGATGGCGCCGGTGAGGAAGCCCTTGCCCAGCGGGCTGTAGGGCACGAACCCGATGCCCAGTTCCTCCAACATCGGCAGCACGTCGGCTTCCGGCTTGCGCCACCACAGCGAATATTCGCTCTGTACCGCGGTGACCGGCTGGACGGCGTGCGCGCGGCGGATCGTGGCCGCGGCGGCCTCCGACATCCCGAAGTGCCGCACCTTCCCGGCCTGGATCAGTTCCCCGACGGCGCCGGCGACGTCCTCGATCGGCACATCGGGGTTGACGCGGTGCTGGTAGAACAGGTCGATCGTGTCGGTCCGCAGCCTGCGGAGGCTCGCGTCGGCGACCTGCTTGACGTGCTCGGGCCGGCTGGACAGGCCGGTTTGCCTGCCGTCGGCGTCGAACGCGAAGCCGAACTTGGTCGCGATCACGACCCGCTCGCGCACCGGTTCGAGCGCCTCACCGACGATTTCCTCGTTGGTGAACGGGCCGTACACCTCGGCGGTGTCGAATAACGTCACGCCGCGATCGACCGCGGCGCGGATGAGTGCGATCGCGTCGCGCCGGTCGGGCAGCGGCCCGTAGCTCTGGCTCATGCCCATGCAGCCGAGTCCGATGGCGGAGACACGGAGGTCCGTGCCGAGAATCCGGGTTTCCATGGTTGCCGCCTCAGTTGCCTTCGAAGACCTGCTTGGCCACGGCCATCGCGGACATGGCTTTGGGCCAGCCGGCGTAGAAGGCCAGGTGGGTGATGGCCTCTTTCAGCTCGTCCTCGGTGGCGCCGTTTTCTTTGGCCAGCCCGAGGTGATAGGTGAGCTGCTCGGTGTTGCCGCCGGTGATCAGCGCAGCCACCGTGATCAGGCTGCGGTCCTTCGGCGAGAGCTGCTCACGGGGCCAAACCTGCCCGAACAGCACGTCGTCGGTGAAGGTGACCAGTGCCGGCGCGAAACCGCCGAACATCTTCTGCGCGCCGGACGGCTCGTTGTTCGTCATGTCCACTTTCTCCTTTTGCCGGGTGTTCCGTTGTCAGTCGCGGGGCCGCAGCCGCAGCGTGGTGGCCGAGGCTCGGTCGGACAGCATCGGGGGCAGGTGGCTGCCGGCGTAGCGGGCGTACTTGCCGCGGTAGGCGTCGTCGATCGCGGGCGTGTCTTCGCCGGTGGGCTCGACGGTGACGTCGCGTTCGACGCCGGTCGCGCGGACACGAGCGATGCCCTGGCCGGCCGCATGCCGGTACCAGCCGCCCTCAGTGCCGCGGTAGGAGCGCACGTACAGGCTGTCGCCGACTCGCACGCTCCAGATCGGCACCCACGTGCGCAGCGACCCGTCGCCGCGGCGGGTGGTGATCTCCAGCTCTTCGGCAGTGCCGATGCGGTCCAGTTCCTGGTCGGTCCAGTCGGTCATCTGGCGCCCTTCATCTTCAGGTGTCCGTCAGCGTGGTCCGGACAATGCGCAACCGCAGGGCGGCGATCGCGGTCGTGGCGGCGACCGCCGCGGCGAGCAGCAGGCTGGTGCGCACTCCCTGCTGGAACGTGGCCGGGTCGGCCAGCAGCGCGCCGAACACCGCGACCGCGAGCGCGCCGCCGACCTGGCGGCTGGTGTTGAACACACCGGACGCGGTCCCGGTGTCACGGGCGGTGACGGCATCGAGCAGGACGGTGGCGGCGGGCGGCGAAACCAGCGGGCCGCCGAGCCCGACCAGCATCATCAGAGCCGACAACGCCCAGAGCGGAGTCGAGGCCGGGAGCAGGCTCAGCACGATCGATCCGGCCGTCATCGACAGCAGCCCGGCCACGATGAGCACCTTGTGGCCGAAGCGTTCCGCCAGCCGGGCCGAGAACGGCGTCAATGCCGCGCCGATCAGCATCATCGGCAGGAACGCCACGCCGGTGGCCAACGCGGACAGTCCTCGAACCTCCTGGAACCAGAGGCTGAACACGAACGGCAACCCGAAGTAGCACACCATGAACGCGAACCCGGTAGCCACGATGATCACCACAGTGGGGGAGCGGAACAACCCGGGCGGCGTCATCGGATGTGCCACCCTCCGCTCCGTCACCACGAACAGCGTCAGCGCCGCCACGGCGATCGCGAACGCGCCCAGCACCCGGGGCGCCGTCAGGCCCGCCGTCCCGGCCTCTATTGCGCCGTAGGTCAGCCCGCCCATCGCGAGCACGCCGGTGACCTGGCCCACCGCGTCGACCGGGGCGGGACGGCGGGACGACCGGGAAACACGAGTGAGCAGCAGGAGTGCCAACGCGCCGACGGGCACGTTGACGAAGAAGATCCACCGCCAGTCGATCGCGTCGAGCACCCCGCCCAGAACGGGCCCGGACGAGGAGGCGACCGCACCCCCCATCGCCCACATGGCCAGCGCCCGCCCGCGCGTCACCGGCTCGGGAAACGCCTGGCGGATCATCGCCATCGACGACGGTGTCATCACTGCCGCCGCGCTACCCTGTACGAACCGTGCCGCCACCAGCGCCGCCAGCGTCGGCGAGAGGCCGCAGGCCACCGACGCCAGCACGAACCCCGCCAAGCCGGCGCCGAACGTCCGGCGAGCTCCGGTCCGGTCCGTCAGAGAGCCCGCCGTGAGGAGCAGTGCGGCGAACAACACGGTGTAGGCGTCGATCACCCACTGCAGCCCGGCCACGCTGCCGCCGAGATCGGCCCGGATCGACGGCAGCGCCACGTTGACCACGACCGCGTCGAGGGTGATCACGAAGAACCCGAGCACGGCCGCGATCAGTGCCGGGCGTGCTTGCGCCGGAGCACCCGCGGGGCCGGCGCAGCGTTCCGCGCTGCCGGCGGCCACCGGAAAGGACATGCGGAAAGGTCTCCTGGTACACGAATGGGGAATTCGGTCTCGGTTGTCTGATATTCGCCGGCCGAACTGCGCGGCCACCCTCGACAAAACCTAACACCGGGCCCGCGTGGGAGGGCGGAGTTATCGGGGGAGAAATTCGACCCCTCTTCCAACGGGCGGAGCGTCGTACGGTGGCTTATATGGACCACCGAGCGGAGATCCGGGACTTCCTCACCACCAGGCGCGCCAAGATCACCCCGGAGCAGGCGGGCCTGCCGCCGGGTGGCGGCCGACGGCGCGTGCCAGGACTGCGCCGCGAGGAGGTCGCCATCCTGGCAGGGGTGAGCACGGACTGGTACACGCGGCTGGAAAAAGGACACATCAGTGGAGTGTCCGAAGAGGTCATCGACGCGGTCTCCCGCGCCCTGCAGCTGGACGAGGCCGAACGAACGCACCTGTTCAACCTCGCCCGTGCGGCCAAGACCACCAAGGCACCGCGGCGTCGCACCAAGCCGACGCTGCGGCCCAGCGTGCAACGCCTGCTCGACTCGATGACCACGGCCGCGGCTTTCGTGCGCAACGGTCGGTTGGACATCCTCGCGATCAACGCGCTCGGGCGCGCGCTGTACGCCCCGGTACTCGACGTTCCGGCGCACCGGGCGAACATCGCGCGGTTCAATTTCCTCGATCCCCGCGCCGAGGACTTCTACCCCGATCGGGACGACGCGGCGGACACGACGGTGGCGTTGCTGCGCACCGAGGCCGGGCGCGATCCGCACAGCCGCGAGCTGTCCGAGCTCATCGGCGAACTCGCCACGCGCAGCGACGCCTTCCGCACCCGATGGGGTGCGCACAACGTCCGGTTGCACCGTGCGGGCGTCAAATCCTTCCGGCACCCGGTGGCCGGTGCGCTGGATCTCGATTTCGACGCGATGGATCTGCTCAGTGGTAGCAGCGAACAGCTCACCCTGACCGCCTACACCGCCGAACCCGGCACCCCGTCCGGTGACGCGCTGGCCCTGCTCGCCAGCTGGGCCGCCACCCAGATCGACACC
This sequence comes from Amycolatopsis balhimycina FH 1894, assembly GCF_000384295.1. NCBI lineage: Bacteria > Bacillati > Actinomycetota > Actinomycetes > Pseudonocardiales > Pseudonocardiaceae > Amycolatopsis > Amycolatopsis balhimycina. Next base: position 2,296,234 of record NZ_KB913037.1, on the reverse strand, counting down.
TCGGCCGACGAGAGCGCCCGCTAGCGACGCCAGTCCGGCTGCGAGCGGGCAGCTCTCTCAGTGCGCCAGCATGATGCCGCCGTTCACCGGCACCACGACGCCGGTGGCGTAACTGCAGTCCTCACTGCCGAACATGGCGATCACGCGGCCGATGTCGACCGGGTCCGCCACCCTGCGCAGCGGGGAGTGCTCGGTGATCCTCGCTTCGATGCCCCTGAGCGCCGTGGCCGCCGCCGCGGTGGCGTCGGTGCGGACGTAGCCGGGTGCCACGACGTTGGCGATGATGCGGTGCGGTCCTTCTTCGTGCGCGATGTAGCGGGCGAAGGTGTTCAGCGCGGCTTTCGCCGTACCGTGCCCGATCATGTCCGGGGCGCCCGGGCCTTCCGCCATGCCGCTGGACACGTACACCAGGCGGCCGTAGCGCTGCTCCCGCATGATCGGCAGGGCGAGCTGCGTGACGTGGTAGGAGGCGGCCAGTTCGTCGGTCACTTTGGCGGCGAAATCGTCCCATGGCAGGTCGGCGAACGCGGCCCGCTTGACCTGGATCGCGGCGTTGCACACCAGGGTGTCCACGCGGCCGAAGTGCTCGACCGCCGCGTTGATCAGACCGGCCGCCTCGTCCCGCATACGCATGTCGCCGGGGACGGCGATTCCCTTGCCGCCGGCCTGTTCGACCGCCTCGACCACGGCGTCCGCCGCGTCCTTGCGGCTGTGGTAGTTGACCACCACGGCATAGCCGCGCCGGCCGAACTCCACCGCCGCCGCCGCGCCGATTCCGCGGCTCGCTCCGGTGATCACCGCTACTTTTGTCATCGATGTCAGCACACTGTCAGGGTACCTGACGGTATGCTGGGAAGCATGCCGCAGCAGAGAACCGCGTTCGAAACGCTCGACCAGGACGGTCCCCTCCTGGGGCCCTTGGTCAGAAAGGCCTACCGGTGGTACCGGGACGGCGTGCAGTCGCGGCTCGCGCTCCAGGGCGATCCGGCGCTGAGCATGGGGCAGTTCGAGATGTTTGCCCAGGTCGACTGGGACGGGACCTCGATCGCGGAGCTGGCCCGGCGCATGGGCACCACGCGCCAGTCGGCGCACCAGGCGGTGCGTGAACTGGTCCAGGCCGACCTGCTGGAAGTCGGGCCGGATCCGTCGTCGGCGCGCAGCAAGCTGGTCCGTCCGACCGCCAGAGCTGCCGACCGGCTGCGTGCCGCGCGCAAGGTTCTCGTCGAGCTCGAAGACGAACTGGCGAAGCGCCTGGGCCTGGACCGGGTCGAGCAGCTGCGCGAAATCCTCGGCGCCGACTGGGGAACTCCGTTGCCGCGGGATGCGGGCTAGCCGTGGTGCTCAGCCGCGCAGGGCCAGTGTCGCGCTGATTTCGGTTGCGGCGTCGCGGACGGCTTCGGCGAGCGCGGGAAGCCGGCTGTCGGGAACGCGGGCGGAGACCCCGGCGATGCTGACGGCCGCCACGACGGCGTCGTTCTCGTCGCGGATCGGGGCGGCGACGCCGAGGACGTCCGGGTCGAGTTCGCCGCGGCTGGCCGCGTAGCCGAGCTTGCGGGTCTCGGTCAGCCGGCGCGCGAGGTCGCGCTTGGTGGTGAGGGTGCGTTCGGTGAAGGCGGGGAACCGCACACCGGCCAGCACCGCGTCGATCTGCTCCTGGGGCAGCCAGGCGAGCAGGACGTGGGCCGCCGCGCCGGCGTTGATCGGGAGGACTTCGCCGCGCTCGTAGGAAATGCGGACCGCGCGGGCGGCGGCGTCCTCTCGTTCCAGGCAGATCACCGCGGCGCCGGCGAGGCGGGTGAGCAGGACGACTTCGCCGACGTCGGCGGCGAGCCGTCGCATGACCGGCCGCGCCGCTTCGGAGAGACCGAGCCCGCGGCGGGCCAGCCGTGCCAGCTCGAGTACTCGGCTGCCGAGGCGGTAGCCCCCGGTGTCGGCTTCTTCGAGGAATTGGGTGCCGACGAGGCTTTGCAGGTAGCGGTACGCGGTCGAGCGGGCGACGCCCAGCTGCCGGGCGACGTCCGCCGCGGACAGTGCCAGGTGCTGGTCGTCGAACATCATGAGGATGTCCAGCGCTTTGTCCGCTGTGGAGTTGCGTTCCCGGTAGGTGCTGCCGGAGCGCGCCGAATCCCCTGTCATACCCGACAACCTAACCGAAACGGCCGGCACCGGTGTACTCGGCCGCACCTCGGGTTTGTCCTGTAAAACAGGACTTGTGTTTCATAAAACAGGACCATAGCCTGAGGCTGAGATCGCCGGAACGGGAAACCAGGCTGTCGGAGAAGGGACAACGTGTGGGCAGGCAGGACAGCGACGTCGTGGTCGTGGGCGCCGGACCGGTCGGGATGACGGCGGCCGCGCTGCTCGCCGCGCGCGGTGTCCGGGTGACCGTGCTCGAACGCCGCACCCGGACCAGCGACGAGCCCAAGGCGATCAGCATCGACGACGAGTCGTTGCGGGTCTATCAGTGGGCCGGGCTGGCCGACTGCATCCTGAAGATCATCGTGCCCGGCACGGGGACCCGCTACTACGACGCCACCGGACGGCCGGTGTTCCAGACGCGGGCGGCCCAGCCGTGCCGGTTCGGCTACCCGTCCAAGAACCCGTTCGCACAGCCGGACCTGGAACGCGAACTCGCGGCGCACCTGCGCGCCCGGCCGAATGTCACGCTGCATCTGGGGACCGCCGTCACGGCGCTGGCACAAGACGCCGACGGTGTCGAGCTGCAGACCACGCGAGGACCGGTGCGAGCCCGCTTCGTGCTTGGGTGCGACGGGGGCCGCTCGACCGTCCGGGAACAGCTGGGCATCGGCATGACCGGCCGCAGCTACGGCGACGCGTGGCTGGTGGCCGACCTGCTCGGCGACCGGCACGACGAGCGCTACGGGATGCACCACGGCGACCCGGATCGCCCGCACGTCATCATCCCCGGGCGGGACGGGCGCTGCCGGTATGAGTTCCTGCTGCGGCCGGGCGAAGGCGAACCGGGCGTGCGACCGGACCTCGGCTTGGTGCGCCGGTTGCTGGCGCCCTACCGGGAGGTCACCCCCGCGCAGGTCGAACGACTGGTCACCTACCGGTTCCACGCCGTGGTTGCCGACCGCTGGCGCGTGGGCGGCACCTTCCTGCTCGGCGACGCGGCCCACATGATGCCGCCCTTCGCCGGTCAGGGCCTCAACTCCGGCATCCGGGATGCCGCGAACCTCGCGTGGAAGATCACCGATGTGCTGGCCGGTCGGCTGGCGGAGTCCGCTTTGGACACCTACGAGACCGAACGGCGACCGCACGCGGAAGCCACCGTGCGGCTGTCGGAGCGCCTGGGCCGGATCGTGATGACGACCCGCCCGCGCCTGGCACGGCACCGGGATCGGCTGATCGGCGCCGCGGTGGAGACCGACGCGGGGCGTTCGTTCTTCGAGCAGATGCGCTTCCGCCCGCCCCACGTCTACACCGACGGCCTGCTCTCGGGGCCACGCGAGCTGGTCGGGGTGACGGTCGGGCAACCACGGGTGTTCGACACCGGCAGCAGGCGGATCCGGCTGCTGGACGACGCGCTCGGCCCGGGCTGGGCGCTGGTGGGTGTCGGAGTGGGCCCGGCCGACGTGCGCCGCGCGGCCGAATCGGTGGCCGTGCTGTCACCGTCGCTGGTGCAGGTGCCGGTCGACGACCGCATGCCCGCGGCCGGCGACTTCACCGCGTTGATCGATCTCGACGGCCGTCTGGACGAGGAGTTCGCCGCCTACCGGGGCCGGCTCGTGCTGCTTCGTCCGGATCGGTTCGTCGCTGCCACGTGGCCGGCCGGTCAGGCACCCGACCTCACTGCTTTGCACCTGGCCGCGCGGCCCGCGACGGCGGCCGCGTAACACGAAAGGAACGGACGTGCCACACCAAGAACGGGTCACCCTGCCCGAACCGGAAACCGCTGGGACGTTGCGCAGGACCGCCACGTCACACCTCGGCCTGCGGGTGCCCGATGTCGCCGCGTGCAGCGAGTTCTACTGCCGCGTGCTCGGCATGGAACCGCAGGCGGAGCTCTCGGGCGGCGGCGCGCGGCTCGGCTGGGGCCGCGGGCACCACGTCATCGATCTGCTGCCCGGCGAACCGGCGGTGGACCACATCGCTTTCGAGATCGCCGACCCTGGCGGCTTGGACGCACTGGAGAAGCGGCTTCGCGAAGCCGGTCACCCGGTGTCCCGGTTGGACGAGTCCTTCGTGGACGAGGCCGTGGCCGAGCCGTCCGGATTGGTGTGCACCGACCCGGACGGCACCACGGTGCACTTCCACGGTCCGGTGCGGCGCTCGGGTGAGCACGCCGCGGACACCGGGCGGCGGCCGATCAAGTACCAGCACGTCACGCTCGCCACGACCGACGTCGCCAGGATGGCCGCGTTCTACACCGGGGTGGCCGGATTCCGCATCTCGGACCAGCTCGCCGACGGCGGTTTCGCCTGGCTGCGCAGCAACTCCGACCACCACACGCTCGCGATCGTGCGGGGCCCGCGGGCGGGACTGGACCACTACTCCTACGACCTGGCGCAGTGGGAAGACTTCAAGGCCTGGTGCGACCGGCTCACCGAGGAAGAAGTCGACGTCGTGTGGGGGCCGGGCCGGCACGGGCCGGGCAACAACCTCTTCGTCTTCTTCGACGACCCCGCCGGCAACCACGTGGAGCTGTCCGCGGAGATGGAGAAGTTCCACGACGACCGTGTCACCTACGTGCCCCGCCGGTGGACCCCGGTGCCGCGCAGCGTCAACCTCTGGGGTGGCCAGCTGCCGGGCTGGCGCAAGACGTCATGAGCTCGGCTTTGTTGTCTCACCGGCCGGTGCACGGCTTCGTTGACGACGAGTTCGCCGTCGGGTTCGCCGCATCCGGCCTCGGTCTCGAAGCGATCGCCTCGGCCCAGCGGGAATCGTCCTACCTCGTGGTCTTCGGAATCTTCGGTGAACTCCCCATCGAGCGGGACGGGCAGCGGCTTCGGGTCACTCGCTCGGTCGCCGCGGTCGTGAACCCCGGTGAGCGGCTGGTGGTCCGGCCCGGCGGGGGACCGGCCGGGATGCTCGTCGTCCGGTTGTACCGCCGGTTGGTGCGGCGGGAACTGACCGCGTTGCTCGGCCGGGAACCCGGGACGGATCCGCGGTTCACGCTCGCCCTCGACCTCGCGCAGCCGACCGGGCCGGGCATCCGCGACCTCGTGCACGGCCTGCTGGGCCGGCCCGCCGTCCGCGAGGCGGAGGTGCGATCACTCGTCACGAGCCTGCTGCTCGCGCACCGCCACACGCATTCCGGGCTGCTTCCGGAAGACTTCGGTCCGCGGTACCTCGCCCGGGCCGTCGAGTACATCGAGGCCCACCTCGCCGAACGGATCACGCTGGGGGACCTCGCGCAGGCAGCGGGACGCAGCGCGCGCACGGTCGACGCGGCGTTCCGCGAGCACCTCGGCGTGTCACCCATGACGCACGTCCGCAACCTCCGGCTGGACCGGGTCCGTGCCGCGTTGCCGGCGTCCCGGCAGAAGACGGGCGTGATCGCCCTGAATGCCGGGTTCACCCATCTCGGCCGGTTCGCGGCCGCCTACCGCGAGCGTTTCGGCGAACTTCCGTCGGCGACGCGACGAACAACTTTGCGATGAAAGGTGGAAGGTGATGGAGACGGGTAACCCGTGGGACTACATCCAGCCCTGGGACGAGGACCTGATGGGTCCGGAGATCCGCGATCCCGAGGCGCGGCGGAAGTGGGAGCTCGCGGTGTCGATCGCGGGCGGGCTGCCCTACATCTGGCGCGAGCCGGCCAGGCCGGTGTCCGAGATCGTGTACGGATTGCTGGAGCTGCGGCCCGGCGACCGCGTGCTGCTGATCGGGGAGGGCGTCGGTCCGGCGGGCTGGGACAAGGAGATCCAGGCACTCGTCGGTCCGGAAGGGACGGTCGACTCGACGGAGATCATCCTCGACGGCCGCCGCGCCGTGCTGTCCGGTACGAAGGGCCGCAACGGAGTGCGCGGGTGCTGGCGGTGGGACTACGCCGACGGAGCCGAGGACGAATCCTACGACTGCGTCGCCGTGCTCCAGGCCACGCAGCATTGCGACGACTGGGCGGAGACGGCCGGTGACCTCCTGCGCGTCCTGAAGCCCGGAAGGCGGATCGTGCTGGCCGAAGCGGTCCTCCGGGGACCGACCTTCGAGTCGCGCGTCGACGCCGACGTGCACCTGAGCCAGTGGTTCCGGAAGATGTTCGAGTTCGTCCCACCCGTCGAGATCCCGTACTACTCGGGTGAGGAGGTCCGGGCCGCTTTCGGCGACCGCGTGGCCGATCCGCGCGTGTTCGAGTGGCGTGGCATCGAAATGTTCTGGGGCCGGAAGAAATAAGGGCAATCGCGCCGATGCCAGTTCGAGACGAGGAGGCCTCCCCGTGCGGGTAGTCGAAGACATCATCGCTCTGGGTTCCGCGGAACCTCTGCAGAGCGTCGTACGCGACGAGCACCTGCTTCTGTCGCCTCCGCACCCACCGAAGGTGCCGGTCAAGCTGTGGGGTGAGCACCCGCCGTTGTCGGTGGTGCACTACCCGCAGGAATACCAGGATCTGCCGTACGCCCCGCCACGCGGTGTCTACGAGAACGACGAGGTCCGCGTCGAGTGGCAGATCCTGGAGGGCCGGCAGCCGTTCTACCACCGCAACTGCGACGTGGACGAGATTTCCTACCAGATCGCCGGCGAACGTGCCCTGATGACCGAGCTCGGTGTGCTCGACCACCGGCCCGGCGACTTCTCCCGCATCCCCCGTGGGGTGGCGCACGACAACTACTGCGTGGCCGACAGCCACCTGCTGTTCTACATTCCGGCGCCGGTCAGCGAGCTGGTGCCGGGCACGCGCGAGTCCCAGACGAGGTTCCCCGCGTTCCCCGGCTGGCGGGCGGGGGAGGCCAACGAGGCGATCACCCAGTGCATGGGTTCGGTCGGCCACGACATCACCGTCTTCCCGGCCGACGAAGAGCAGCTGCTCGGCCACGTCCACGGTGCGCGCCGCCGCATCCAGCTCCTGCGGCCCGACCCCGGCCAGGCCACCACCTGGCTGTACGGGACCGACCGCATCCGGCTCGGTCACGTGCGCGTCGCCCCCGGCGGCGAGCGGCGCTACCGGCGCACCCTCGACGCCGACGAGATCCAGTACCAGGCGCACGGCCGCCGGACCCTGCTCACCCAGCGCGGTGTCGTCGACCTCGAGCCCGGTGACTTCGTGCGCATCCCGCTCGGGATCGCCCACGCCAGCGCCGCGACCGAGGCCGGTGCCTACCTCAGCCTGCTCTCGCACCGCGAACTGCCGCAGATCGCCGAGACCAGCCGCATCGCCGACACCTACACGCCCGAACGGCTCGCCACCCTCGGCGCGGAGGTTTGCTCATGACCACGATGCTCGCACTCCGCGCCCATCGCGGCGCGGAAACGCTGGTCCTGGAAGAGGTTCCCGTCCCGGAGCCCGGTCCGCTCGACGTGGTCGTCAAAGTCGCCTCGGCAGGCTTGGCTCCGGGCATCATGCGCCTGCTGCAGATGGGCGTGTTCAAACACCTGCCCACCACCGTGGGCCACGAAGCCGCCGGCACCATCGCCGCCGTCGGCCGTGACGTGCGCGGCCGCACCGTGGGCGACCGCGTCCGGGTGCACCCGGTCCTGAACTGCCGTGACTGCGCCCACTGCCGCACCGACCGCGACATGATGTGCGCCCAGAGCGCCCTGCTCGGGCACGCGGCCCTCGGCCAGGGCGCCATGCCGCTCTACGCGGAGTACCACGACGGCGGGCTCGCGGAGTACATCCGGGTTCCGCACTGGCTGATCGACGCCCTGCCGGACTCGGTCGGTTTCGACGTCGCGGCCAAGGTGCACGACCTCGCCAACGCGGTGAGCGCGCTCAAGTGCGCCGACCTGCCGGTCGGGTCCACCGTCGTCGTGACCGCCGCGACCGGCACCATGGGCACCGCGACCGTCAAGCTCGCGGAACACTTCGGCATCGCGCAGCTCGTCCTGGTCGGCCGGGACCGTGCGCGGCTCGAGCCCGTCGCCGGGCTGGCCGGCGTGCCGACCGGTCTCGTCGCCCTCGACGACCTTCCCGAAGGCTGGGCCGCGAGCGGCGCACTGACCGGACGGCTGCGGGAACTGGCGCCCGGCGGAGCCGATGCCGTGATCGACTTCATCCCGGACGGACCGGCCACCGGCCAGGCGATGGCCGCACTGGCCACCGGCGGCTCGCTGGTCCACATGGGAGCCAACGCCACCCCGCTGGCGCTGCCACCGGTGGCGATGATGATGCGGTGCTGGCGGTTCCTCACCACGCGCGCCTGCACCCGCAACGACACGCGGGCGGTCTTGCGGTTGCTCGAGACCGGTGCCCTCGCGTGCGACGAGCTCATCACCCACCGGTTCCCGCTCACCGACGCGATCAAAGCCGTGGACGCGATCCAGCAGCGCGTCGACAAGCCGATGTGGATGACCGTCGTCAACCCCTCATCGGAAGGGATGGCTTCCGGATGACACAGCAGGTTGCGGTGATCGGAGCGGGCGGTCACACGGGGCGGCACGTCGTCGCCGAGCTCGCCCGGCGCGGGATCAGGACCCGAGGCCTGGTGCACAGCGAGCGCTCCGCCGAGACCGCCCGGGAGGCCGGTGCGCACGACGTGGTCTCCATCGACCTCGACGGGCCGGGCTCGCTGAGGGCGGCGGTGACCGGGTGCGACACGCTGGTGTTCATCGCGCCGCCGTTCGACGCCGGCGAGGAGACCCATACCGCCGACGCCCTGCGTGCCGTGACAGCCGAGCACGTCGGGCACTTCGTGTACTACTCGGTGCTGCACGCGAATCTGCCCGACATGCCGCACCACGTCCGCAAACTGCATGCCGAAAGCCTGGTCCGGCGGTCTTCGGTGGGCTGGACGATCGTGCAGCCCGCCATGTACCAGCAGTCGCTGCTGCGGTTCGTGCAGGCCCCTCGCGACGGCGTGGTCCGGCTTCCGTTCCGGCCCACGGCGTCGTTCCAGCTCGTCGATCTCCGTGACGTGGCGGAAGTCATCGGCCTGGTCTGCGCCGAGCCGGGTGAGCACGTCTATGCGAGCTACGAGCTGGCCGGGCCGGAACGGCTGACCGCGGGCGAGATGATCCAGCGGATCGGGCAGGCCACCGGCGTGGACCTGCGGGCCGAGCACGTTTCGCCCTTGCAGTGGCCGCTTCCGCCGGAGCTGCCCCTCCCGACCGCGCTGGAGATGCTGACGATGTTCGCTCACTACGACCGCAGCGGGTATCCCGGCAATCCCACCGTCCTGAAACATCTTCTCGACCGTGGGCCCACGCCGTTGGCCACCACCGCACGCCGTGAGCGGTGAGGACGTCGTGGGCCCGGATCCCGCGCGGGCCCGGGCCCAGGGACGGTCAGGGCAGGAGCACGACCTTGCCGCCGGGGTGACCGCCGGCCACCAGCTCGTGCGCGGCCGCTGCTTCGGACAGCGGGAACGTCCGGCCGATCGGGAGTTCGAGCCGTCCCTGCGCCGCGAGCGGCAGCAGCGTCCGCCACGCCTCGCCCCGGATCTCGGTGCCGGGATCGGCCCCCGGTCCGCCGCCGATCAGCCGGATCCCGGCGGCCGCGCGGCCGAACGCCACCGCCGAAACGATCTGCGCCGGGTCGCTGACGAGCTCGAGGGACGCGTCGATGGCTTCGTCGGTGCCGGCGACGTCGAACACGCCGTCCACCCCGGACGGCGCCGCCTCGCGCAGCCGGTCGAGCAGCCCGTCGCCATAGGTGACCGGTACGGCGCCGTGCCGGCGCAGCAACTCGTGACGCGTGCCGCCGGCCGTGCCGACGACCTTGACGCCCGCGGCCACGGCCAGCTGCACGGCGAGAAGGCCGACCGCGCCGGACGCGCCGTGCACCACCAGCGTCTGACCCTCCTTGAGATCCAGCAGCGTCAGCGCGTGGACGGCGGTGCCGCCGGCCGCGAGCAGGCCGGAGGCGACCTCCCACGACACTTCGGCCGGTTTCGGCACCACGACGGCGGCCTTGACGGTCACCGCGGTGGCATAGCCGCCGCTCGGGCGCGCGACGACTTCGTCTCCCACGCTCAGCGGCCCCGCCGGGCCGGTCGCCCCATCCCCGACGGCGGTGACCACCCCGGCGACCTCCACGCCGAGCGAGATCGGCAAGGTCGCCGGATCGGTGCCGAACGCGCCGCTGTACACCTTGGTGTCGAACGGGTTCACCCCGGCGGCCCGTACCTCGATCGTCACTTCCCCCGGTCCCGGCGGAGGGACCTCACGGTTCACGAGGGACAGGTTCTCCGGTCCACCGAAGCCGGTGGCCACCACTGCTTTTGCCATGTCCGCGACAACCCCGCGACCTGCACCGGTATTCCGGCCGGACGTCCGCGGGACCTTGCTCACTCTAAAGGAGTTAATTAGCATCAAGTGCTTGATGCAAGACAGGTACTTGAGTACGGTGAAGGCAAGCAGGGCCAGGTTGGAGGAGATTGTGCGCGTTATCGCTGTGGAAGAAGCGTTCTCGGTCCCCGGGGCGATCAAACAGGAAGGTTCGATCCGGCAGGGCTTCGCGGTGCCGGGTCCGACGGCGCAGGAGTGGTTCCGGCGCCTGGCCGATCTCGCCGAGCTGCGGCTGGCGGACATGGACGCGAACGGCGTCGACATGCAGGTTCTTTCGCTGGCCTCGCCCGGTCTCGAGATGATCGGCGATCCAGGAGAGGCCGTCGCCGCCGCGCGGCTTGTCAATGACCACCTGGCCAAGGCGGTCGCTGAGCACCCGGACCGATTCGCGGGCTTCGCGGCCCTTCCGTTGCAGGACCCCGCGGCCGCGGTGGTGGAGCTGCGCCGGGCCGTGGAGGAGCTGGGGCTCAAGGGTGTCCTGTACAACGACCACGTGCGCGGCCACTACCTGGACGAGCCGCAGTTCAGGCCGGTTTGGGCGGAACTCGAGCGTCTCGGGGTGACGCTGTACCTGCACCCGGGCACGGTGCCGGCCGACAACTGGCGGGTTTTCGAGGGACATCCCGTGCTGGCCGGGCCGTCGTGGGGGTGGACCGCGACGGTGGCCGCCCACGCGCTGCGGGTGATCTACCGCGGCGTGTTCGACGAGTTCCCGGGCGCGTCGCTGACGTTGGGGCACATGGGGGAGCTCCTGCCGTTCCAGCTGGCCCGCCTCGACAGCCGCTACGCGCACGTGGCACCCGAGGACCGGACGCGGCAGCTGCCCTCGTACTACCTGCGGAACAACGTGTACGTGACCACCAGCGGTGTCATGTCGCACGCCGCGCTGCTGGGCGCCACCCACGCGGTCGGGATCGACCGGGTGCTGTTCTCGATCGACTACCCGTTCGAGTCGAGTGCCGAGGCGGTCGAGTTCCTGCGCACCGCGCCCTATTCCCCGGCCGACCTGGAGCGCATCGCCCACGGCAACGCGGAACGCGTCCTGGGATTGTGAACGTCGGTCCCCCGTCCACACAGGAGGGTGAGAGACGTGCGTCCGACCGGGTGACCTGGGCGCTCCGACGGGCAGAGCTGGCCATGCAGGCGCTGAAGGAACAGCGGCTGCGCTCGCTGGGATTGTCGGTGGCGCACTATTCGCTGCTCTATTCCGTCCACACCCATCCCGGCTTGACCGGGGCGGAGCTGGCCCGCCGCCTGGGCGTCACCCCGCAAGCGGTGGCCGCGCTGGCGGATCGGCTGGAGGAGCGGGGCCAGGTGGAGCGCAGGACGCATCCCCGGCACCGGCGGGTGCAGGAGCTGCACCTCACCGCGGCCGGACGCGCGGTGCTGGGCCTGGCCGACGCTGTCGTCGCGGAGATCGAACAGAAGATCACCGAGCAGCTGGGGGACGCGGACACCGCAACGCTCAGAGCTCTGCTCGGACGGGTCGCCGTTGCGGCCCGCGAACTGTGAAAGAGGCATCACGATGTCCGAAGTGAATGTTGTCCGTACAAAATGGTCGTCCGAAGAGGACGCCGACCGCTTCACCGTCGAGAACCCCGCGACCGGAGCGCCGTTGGCCGTGGTCCAGGGCGCCGGTGAGAAGGAAGTCGACTCGGCCGTGCGCGCCGCCTACGACGCGCACCTCTCGTGGAAGGCGCGGCCGCCCCGCGAGCGAGGCCGGTGGCTGCGGGCGGTCGCTCAGGCAGTGCGCGAGAACGCCGACGAGATCGCCGCGCTCGAGACGAGCGACAACGGCAAGCCCCTGTCGCAGGCGCGGCAGTTCGACCTCATGGCCGCGATCGGGATCTTCGAGTTGTTCGCGAGCCTGTGCGAGGCGATGCCGGGGCAGTTCCGCGACGAAGGGAACGTCCTGGATCTCACGCTGCTCGAGCCGTACGGTGTCGTCGGCGCGATCGTGCCGTTCAACTGGCCGCCGATCCACACCGCGAGCAAGCTGGCCCCGGCGTTGGCCGCCGGCAACGCGGTGGTGATCAAGCCACCCGAACAGGCGCCGCTGTCCGCCCTCCGGCTCGTGGAAATCATCCAGTCCATCCTGCCCGACGACGTCGTGCACATCATTCCCGGCACCAACCGGATCGGCGCGGCGCTGGCCGGCCACCCGCTCGTCGGAAAGATCTCGCTCACCGGCTCGCCCGCGACCGGCTCGGCGGTCCTCAAGACCGTCGCCGACAACCTGACGCCCACCTTGATGGAGCTCGGCGGCAAGAACCCGTTCATCATCTTCGGCGACGCGGACCTCGACTCCGCGCTGCCGTGGGCGATCGAGGGTGGCTTCTTCAACCAGGGCGAGGCGTGCACGGCGGCGTCGCGCGTCCTGGTCCAGGCCGACATCCACGACGAGGTCGTCCGCCGCTACGCCGAAGCGGTGCCGCGGCTGCGCGTAGGCGACGGCGCCGACCCCGGGACCCATGTCGGACCGATGGTCAGCGCCGCCCAGCGCAAGCGAGTACTGGACTACATCGACATCGGCGTCAAGGAAGGTGCGACGATCGCGGCACAGGCGCCACTGCCGGACGACCCCCGCCTGGCCGGCGGGTTCTACGTTCCGCCCACGCTGTTCACCGGCGCCCACCCGGACATGCGTATCGCCAAGGAAGAGATCTTCGGCCCGGTGGTGACGCTCATTCCGTTCCGTGACGAGGAAGAAGCGGTCCGCATCGCCAACGGTACCGACTTCGGCTTGCTGGCCGCGGTGTTCACACGTGACTCGGAGCGCGCGCTGCGCGTGAGCCGGGCGCTGCGGGCCGGGTTCGTCATGGTGAACAACTACAACCGCGCCTTTACGGGAACTCCGTTCGGTGGCGTCGGCGCGAGCGGGTACGGCCGTGAAGTCGCGCTGGAGACCTTGCACGAGTACGGCTACAGCAAGAGCATCCGGCTGCCCTCCGGCACCGCCGACATCCGCCGTTGGGCGCCGTCGGTCGAAGTCAGCGGGTGAACTCGGCGTCGTAGCCGTAGATCCAGCCGTTGCGCACCAACGGGTCCGTCCCGGCGAGGGCGGCGTCCCGCGCCTGCTGCCCGGGACCGTCGGGCAGGTGATTGGTCTTCCGGCGGGCGCGGCTGGGAACATCGGGTGCGCCGCATCGCCCAGCAGCGTGATCCGGCCGCGACTCCAGTGCCGCAGCGGCGGGCGGTCCAGCAGCGCCCAGCGGCCCGGGACCTCGCCGGCGGTGATCAAGTCCGTGACCTGCGGGTCCCAGTCCGACGCACCACGCTCACCACACGGTTGACCGGTGCCGGCCGGGCCTGGTCGCCCGCGGAGGCCGAGAGAGCGCGCGAGTTCTGGATGACAATGACGATCACCGCGTTGACGATCGCCGCGGCGATGCGGAGGCTGTGATGGCCACCCCGGCGCGCTGCCGCTCCAGCCGGTGACTCACGACCTCCTTATGGCCCTTATCCGACGGGCCGCGAGTTGGTTGACTTCCTGCGTGAGGATCTTGGGTGCGCTGCTCGCCGTCCTGCTCGCCGCCGCCGCTCTCGCGGTTCCCGTGACCCGGGCCGAGGCGGACCCGCCGTCCTGGACCGGGCCGCTCAGCACCCGCGGCCGGTACGTCGTCGACGCGCACGGCGACCGCTTCAAGCTGAAGGCCGCCAACTGGCACGGTGCGAGCGGAACGTGGACCGGCTCCGGCGACGTGACCGACGCGGCGAACCACCACGCCGGCGAGATGGCCTACCAGACCCCGCTCGGGCTCGACCGCGCGTCGATCGACACGGTCGTCGACGGGCTCGCGCAGCTCGGCCTCAACAGCGTCCGGCTGCAGTTCTCCAACGCGATGCTCCACGACACCCGGCCCGTCCCGGACCTGGTCGCCAACCCGGACCTGCACGGCCTGACCCCGCTGCAGGTCTACGACCGCGTCGTCGACCGGCTGACCGCGCGCGGGTTCGCCGTCATCCTCAACAACCACACCACGACCTCGCGCTGGTGCTGCGGGCTCGACGGCAACGAACGCTGGAACACCGCGCAGACCGAGCAGCAGTGGCAGGACGACTGGTTGTTCATGGCGCGCCGCTACGCCGCGAACAAGCGCGTCGTCGGCGCCGACCTGTACAACGAGGTCCGTCGCAACACCTTCGACGATCCCAATTGGGGCTGGGGCAACGGCACCGATTGGCAGCGCGCGAGCCAGCAGGTCGCCGACCGCATCCTGACCGAGGCGAACCGGGACCTGCTGATCTTCGTCGAGGGCATCAACTGGACCGGGCTGCCCATCGACGGCTTCGCGCACGGCCGGCCCACGCTGGAACCCGCCCGGACGCTGTCGCACACGCTCGTCGACTCGGGCAAGCTCGTCTATTCGGCGCACTTCTACGGCTACACCGGGCCCAACCACTCCGGCGCGACCGGGATCGGCGAAACACACGATCCGCGCTACCGCGACCTCTCACCCCAGGAACTGCGGGACATCCTGTACCGGCAGGCGTTCTTCGTCTCCGCCGACACCGGCAAGCACTACACCGCGCCGCTGTGGATCAGTGAATTCGGCGAAGGCCGCAACACCACCGACCCGGCGTCGCGCGCGTTCTTCGAGAACTTCGTGAACTACCTGGCCGAGACGGACACGGACTTCGCCTACTGGCCCGCGGTCGGCTTCCAGGCCAACGGCTCCGGCGACGGTTGGGGCCTGCTCGAATACGACTCGGCGGGCCGCCGCATCGACGTGCTCGACGGAACGGACTGGCGCGGCCCGGCGTGGCAGCGGCTGATCTCCGCCCCCGCCCGGACCGGGCCGATCCCGGCAGCCGAGCGCTGGTCGATGCTGAACCTGGACTACGGCGACTTCCAGGAGTCGCGCCAGGTGCGGGCCCTGCCGGACTGGGACCCCGGCGCCCGCAAGGGTGCCTGCCCGGACGGCCAGTGGCTCGCCGGCCTGGCCCACACCGGCAACCGCGGCCTGTGTACCGGGACGCTCGGCGCCCCGGCCGGGTACGTGGTCGTGCGCGACGAGACCTACGTCGACACGGACTGGGCGTCCGGCTACACCAAGACGCAGTGCCCGCCCGGCCACGCGGTCGTCGGGTACAGCGTCCGGGGCGCGGCCTTCTCGGCGGTGTTGTGCGGCCGGTCGGCGGCACCGCCGGGCCGCACGGGCCGCACGGTGTGGTTCGACCGCGGCGACAACCGGCCGTCCGGTGACCCCGGCGGCGACTTCGCGACCGGGAACTACAAGGGCCAGTGCGCACCGGGGGAGTACGTCGCCGGCGTCGCCTACACCGGCCGGATCGGCTCGAGCCGGACGCCGGACGCGCTGCTCTGCCGGTCCGCGCTTGAGTAGCACCCTCACCGTTCGCCTTGTGACCCCCTCACTGCGCGATGAGCCAACCCGCGAGCACAGCGAATGCCACCGGTTCACGGATGAACCGGCCCGCAAGCAGATGAACGCCCCGGAGGCGCCTGCTGGGCCTTGCTGCGGGCCGGCAACGGCAACTGCCGCCACCGCCGATCATGATGCCGCGGCTGTTCCTCCGGCCGATCGGACGAACCGCGGCAGCGATGCCGTCGAAGCCGGCAAGGGCGGGGGTGCCGACTCTGCATCGGCTCGCTTTGCCGGCATTCATCGCGGACCTCCTCGGTGTCATCCTTGGTCGAGTTTGCTCATGGTGTCGAGCTTGCAATGGGAAGGCGGGGGCCTCTCGTGCGCATGCTTTGTCTCGCGGCCGCGGTGGATGAACGGCTGATTCCGCCTCCGCGAGAAGCGTTCGCCGGCGCGGCCGGCATCGCCCGCTTGTCGGCGGTCCGACCCGGTCGGGTGAATGCGTGAACACGATCGGACGCGGCGCGACCCGGGCTGCTCAAGGTAATCTCAGCGCTCACTGTCAAACGGCCGGCACACGTGACCACTCGCGAAGCCGGCAGGACAGGAGTGGCGAGAGATGCGGCTCTCGGACCGGTTTCCCCGGGTGGTCATCGTCGGAGCGGGTCTGGGAGGCACTGCCACCGCGGTCCGGCTGCTCCAGTTCGCGCGAGAACCCGTGCAGGTGGTGCTGATCGAGCGGCACCCCGGGTACCGCAGCGCGGGCGTGGCCTACCACCGGGCCGGAAACCACTGGCAGCACGTCTTCAACATCCAGGCGGGCCGGATGTCGATGTTCCGTGAGGACGTCGACGATTTCGTGGACTGGGCGAACAGCGAGGCCGACCGGGCCGGCTGGCCCGCGGAGTGGAGTGGCTTCAGGTTCACCGAGTCCGGGCCGGCGCCGCGCCGGATCTACGCCGACTACCTGGCCGACCGCCTGGCTCAGGCCGCGCGGGAGGCGGCGGACGGCGTGAGCCTGGTCGAAGCCGACGGCGAGGTGGTCGACGTGGAAGCCGCCGCCGGCGGGCACTGCGTCGTCGTCGACCGGTTCTGCCTGCCCGGCGGCGATGCCGAGCCCGGGCGCGTGACTCTCCGGGCCGACCACGTCGTCATCGCGACGGGCTTGGAAGAACGGGACCTCCCCTTCGCGGCCGAGGTGGTGAACCACCCGGCCTTCGTGCGGCGCCCGTACTCCGAAGCGGGGGTTGCGCGCATCCTCGGCACCGGGCCGGACGCGACCGTCGTCATCATCGGCACGTTGCTCACCGCCTACGACGTGGCCGCGTTGCTGTTGCGGCGCGGGCACCGGGGAAAGATCGCCATGATCTCCCGCTCCGGCCGGATGCTGCGGACCTACCCGCCGGACCACCGGCACCGCGTTCTCGATCTGCCGGCGCCCCGGCTGCACCGCGAAGGCTACGAAGGCCGCCAGAACCTGCTTCTGCGCGTCGTGGCCGAATGGGAGCGGGCGTGTGCGATCGTCGCTCGCGAGCACCCCGACGTTCCGCCTTCGGTCGTGTCGGAACGGGTCTCGAAGTCGTGGGAGCCCCACCTGCCCGGGGTGCTGGCCCGGATCCCGTCCGCCGACCTGCGTGGGCTCCTGGACCAGTACGGGACGCTGCTGGCCACCCTGCGGGTCGGCGCGGTCGCCTACACGACGGAGATCGTGGACGCGGCGATCGACGGCGGCGGGCCGATCACCCTCGTCACGGGAAAGGTGGACCGGATCGCCGGCACCGAGGCAGGCACGCTGATGGTGTCGGTGGCCGGAGCGTCGTCGCCGCAAACCCTCGAAGCGGACCTGGTGATCTCGAACTTCGGACGGGAGCCAGACTACGGACGAACCGGGTCGGCGCTCTGGGCGGCGCTCCTGCGGAAGAAGATCGCCGTGCGGCACCGGCGTACCGGGCGCGGCGTGGAGGTCGACGGGTCCGGTGCCCTGCTCGGGCCGTCCGGGGTCCCGTCCGGTCCGGTCTCGGTGATCGGCGGTCCTCGGGAGGGCGACGAGATCGTCCGGAACGGCCGGGTCGGCGCGTTCACGTTCAACCTCGCCGCGATCAAGAACCATTCGGTCGGTGTCGCCGCGACCGTGCTGCGCCGGCTCGAATCCTGTTACGACGAACATGCCGGGAACTTGGCCGCGATCCTGATCGAAGATCCCGGCGCACGGGAGGCGTTCGCAGCTTCGGTCATGCTCGAGGTGCGCCGGATGACCGCCCGGGGTGGGCTCGATCGGGAAGCACTGGTGGACCGGCTCGAGGTAAGCCTGAAGTCGGTTCGTGACGCTGCTTCCGGCGGCGAGCTCCCTTGGCCCGATCGCGCTCTGCGAGCCGCCGTGAACACGACCGCCACGAGGAAGCTCAACGACCTGTCCGTGACGCCGCGCGAACTGCGGGGCCTGCTCGGCCTCGACGAGCCACTGGAAGCGTCCACATCGGACTGATGAGGCCGCAACGCTGAGGACGCGCCGACGGCGGGCGGACGGCCGGCCTTGGGGCACGCATACCGCCCGCGCCGGTCCGGCGTACCGACACGACCTGGCGGCAGTTTCTGCGCACGCAGGCTTCGACGATGCTGGCGTGCGACTTCTTCCACGCCGACTGCGCGCTCACTCTCAAGCGGATCTACGTGTTCTTCGTGTTGGAGGTCGGCAGCCGCCATTCCACTCGGCACGCCATCGGGCCCGAGGTCGACGCCGCTTCCCGCAGAAAGCCCGTCATGAACGCGTTCGCTTCGAGGAGGCTGTCAGCTTCAGGCGCCACTGCCAGGTGTAGGTGTCGCCGGTGAGACGGTGCGTGGGATGGGTGTCGGCGCCGAGCATGGCCGTGCCGACGCCGCGGTGGGCGATGTCCAGGACGACGTGGGTCAGCTGTGACTGAGGCAGTTCCCACCAATGCGCGGTCCGCTCGAGGTCGCCTATTTGGTGCCGCGTGATCGTCGCCGACATCGGCGCCGAGGAGGCGATCTCGACCCGGCCGGCGGATCCTGTGACCATCAGTTCGTCGATGCCTCCGCGGGTTCCATTTTCCTGAGGTTTGATGTACGGCGTGGCGAGCTCGTCCACTTGCGCGGACCATCGTGCGAGGAGGGCAGAGGCCTTTCGGTCGGGATAGTTCTCCCAGGGGCCGAGGCCCGTCCACTCCGCGGACGCGAAGCCCTCGTCGAGGGTGAACTGCACCCCGACGCGCAGACCGTCTCGGGTGCCTTCGGGCAGAGCGACCTGCTCGTCGATCAAGTAGTCGCCTTCGTCCAGAGCCGTGATCGTCGACCGGTGCACGACGGTGTCGCCGAACGCGGTGTGGTAGACGATCTCCACGTCAGCGGCTTCGTTGGCAGTGGCAATGATCACGTCGGCCGGCACGAGCCGGAAGAACCCTGAGCGCACGAACCGGTTGTCCAATGCGAATGAGGCGTCGTTGTCGGTCAGCGCCCGCCACAACAACAGCTTCGGCGGCGTCATCAGCAGCGGATGGCTCAGTGCGCCCTCCTCCGTGACGAGGGCAGGCTTGCCGCCGCGGGTTGCCCGGGCGTCGAGGGCAGGCACGCGTGGCAGAACGACTTGGTGCGCGGACAGTTCGGTGCCGGCTGGGCCCCACGGTGTGTCGTGGCCCAGCACGACCGTGATCGTCAACGCGAGTGCGTGGGGATCGTGCAGTGCCCGCACGACCTCGTCCGGCAGCCGTATGCTCTGTTCGCTCCCGGCGGTGATCTGCGCCGTCAGCTCGGTCAGGGCGACAGGCCCGGAGCGAGTGTCGACGCGGGCGGTGAGTACCAGGTCGGAGAGGTCGGCGAAGGACCGGCGGTTACGGACCCGCACGAGGCCTGCGAGTGCGTCCGTGGCGTCCGAGACGAGGCGGATCGGGCTGAAGATCCCGCGGGCCTCGTAGAGCGCGGGCTTCGGGGTCAGGTCGGCGAACACGACACCGTTCAGCAGAGTGGGGCCGTCGTTCGGAAAATCGCCGAAGTCACCGCCATATCGGTAGCGGCCGTCCCCGTCGGGGTCGAGCGCGTGGTCGGTGAATTCCCAGATGAACCCGCCCTGCAGCCCAGGCAGTGTCTCGAACAACTCCCAGTAGTGCGCGAGGCCTCCGGTGGAGTTGCCCTGCGAATATGCGTACTCACAGGTGATGAACGGGCGGTCTGCACGGGGATCACGCGCGTACGCCTCCAATGCGGCGAACGAGGGGTACATCGGGCAGAGGATGTCGGAGGCGGCGTGGCCGGCGTGCCAGTCTGCGGCGACCGCGCCCTCGTACTGCACGGGCCGGGTCGGGTCGACCCGCCGCACCCACGCGGCAGCGGCATCGTGGGCGGCCCCATACCCGGTCTCGTTGCCGAGCGACCAGGTGATGATGCTCGGGTGGTTGCGGTCGCGGAGCACCATCCGCTTCACTCGCTCAACAATCGGCCCGAGGTAACGGGGGTCGTCGGCGATCGTGGACGCGAATGCGTGCCCTTCGACGTCGGCCTCGTCGACGACGTAGAACCCGAACTCGTCGCACAGGTCCAGCAGGTACGGGTCATTGGGGTAGTGCGAGGTGCGAATCGCGTTGACGTTGAACCGCTTCAGCAGCGACAGCTCCTCCCGCATCCGCTGCCGAGAGATGACACGTCCCGTCCGCGGGTCGGCATCGTGGCGGTTCACGCCCTGGATGAGCACGCGCTGCCTGTTGACCAGCAGGTCGCGGCCTACGATCTCGACGCGGCGGAACCCGACGCGGTACTCGGCGGCATCCACAACCCTGCCCGCCGGGTCGATCAGTTCTACGCGCACGCTTTCGAGATGTGGGATCTCCGCTGTCCACGGGGCCACCTCGAGGCCGTCGAGGTCGAGCACCGCGGAACCAGGGGCCGTCGATGGGCCCTGGATCGCTGTGGACATGCCGTTTGCGATCGCCCGAAACTCCGGGGGCACCGGTGCGGACGCAGCCTGGATGCTGAGGAGGTCCATGAAGTCCTCCGGCAGCACCTGCGGCGGCCGCTGCGACCGATCACTGCTCGACAACGGCATCGTCGGCGCGATCACGCGCGCACCGATCGGAACATCGTGGGCGCTACCCACCGCGTGTACTCGCACGGTGTGCTCGACCGTGTGCAGGTGCGCAAGCCCCAGAGTGCGCACGTCGATCTTCACCGATCCACGTTCGGAACCCGCGTCGTAGTCGGCCGTGATGACGACATCCGACAACCGGACCGCAGGCACGACGTGCAAGCTCACCGGCCGGCTGAGCCCGAACTGCCACCAATGATCCTGGTCTTCGAGGTAGCTCTCCGCCGACCATTTCGTGACGGCGAGCTCGAGCTCGCCGTCCCCGTCGACGAGGGCGTCGGTGATGTCGAACTCGGCATGCAGGTGCGAGTCCGTGCTCGTTCCGACGTGCGTGCCGTTCACCCGCACTGCCAGGAACCCTTCCGCGGCTCCCACGTGCAGGATCACCCGGTCGCCGCCGTGCTCGGGAGGTGTGAACTGCCGCCGGTAAACACCAACAGGGTTGTCCGCGGGAACATCCGGGTAGACCTCGTCGAACGGCATGGTCACGTTCGTGTAATGCGGGTGTCCGAAGCGTGCGTCCATGGTCCACAGGGACGGAACCTTGACCTCGGTCCAGCCGTCGGGCGCAGGCTCGACGTCCACCCCGGCCAGCAGTTGGAACTGCCAGGAGCCGTCCAGGGACATCCTCGGCGCACGGCGGATGCTGCTCATCGGCTCCCTTCCGGCTTGCCGTGCGCTGATCAAGCTGTCGCCGGTGAGCGCGGTCACGAATTTGGTCCTTCCGTCGCTTGTGGTCAATGCTTCCCGCGGCCCCGTTGCCCATGTGCGCCGGTCAGCCTTGTGCATCCTGCAACTCCGCCTCGGCGACGGTCACGGAAGACAGGAATGCGCGCCGCCCTTCGAGGTCGACCGGGTCCCCGGTGACCTCGATTCGGGTGCGACTGCGCAGATCCTCGGAGCTGCTTCCGGCGACGAAATCCACTGGACCCGGCTCGAGTACGAACCTTCCATCCACGCCCGAGTAGCCGAGCTGAGCCATTGCCACGTCGAAGGTGACCGAGGCGGCGGCCTGGGGCGCAAGGTCGACCCGGGCGAACCCGATGAGCTGTTGTGCCGGGCGGGTGAGCCGGGGTGCGGTGACCGACGCGTAGAGTTGCACGACTTCTGTTCCCGCCCGCTGCCCGGTGTTCGACACCGTCAGCGTCATGGTCAAATGGTCGTCACCGGTTACCTGCGCTCGGCTGGGCTTCAGGTCGCCGTACTCGAAGGACGTGTAGCTCAGGCCGTGCCCGAAGCAATAGAGGGGAGTGGTCGGAAGGTCCATGTAGCCCCGGTATTGCTCGACATGCCCACGCCGGTATCCGCTGCCGTGTTTTTGCCCCGCATAAATGGGTACCTGGCCGGTGGCGCGCGGAAGGGTGTAGGGAAGCTTCCCGCTCGGGTTGGTCAGCCCGGCGAGAACCGAGGCGATCGCGCGGGGGCCGTACGGGCCGGGGTAGTAGGCGATCACCAGTGCGCTCAACAGGTCGTCCACGTCGGCCAAGCCGTACGGGCGTCCCTGGTAGACCACACCGACACAGGGCGTACCGGTGGCGGCAACGGCTCGCACGAGTTCGACCTGAGGCCGGGACAGGCTGATGTCGGCGGCGTCGGTGGCTTCACCCTCGGTGATTCGGTGAGCGAACCATCCTGCGCGACCACCGATCGCGAGAACCACGAGATCGGCCTCCCGCGCCGCAGCCACCGCCGATTCGATGTCCTGTGGGTCGTCTTCCAGAACACCCACGCCTCGGACCACCTGCACATCGGCTTGCGGCATCGCCTCTCGGACAGCCTGGGCAAGATCGGCCGTATCGTGCTCATGTCGCACCAGCGCGTCGGTGTCCAGGGCGGCCAGCTTCGCAGCCTCTGCTGCCATCTGCTCCTTGAGCTCAGCTGGAATTTCGGCCATGGATTCGATGCCTGCCATCGTCGATTGGCCGGTCATCAGGGCCTTGACCATGTCGAGGTGTGCCGGGTGTGTGTATGCCGCGAAGTTGACGATCGCCGAGTCGGCGTGCGGACCGATCACGGCGATGCGCTTCGTGCCGCTCGCTATCGGCAGGATTCCGTCATTCTTCAGAAGGGTGACGGACTCGTCGGCGAGCCGGCGTGAGAGGTCCCGTCCCTCGCTGGAGATGGCGCGCAGGACGATAGGTTCCTCAGTGACATAGGGATTTTCGAACAGTCCCAGCTTCGCCTTCGAGATGAGGACTCGGCGCACAGCGTCATCAAGGACCTCGCGTTGTACGCGCCCGGCCGCCACAGCTTCTTCCAGGACCGGACCGAAACTGACCACTGAGGGCAGTTCGATGTCCACTCCGGCCTCCAGGGCGAGGATGCCCGCGTCCTGCGGAGAAGATGCGACCCTCTGACGCGTATGTAGCCATTCGACAGCGCTGTAGTCGGCGACCACGGTGCCATCGAAACCAAGGCGGCCGCGTAGGAGGTCGGTCAGAATCGCCCGGCTCGCCCCCACCGGGACGCCGTCGATCTCCGAGTAGGAATTCATGACGCTCTCCAGACCCGCCAGACGCACTGCCGCCTCGAACGGGGCCGCATAGACGTCGTACAGTTCGCGGCTGCCCAGATGAGTGACCGCCTGGTTCTGACCGGCCTCGGTCAAGGCGTACCCCAGAAAGTGCTTCGCAGTCGCGATGACGCCTTCGAGCAGGTTGTTTCCCTGCAGGCCCTGCACGTAGGCGACCCCGAGTGCCGAAACGAGATAGGGGTCTTCTCCGTACGTTTCGTGCACCCTGCCCCATCGGGCGTCCCGTGCGACGTCGAGTACGGGAGACAATGCTTGGAGTACACCCACTGATCGCATCTGGCGTCGGATGATCCGTGCCATGTCCTCCACGCCTTCGGGATCCCATGTCGCGGCAAGGGCGATGGCGGTCGGGAAGGATGTGTAACCGGCAGCCACGAACCCGTTGAGTGCCTCGTTGTGCACGATGGCCGGAATCCCGAGCCGGGTGTGCTCGACGAGGTAGCGTTGGATCCCATTGACCCTTTGAGCGATCTCGGAAGGCGAGGAGAAGCCCGCGACGCCGGAGATATGGCCGATCCCGAGTCCGAGGTGATGCTCCATGGCCGGAGAGCTGAGTCCCTCCCGGCCAAGCAGCATGTGCGGCATCACGGCGGACAGCTGCTGCGTCTTCTCGCGCGTGCTCATCCGGGACAACAGGTCATTCGCTCGTTGGCTCGGCGTCATTGCACTGGCGTCCATCGATTCTCCTTCGGCGATTAGTGAACTGGCGCGAGCTAGCCGTGCGGCACCACAACGGACAGCCTTGTGGACTCCGCCGTCCCGGTTCGGGCACGCAGGGACGAGCGCCCAGCTAGGAGTCGCGAATCACGCTAGCACGTGCTAGCCGAGCTTCGTCAAGATGTCCTCGCAACCTGTTCTGAACCGACTCCTTGAGCGCGACCAGTCGTCCTCAGGTTGGTCTCCCGCTCACTGGAACAACGTCCTCCGAAGCCCTCACCGAGCCGTTGTACTGCTCCGGTGTCGTCCTTCGCATTCACCAAGATCGTCGTCGATGACCTCGACGCGCAAGCCGCCTTCTACTCGACCGTGCTCGGGCAGGTGTCCAAACACCGGTTCACCGGTGGTGAGGGTCATCAGGCGTTCGAAGAGATCGTCATGGGCTCCGCGGCCGGTGACGGACCGTCCCTGCTGCTGATCCGCTACGTCGACGGGAGCTCGCAGCCAGGGGAGGCCGTGTTCGGGTTCGCCGTCGCCGATGTGGAGGAGACGGTCCGCGCGGCACGAGCTGCAGGCGGCTCGGTGCGGTCCGAGCCGAAGTCCCTGCCCGAGGCCGGGGTGAAGGTCGCCGAGCTGGCTGATCCGGAAGGGCACCTGCTCGAAATCGTCCAGCAGCTGTGAAAGAGGAATCGATGTTCGATCTGTCAGGCCGTACCGCGCTCGTGACGGGCGCCGGCCAGAACGCCGGTGCGGGCATCGCGCGGGCGTTGGCCGCACAGGGCGCCGCCGTGGTGGTGAACGACCTCGTGGCCGATCGGGCCAAGACCGTAAGCGACGAGATCACCGCCGCCGGCGGGCGTGCCGTCCCGATCGCCTTCGACGTCACCGACGCGGACGCGGTACGGGAGGGTGTCGGCCAGGTTTGTACGGAACTCGGGCGGCACATCGACATTCTCGTGCACAACGCGGGGATCCCCGCCGACTTCGGGCAGGGGCAGTTCCGCACCCTCGACCCGGCCCGGTGGCGAGCGCCGGTGGAGATCAACCTGTTCGGCGCGATGAACTGCCTGACGGCCGTCATCGGCGACATGTGCGACGCCGGCTGGGGGCGGATCGTGCAGATCTCCTCGGGATCGGCGCGCACGGGCTCCGATCAGGGCCTGTCGCTCTACGGTGCGGCGAAGAGCGGGGTCGAGGGCTTCATCCGGCACATCTCCCAGGAGGTCGGGCCCTTCGGCGTCACCGCCAACACCCTTGCGCTCGGCTTGCAGACCAACGCCGGCGGGCCCGCCACCGACGCCATCGCCGCGCGGATCGCCACCCGGCGGCTCGGCACGCCGGAGGACGTCGGTGCCGCGGTCGTCTACCTCGCGTCGGCTGAGGCGTCTTGGATGACCGGGCAAACGTTGAACCTCAACGGCGGCAGCGTCACCACTTAGGAGCCCGCGTGACCATCGACCTCTCCGCGCACCGTCTGGACCCGGCGGCGAACACCCTGCGGACCGAGGTGTGGGAGTTCCTCGCGGCCCAGCGGACGGCCGGGGCGTTCGAGCCAAGGTGCGACGCCTGGATGACGGCGGCGGACCCGGCGTTCAGCAGGCTGCTCGGCGAGCGCGGCTGGCTGGGCATGACCTTGCCGCGTCAGTACGGCGGTCACGAGCGGTCGCCTTTGGACCGGTTCGTCGTCACCGAGGAACTCCTCGCGGCGGGTGCTCCGGTCGCCGCGCACTGGATCGCCGATCGTCAGATGGCGCCGTCGATCCTGCGCCACGGCACCGAAGAGCAGCGGCGACGCTACCTGCCGGCGATCGCCCGCGGTGAGTGCTTCTTCGCCATCGGGATGAGCGAACCCGACGCGGGGTCGGATCTGGCCGCGGTCCGGACGCGAGCCCGGCCGGTCGGCGACGGCTGGGAGCTCACCGGTACGAAGCTGTGGACGACCGGAGCCCACTTCGCGCACGCGATGGTGGTGCTGGCGCGCACCGACGGCACGCCGGAAGACCGGCACGCGGGGCTGTCGCAGTTCATCGTGGACATGCCGGCCGACGGCGTGGCGATCCGGCCGATCGTGACCATCGACGGCGAGCACCACTTCAACGAGGTGGTCTTCGACGGTGCCGTGGTGCCGGACAGCAGCTTGCTCGGCGAGCGGGGCGCGGGCTGGCGGCAGGTCACCGCCGAGCTGGCGAACGAGCGGTCCGGCCCGGAACGGCTGCTCAGCACGGTCCCGCTGCTGCGGGCCTGGGCCGACGTGGTTCGCGAAACGGGTGATCCAGTCGCGGCCCGGGAACTGGGAAGACTGACGGCCCGGGCGTGGACGCTGCGGCAGCTCTCGCTGTCGATAGCGGCTGCGCTGGCCGGCGGGCGTTCCCCGGACGTCGCGGCCGCATTGGTCAAGGACATCGGTTCCCGCTTCGAAGGAGATGTGGTGGAAACCGTGCGGCGCATGGCCGGCCTCGAACCGCGGCGAGGGGCACCCGGACTGGCTGGGCTGCTCGCCGAAGGGATCCTGCATTCCCCGGCGTTCACCCTGCGCGGCGGGACGAACGAAATCCTGCGCTCGGTCGTGGCGCGTGGGCTGGGGGTCCGGTGAGCGGCGACCTGCGCGCGGAAATCCGCTCGGTCGTCGGCGCGATGCTGAACGGCCGCAACCCCGAGGAGGGGTTCGACCGTCCGCTGTGGAAGGACCTGGCCGGCGCCGGATTTCACCTGCTGGGCGTGCCCGAGGAAGCGGGCGGCAGCGATGGCGGGCTGCGGGAACTCGCCGCGGTGGTGGATCTGCTCGCCTTCCACGCCGCAGCGGTACCGGTCGCGGAGTCGGCTTTTCTGGCCGGCTGGCTGTTGTCGCGGGCCGGACTCGCGGTGCCCGAGGGCCTCACGGTCGCCTCCCTCGACGAAGCCCGGGGCGCGTCTCGGCTGTCCGGCCGGGTGCGGGCACCGTGGGGCCGGCACGCGGACCACTTGGTGACCTTGGCTCGGGGCGATGACACGGTCCTGGTCGTCTTGGTGCCGGCTGCTGGGCTGCCGATCGAGTGCGCCGAGAACCTGGCCGGTGAGCCGAGGGACACGCTCGTGCTCGACGGTGTCACGGCGACGCAAACCGCGGCGGCTCCGCCCGACGTCGATGGGCAGGCGCTTCGGCGACGGGGTGCGCTGGCCAGGTCGATCCAGCTTGCGGGCGCGGCGCGGGCGGTGCTCGAATCGGCCCGTCGCCACGTCGGCGAGCGGGAGCAGTTCGGCCGTCCGCTGGCGCGGTTCCAGGCGGTGCAGCAGCACTTGGCCTCGCTCGCCGCCGAGACCGTCGCCATGCAGGTCAGTGCGGACGCCGCGGTGCTCGCGGTCGAAGCCGGCGACCCGGCGGCGGACGTGGCCGTCGCGGCGGCCAAGGCGACGACGTCGGCGAGCGCCCACGTCGTCGCCGCGATCGGCCACCAGCTGCACGGCGCCCTCGGCTACTCGCGGGAACACCACCTCGGTGCGGCGACGACCCGGTTGTGGGCGTGGCGCGAGGAATTCGGGAACGAGAGCCGATGGCAGGACGAGCTCGCGGTGGGCGGGGGAGACGCGTGGTGGTCCCTGGTGACGGGCGGTTCGCGGTGAGCGCCCTGGCCGGCCTGCGGGTCCTCGACCTGAGCCGGGTGCTGGCCGGGCCGTTCTGCGCGCAGATGCTCGCCGACCACGGCGCGGAGGTGATCAAGGTCGAGGCTCCGTCGGGCGACGAGACGCGTCGCTGGGGTCCGCCGTTCGCCGACGCCGCCGAGACCATGAGCACCTACTACGAAGGCCTCAACCGGAACAAGGCGAACCTGCAGCTGGACCTGCGGGTCGAGGAAGCACGGGCGGTACTGCACGACCTCATCGCGGACGCGGACGTCGTCGTGGAGAACTTCAAAGCCGGGACCATGCAGCGGTGGGGGCTCGGTTACGAGACGAGGCTCGCGGAGGAGTTTCCCCGGTTGGTCTACTGCCGGATCAGCGGCTACGGCGTCGACGGCCCGCTCGGCGGCCTGCCCGGTTACGACGCGGTGCTGCAGGCCTATGGCGGGCTCATGAGCGTCAACGGCGAGCGGGACGGCGACCCACTGCGTGTGGGCGTCCCGATCGTGGACATCACCGCCGCGCACCAGGCGTTCGCCGGCATCCTGCTCGCCCTCGTGGAACGATCGGTCAGCGGCCGGGGCCAGCTGGTCGACATCACGCTCCTGGACGCCGTGCTGTCGCTGATGCACCCGCATTCGGCGGCTTACCTCCGCGCGGGCGTGGTGGCCGAGCGCCTGGGCGCAGCGCATTCGAGTGTCGCCCCGTACCAGGTGTTCGCCACGGCCGGGCAGGGAACCCTCTTCGTGGCTGCGGCCAGTGACGCGCAGTTCGCCGCGCTGACGGACGTGCTCGGCCGCCCAGAGCTCGCGGACGACGTCCGCTTTCGCCGGAACCGGGACCGGGTCACGAACCGCGAAGACCTGGTGGCCGAGCTGCGGCCGTTGTTCCTCGCGGTCGGCGCTGACGACCTCGCGGAGAAACTTGCCGAGCGAGGTGTGCCGGCCGCCCCGGTCAACAACGTGGCCGAAGCGTTGACGTCGCCGCAGGCGCGGCATCGCGCCATGGTGGTGGACGACGGCGGGTACCGCGGCGTGGGTGTGCCGATCAAGCTGAGCCGTTCGGCGCCGGTTCCGCCGCGGGCTCCCGCGCCGCCGGGAGCGGACACCGCCCGCGTCCTGGCCGAGCACGGATACACGCCGGATGACATCGCTGTGCTCCGCCGCTCCGGGGCGCTCGGTCAGCTGCCGCTCGCCTGAGCGGAGACGCCGGCGAGCACGCTGCGCAAAGCGTCCCGGAGCAGGTCCGCGATGTCCTCGCCGGAGTCGGAGGACACCGAGTAGTCGAAGACACGGCGGGTCGCCTGCACGACGAGGTAGGCGGGCAGGCTGCGGTACAGCGGGTGGTCGCCGAGCGCGATGCGCTGGTGGAGGAACTCGGCGACGGCGTCGCACAGCTCGTCGTCGACCTCCATCCACCGCAGCCGGTACTGCGGCGTCGTCGACATCAACCGGAGGAAGCGACGCTCGAGGTCGGTCAATGAGCCTTCGTGCAGCTGGGACGTCCACGCCGAGACGAGCGTCTCCAGGACGTCGCTGTCGGCCGGCGCCGCACGAAGGTGGGCGATGACCTCAGCGGAACTCCGCCGGAACAGCGGCCGGACCACATCCTCCTTCACCGGGAAGTGCCGGTAGAAGGTACGGGGCGAAACGCCGGCCGCGTCGGCGATGCGCTCGACCGTGGCGGAAGTGTCGCCGTCCGCGACGAAGATGTCGGACGCCGTCTGCGCGAGCATGAGCCGCAGTTCTTCGGCGCGCCGCTCGGTCAACGTAGGCCTCACCACGGTCCGGAGCCTACTTCGTCCGCGGAAATTCCCGGCGGTTGGTTTACAGGGGTAACTCCCGCGGCTACGCTCACGCATGTCAGTTTGTGCCAAGTTGGCACAATGTGCAAGGTAGGCAACGGTGCCGGAGGTGACGATGACGACGGCTCGGAGCCAGGAGACGCCCACCGCGATGATCGACAGGGTGGCGTCGCTGCTGCAGTCCTTCGACGGTCATCCCCGGCTGACGCTGGCCCAGATCTCGCGGCTGGCGAACCTGCCGCGCTCGTCGGCGCACCGGATCCTGCAGCGGCTGGTCGACCTGGGCTGGGTTGAACGGGACGGCTTTCAGTACGGCCTCGGCCTGCGCATGTTCGAGCTCGGCTCCCAGGTTGTCCGGCGGGACCGAGCCCACCAGGCCGCGCTGCCGTTCCTGCACGCGCTCCACCGCTCCACCGGCCTGACCGCCCACCTGAGCGTGCTCGTGTCCGCGGACGTGCTCCACCTCGAACGCATCGGCACCCGCGCCGAGACGGAACTGGCGTGGTGCCCGGGCGGCCGGCAATCCGCAGTGCATTCGGCGGCCGGACGCGCCTTGCTCGCGCAGCTCGACGAATCGGCCTGGCCGGAACTGACCTTCCCGGCGGCGGCGAGTTCCCACGGCATTCGCGGCCTGCCGCAGCTGCGACGGGACCTGGACCAGGTCCGCGAGCGTGGCGGGGTGGCGGTCGACACCCAGTGGTGCACCGCGGGAATCACCGCGGTCGCCACCGCGATCGGCCCCGCCGAAGCCGAGCTGGGCGCCGCCGTTTCCCTCAGCGGTCCCGCCGGGACCATGCCCGTCGAGAAAGCCGTTGCCGCCGTCCGGATGGCCGCGATGGACATCTGGTACGCGGCCTCCGGGGTGACCCGGCTTCGCGGCCGTGGCCCCCGTCCGATCATCCTGCCGCCCGCCGTCGCGGCGCACGGCTGAGCCCCATTCTTCCGAAGGAACCGGTAACCGATGACTGTGATCCGCCCGGACCAGCCCACCCATGTCGTTTCCCCGGTGACCGACGTCGACCAGGAAGCCTTGGCCGCAGCGATCGACGTCGCCGAACCCGGCGCCGTGCTCATGGCACTGGTGCACCTCACCGGCGACACCGGCCTCGTCGACGAATTCGCAGCCAAGCTCGGCGACACGGTGATCATGGGGGAGTACCCCGCGGAGGTCGCCGCCGAGGTTCGCGACCGGGCACGGCACCTCCTGGGCGGCTCGCTGACCCCGCGGATCACCGTGCCCGACGACGACCTGTTCCGCCGGATGACCGAGGTCTGCGTCGCCGACGCCGTCGGTGCCGAGTACGTTCCGCACCTGCGCGAGCAAGGTGGCTTCGAACCCGCGCAAGCAGTGGTTGCCCGGACCCGCAAGCCGCCCGAGCACTTCACCGTGGCCGTGATCGGTGCCGGCATGATCGGGCTCAACGCGGCGATCAAGCTCGGCGAGGCCGGCTTCCGCTACCGGGTCTTCGAGGAGCGCGACGACCTCGGCGGGACGTGGTCGCGCAACGTCTACCCCGGCGCCGCGGTCGACACGCCGAGCCACTTCTACTCCTATTCGTTCGAGGTCAACCCACTGTGGTCGAAGTACTACCCGACGGGGCCCGAGTACCTGGACTACCTGCACGGTGTCGCCGAGAAGTACGACCTCTACCCCAACATTTCGTTCTCCACCAAAGTCCTCGGCTGCGAGTGGCTGGAGGACGAGCAGGTCTGGAACGTCATCGTGCACGAAGACGGCGTGACGCGGACGTACCGGGCGAACGCCGTCGTCACGGCGACCGGGGTGCTCAACGGCGCGTCGATCCCGGACGTCCCGGGGAAGGACACCTTTGCGGGCGAGATGATGCACACCGCCGAATGGCGGTCCGATGTGGACCTGAGCGGCAAGCGGGTGGTCGTCCTGGGGACCGGCTGCACGTCGGTGCAGGTGGTCGCGAGCATCGCCGACGAGGTCGAGTCGCTCGACGTCGTCATGCGCCAGCCGCACTGGGTCATCCCGGAACGCAAGGTCAGCGCCGACGTCCCGGACGGGATGCGGTGGGCGCTGGAGAACATCCCGTACTTCCACCAATGGTTCCGGGTGAAGACGTACTGGTGGGCCGCCGACAAGGGCTGGGTCATCCCCCGGATCGACCAGGAGTGGTATGCCACCCACGTGTCGGCCTCGCCGGCGAACGACGCGCTGATGCAGGTCTGCCTCGACTACCTGGACCGGAGTTTCGCCGATCGCCCCGACTTGAAGGCGAAGCTGACGCCGGACTTCCCGCCGTTCGCGAAACGGATCGTGAAGGACCCCGGGTTCTTCGAGGCCGTCAAGCGGGACAACGTGGCGGTGCACGCGGCGTCGTTCCGGGAGATCCGGCCGGACGGAGTCGTGACGACCGAAGGTGAGTTCCTCCCGGCCGACGTCATCATCTGGGCCACCGGGTTCAAGCTCGAATACCTGGGCTTCCTCGATGTGGTGGGTCGCGACGGCGTCAAGCTGGCCGATGAATGGGCCGACCAGAACCCGCGGGCCTACCTGGGGATCACCGTGCCCGGCTTCCCCAACTTCTTCGTCACGGCGGGCCCGAACGCCGCTCCCAACCATGGCGGCGGGCACAACGTCACCAGCGAGGAGCACGTTCACTACGTCGTGGAGAGCCTGCAGTACCTGGTCGAGCACGGGCTCACGGCGATGGAGCCGACGCGCGAAGCAACTGATGAGTACAACCGGCGCGTCGACGAGGAGCTCGACCAGACGGTCTGGACGCACGGGCGCACGGCCAACGGCTACTACCGCAACAAGTCCGGGCGCGCGTGGATCAGTTGCCCGTGGCGTCTGGTGGATTACTGGTCGATGCTGCGCGAACCCGCACCGGAGGACTACCGGTTCACGCCCTGACCTTATTCGCCGTGGAACACCGGTGTGCGGCGTTCGAGGTTCGCCGCGATGCCCTCGGCGCAGTCGCGGGTCGCCCACAGCCGGGCCTGCTCCGCGAGTTCGTGATCGAGGGCGCTCCGGACCCGCTCGGCGATGCCGGACCGCAGCGTCGCCCGGATCGACCGGACCGCGAGCGGCGCGGCCGCCGCCACCGTCCGGGCCCATTTCAAGGCGGCCTCGCGCTGGCGTCCGGGGTCGGAGAGCCGGTCGGCCAGTCCGATGTGGACGGCCTCCTCGCCGTCGACGCGCCGTCCGGTCATGAGCAGGTCGGCAGCGACGCGCTGGCCCACGAGGTCGGGCAACGTCACGCTCAGCCCGAAACCCTGGTGGAACCCCAGCAGAGCGAAGTTGGCGACGAACCGGGTCGAGGAATCCACGACGCGGAAGTCGGCCGCGCAGGCCAGGCCGAGACCGCCGCCGACCGCCGCGCCCTGGACCGCGGCGATGATCGGGGTCCCGACCTCGAACAGCTGGATTGCCCGCCGGTACAGGCGCCCGGACACCGCGACCCGGTCCTGCTCGAACCCGCCACCGGTGCCGAAGTCCGCTCCTGCGCAGAAGTGCTTGCCTTCCGAGGCCAGGACCAGCGCTCGGCATCGTGGGTCGTCATCGAGTTCGCGGGCCGCGTCGACCAGTTGCCCGATGAGCTGCTCGTCGAAGAAGTTCGCCGGCGGACGGCGCATCTCCAGCAACCCGACCCCGTCCTGCAGCACCACCGAAACGTCCGTCATGGACCCAGCGTGCCCGGGCGGTGTCCGGGCAGGCCGAAAGTGTCCGGTCAGTGGACCATCCGGCCCCACGGCGATGCCGTCCGAGGGAGATTGAGGAGGTGGAGCTCACCAACGTGCTGGCCGCGTTCGCGCGCTTGGCCGACGAAGGAACCCTCGCGGAACTAGGGACCTTGTTCGCCGAGGACGTCGAGTGGTCGATGACCGGAACCACGTGGCGCGGCCGGGCCGAGGTCTTGGCCGGTCTCGGCTCGATGCGCGAACTCGGGCACGCCGGTCCGGACTCGGGTAATCGCCACGTGCTCACCAACCAGGAGGTGTACGTCGACGGTGACCGTGCGACGGCGCGCTCGTACTTCCTCCTGGTGAACAGCGAAAGGATCCTGGCCATCGGCGCGTACCAAGACGAACTCGTGCGTGCGCAGGACGGCTGGGTCATCGCCCGGCGTGAGGTCCGCGCATGACCGCCGATTCGCGCATCCGCCAGGCGCTCGATCGCGCGATCGAGCTGGGGGAGAGGGGCATCGCCGTCGCCGCCTACCACCGGGGCGAGCTGATCGTCGAGGCGGTGGCGGGCGCTGACAGCGACACCCTCTTCCCGATCTTCTCGGTGACCAAGGGCGTCACCGCGACGGCGGTGCATCTCCAGGCCGAGCGCGGCCTGGTCGACCTGCACGCACCGATTGCGCGCTACTGGCCGGAGTTCGGTACCTACGGCAAAGAAAAGGTCACTGTCGAGCAGGCCCTCTCGCACCGCGCGGGCATCCCGCAGATGCCGGACGGCGTCACGCCGGAGCTGATGGCCGACTGGGACTGGATGACCGCCCGCATCGCCGAGTTCACGCCGGTCTACGAGCCCGGCACTGCGAACGCCTACCACGTGCTCGTTTGGGGCTGGATCCTCGGCGAGGTGGTGCGCCGCACCGATCCTGCCGGGCGGTCGTTCGACCGGTTCGTGGCCGAGGAGATCTGCGCGCCGCTGGGGATCACCGACTTCCACCTCGGCGTTCCCGACGCCGACCTGCCCCGCGTGGCGAAGCTGCACGGCGGCAACGAATTCTCGATCGTCGACGAGCACAACATCAGCCCGCGTGCCGTCTTTCCCGGCTCCGACGTGCACAACCAGCGCACGGTGCTGCAGGCGGTCGATCCCGGCGCCGGCGCGGTGGCCACGGCCGGAGCGGTCGCCCGGATCTTCGCCATGCTCGCCGAGGGCGGGACCCTGGAAGGCGCCCGGCTGCTCTCCCCGGAACGGGTCGCGACCTTCGCCCGGCCGCGCGAGAACGCTCACGATCCGGACAAGGTGCTCACGATCCCGGTCTGGTTCGGTGCCAACGGCTTCTGGCTCGGTGGCGAGGAAGGCGCGTCCGATCCGCTGGTCGGTGACCACCGCGACATCATCTACAGCCCCGGCGCCGGCGGCTCGCTCGCCTGGGCCGATCTGCGCGACCGCGTCGCCGTCGCGATCTGTCACAACGACATGGACACCCCGGCGGTCGTGGAGCCCGAGCGGACCTTCGCGCCCGTCGTCCGGGCGATCCGCGAAATCGTGAACGAAAGGGAGCGCCGATGAGCACAGCCGAGGAGCTGTTCGGCGGCGGCACCGCCGTCATCACCGGCGCCGGTGCGGGCATCGGCGCCGGGCTGGCGCGCTACGCGGCCCGGGAACTGGGCATGAGGGTCGTCCTGGCCGATGTGGACACACCCGCGATCACCGCGCTGGAGTCCGAGCTGCCGGACGCCGTCGCCGTGACCTGCGATGTGCGTGACCCAGCCGCGGTCGAACGGCTCGCCGGACCGGCCGGGCCGGTCACCCTCCTGGTGAACAACGCGGGCGTGGAGCAGTTCGGCTACCTTTGGGACACGCCGGTCGCGAACTGGGACCGCCTGCTCTCGATCAACATCAGCGGTGTCTTCCACGGCATCAGAGCGTTCCTGCCCCGGATGCTGGCCGACGCACGTCAGTCGTGGGTCTGGAACCTCTCCTCGGTCGGCGGTGTCGGCGCGAGCCCGCTGCAGGCGCCCTACATCATGAGCAAGCACGCCGTGCTGGCGCTCACCGAATGCCTGCACCAGGAAGTCGAACTCGCGGGGCACGCCGATCACGTCCATGTGCAGGCTGTTCTGCCGGGCGCCGTGGCGTCGAACATCTTCGAATCCGCCGGCGCGGTCGACGCCGGTGACGTCTCCGCGGCCGAGGACCACCGGGCCGCGATGCTCAAGATCAAGCAGCAGGCGATGGACCCCCTCGACGCGGCCCGCGTCTTCTTCGACCAAGCCGCCGCCGGCGAGTTCTATCTGACCTCGCAGGACTTCGTCGGGGACGCCATGGCCGCCAGAGCGGAAATGCTGGTCCACCGGCGGGCGCCGGTCCTTCCGCCGGGCGAGTTCACCTTCCCCACCGACTGACCCGGAGCGCCCGATGCCCCTGCCCCCGCTGGACCCCGACGCCGCGGCCATCGCGAAGGCGACGGCCGACCTGCCGCCGATGCGCGCGCGGGGCATCGCCGCGATCCGCGAGGCCCTCGAAGCCATCCCGCATCCGCCTGGGCTGCCCACTGCGGACATCGAGGACCGCGAGCTTCCCGGCTGCATCCCGGTGCGGATCTACCGGCCGGTCGAGAACGACCAGGCACCGGTGCTGGTGTACTTCCACGGCGGCGGCATGTGCATGGGCACGATCCACTCGTTCGAGCCCCTCGCCCGCAACCTGGCCGCCGCGAGCGGCGCGACCGTCGTGTCGGTCGGCTACCGCCTGGCTCCTGAGCATCCGCCGCCGGCGCAGTTCGACGACGCCTTCGCCGCCACGGCCTGGGTCGCCGAGCACGCGGCCGAGCTGCGCGTCGACCCCGGGCGGCTCGCGGTCGTCGGGGACAGCGCCGGTGGCACCCTCGCGGCGGCCGTCGCGCTGGCGGCCCGGGATCGCGGCGGGCCCGCCATCACCTGCCAGGTCCTGATGTACCCGGGCCTCGATCGCGACCTCGGCGCCCGGTCCATCGTCGAGTGCGCGGACGCGCCGCTCCTCGGCCGCGACGACGTGCTGTACCTCAACGAGCTGGCCGACAGCGGGTTCGGTTACCCGGACAACGCCTACCGGATCCCCGCCTACGCGACCGACCTCACCGGCCTGCCCCCGGCCATCGTGGTCACCGCCGAATGCGACCCGATCCGCGACTGGGGCGAACGCTACGCGCACCGCCTTCGCGAATCCGGTGTGCAGACCACCCTGACCCGCTACCCGGGCGCCTACCACGGGTTCGCGCTCCAAGCGGCCTATCTCGCGCGCGGGCGCCTGGCCATCGCCGAGACCGGCGCGCTGCTGCGGGCCAAGTTCGCCCACCCCCTCCCGTTCTGACCACCAGGAGCACTTCCGTGACCGACCCCTTCGCCGACGCCGTCGACATCGCCCCGCGGGAGCTGTCCCGCGGCTACACCTGGGCCGAATGCCCGCGGTGGCACGACGGCGCGTTCTGGTTCAGCGACATGTACCACCATCGGATCCTGCGGCTCGACGCCGCGGGTACCCCGGAGACCATCGTCGACCTCTCGACGCGCACCCCGGTCAACGGCGGCGAAACCATCCCCGGCGGCTTCGGCTGGTTGCCCGACGGGCGGCTCATCGTCACCTCGATGCACGAACGCCTGCTCCTGGCGTTCGACGGTGAGAGCCTCACCGAGTACGCCGATCTACGGGAACTGGCCACCGGGCCGATCAACGACATGGTCGTCGACGCCGATGGCCGCGCCTACGTCACCCAGCTCGGGTTCGAGCTGTTCGCCGGGGAATCCCCGAAGGACTCGGACCTGCTGATCGTGGAACCCGACGGCACCGCCAGCGCGCTGACCGAGCTGGGCGGCTTCGCCGGAGCCAACGGCATCGCCGTCAGCGGCGACGGGAGCCGGGTGGTCACCGCGGAGGCCTTCGCCAACCGGATCACCGTGCTCGACCGCGACGAACACGGCCGTCTCGGCAACCGTCGCGTCTTCGCCGAAACGCCGTCCCTGCCGGACGGCATTTGCCTGGACGACGACGGCGGCGTCTGGGCCGGGCTGCCCGCGGTCCCGGCCGTCGCCCGGATCACCGAAGGTGGTGCGGTCACGGACATCGTCCGCTTCGACGCGACACAAGCTTTGCCCCCGGCGTGCGTTCTCGGCGGGCCTGACCGGCGCACTCTCTTTGTCTGCGCAGGCCTGGACGTCATGGACTTCGAAGAGTCGCGGCGCAACCGGAACGGCACCATCTGGACCGCCGAGGTCCGGACGAGCGGAGGGGGCAACCGCCCGTGAACGAGAGGAAAGCTCCGATGGACAAGCTGTCCTTCCAGGGCCGCGTCGTCATCGTGACCGGCGCCGGCCGTGGCATCGGCCGTGCACACGCGCTGCTGCTGGCCGAACGCGGCGCCTCCGTGGTCGTCGCCGACCTCGGCGCCCGCGTCGACGGGTCCGGCGTGGACGGTGACGACCCCGCAGCGGACGTCGTCGCCGAGATCCGGGCCGCCGGCGGCCGGGCCATGGCCTCGCGCGCGGACGTCTCCACCGAAACCGGCGCCGCCGAACTCGTCGCAGCGACGATCGAGAATTTCGGCGAGCTGCACGCGGTCGTGAACAATGCGGGGATCGTCCGCACCGCGCGCTTCGATGAGCTGAGCACCGCGGAGTACCAGCGCTACCTCGACGTCCACTTCTTCGGCTCCTTGTTCGTGTGCCGGGCGGCGTGGCCCCACTTGATCGCCTCGGGCAGCGGACGCGTGGTCAACACGGTTTCGGCCGCGATGCTGGGCAACCCGCTGATGACCCACTACGGCAGCTCCAAGGGCGCGGTCTTCTCACTGACCCGCAACCTCGCCGTCGAAGGCGCCGAGCACGGCATCCTCGTCAACGCCGTCGCACCCGGAGCAGGCACCCGCATGGCCGAGAACGCGGCCGAGTCGCTGTCCCCGGAGGTCATGGCCTACCTGCGCACTCAGTTGCTGCCCGAACACGTCGCACCGGTGGTCGCCTTCCTCGCCCACCCGGCCTGCCAGGTGACCGGCGAAGTCTTCAACGCCGCCGGTGGCGCGGTGAACCGCCTGGCCGTGGTGACCACCACCGGCATCCACGACCCCGCCCTGACCGTCGAGACCGTCGCCGAGCGCTTCGACGAGGTCATGGCCATCACCCCCGAAGCCCAGCCGGCGACCGTCGCCATCCCTCAGACCACCTGACGTATGGAGCATCCGATGACCGAAACCGCCACTGCCGGCACCGAGTTCCCGTTCGCGCCGTTGCCGCCGGCGGATGCGATCGAGCACCTCAAGCGGCTGATGGCCGACCGGCCGATGACCAAGACGACCATGCCCTACGGCGGCGACGTCTGGATCGTCCACCGCAACCAGGCCGCGCGGACGATCCTCGCCGACCGCCGGTTCGTCCGGGAGCCGTTCCGGACCGGCGAGCGGGTGGTGCCGTTCTTCGTGCCGTTCCCCGACTTCCTGCGCACGACGCTGCAGTTCGAGGACCCGCCCCAGCACACGAAGCTGCGCAAGCTGGTCCAGAAGGCGATCTCGCCGCGCCGGGTGCGGGACATGCGTGCCTCCGCGGTCGCCTTCGCCAACGAACTGATCGACGGCATGCTGGCCCGTGGCGGCGTCCGCAACCTCATCGACGAGTACTCCGTGCCGCTGCCGATCGAGATGTTGAGCTCCCTGCTCGGCGTGCCGTCGGCCGACCGGGAGAAGTTCGAGCGGTGGAGTTCCTCGACGATGGCGGTGGCCGGGAAGTCCGAGCAGGAGGTCGCCGCCGACATGGGTGAGCTGGCGGCGTACATGACCGACCTGATCGCGCAGCGGCGCGAGGAGCCGCGGGACGACCTGCTCAGCTCGCTGGCGCACGCCCGCGAGAAGGACGAGACGCTGACCGACGCGGAAATCCTGCCCATCGCGTTCATCCTGATCGTCGGCGGGTTCGACAACACCGCCAACTTCCTCAGCACCGGCGTCATGTCGCTGCTGCACTCCGACGAGCAGCGGGAACTGTTCCTCACCGATCCCGACGGCCTGGCCCCGACTGCCGCCGAAGAAGTGCTCCGGCACGGCGCGTTCTCACTCGGCGGCCCGGTGGGCGGCGGGGGCGGGCTGGTGCCGTTCGTGGCGACCGAGGACGTCGTCGTGGACGGTCAGCTCATCGCCGAAGGTGAGGCGGTCAGCATCGATCCGGGCTCCGCCAACCACGACCCCGAGGCCATCGAGGACCCGGGCCGCTTCGACATCACCCGCCAGGACAACCCGCACCTGATGCTCAGCCACGGCCTGCACCACTGCCTTGGCGCGCCGCTGGCCCGCATGGAGATGCAGGTCGGCCTGGCCGAGATCTTCAAGCGCATCCCGACCCTGCGGCTGGCCGGCGAACCGGTGGTCCGCCGCGACGTCCTCACCCAGCCCATGACCGACCTCCCGATCGCCTGGTGAAACCCGTGCCCAAGGTCTTCTACACCCAGCCCGACGGCGCCGAGACCGTCATCGAAGCCGTCGCCGGGGATTCGGTCATGCAGACCGCGGTCCGCAACGGCGTCAGCGGCATCGTCGGCCAATGCGGCGGGGTGCTCTCGTGCGCCACCTGCCACGTCTTCCTCGCCGACGGCGACTTTCCCCCGCCCGGCGAAGACGAGGACGAGATGCTCGACTGTGCGGCCACCGAACGCGAGGACAACTCACGGCTCTCGTGCCAGCTCGTCCTCGCCTACGGTCAGGAAGTCCGGGTGACCGTCCCGGAAGCGCAGCTGTGAGCGGTCGGTTGCTCGTGGTCGGTGCTGGCCAGGCGGGGGTGCAGGTGGCGAGCTGCGCCCGTGAACTCGGCTGGGCCGGTCCGATCACCCTGATCGGGCAGGAACCGCACGCGCCCTATGCGCGCCCTGCGTTGTCGAAGGCGTTCCTCAAGGGCGAGGCCACGGTCGAATCTCTCGTGCTGCGCACGCCGTCCTTCTACGCGGAGCAGGGAATCGACCTCGTCCTGGACGAGCAGATCAGTCATCTGGATCTGTCCGGCGAGGAGGCGGTTTCGGCGTCTGGACGGCGTTGGCCGTACGACCGCCTCGTGCTGGCGACGGGTGCTGAACCACGGCCCCTGCCGATCGACGGTGCCGATCTCGACGGAGTCGTGACGCTCCGGGACGTCCGGGACGCGGGTGTTCTCGCGCAGCGCCTGGCGGCCGTCACCGACCTCGTCGTGATCGGCGGCGGGTTCATCGGCCTCGAGGTGGCTGCCACGGCGACCGCGGCGGGTGTGCGGACCACCGTGGTGGAGGCGGCGCCCGCGCTGATGAACCGGGTCGTCAGCACCACCACGGCCGGCTTCGTCGAGACCGCACACAGCGCGGCCGGTGTGCAGATCCTCACCGGCGTGCGGCCCCGCCGGGTGCGTGGTGAGGGTGCCGTCAACGCGGTCGTGCTGGAAGACGGCCGGGAACTGCCGGCCCAGCTGGTTCTGGTCGGTGTCGGCGCGCGTCCCCGGGACGATCTCGCCCGCGCCGCCGGTCTCGCCTGCGACAACGGCATCGTCGTGAACGAGCACTCGCTCGCCTCCGACGGCCGCACCCTGGCTGTGGGCGATTGCGCGAACCTGCCCGGTCCGTCGCCGCACCCGGCACTGCGGTTGCGGCTGGAGAGCGTGGACAACGCCGTCGAGCAGGCCAAGGCCGCCGCGACCACCCTCCTCGGCGAGCCACGGCCGTACCGGAGCGTGCCGTGGTTCTGGTCCGATCAAGGCCCGCTCAAGCTCCAGATCGCCGGGCTGGCCCGAGCGGACGACGACATCGTCATCCGTCGCGGCCGGCCAGGACGGATGAACGTCCTGCGGTACCGTGGCGCAGACCTGGTTGCCGTCGAATGCATCAACGGTCCTGCCGAATTCCTGTTGCTGCGCAGGGCACTCGGAACGGGAGTTTCGTTGCCGCGAGAGGTGGCCGAGGACACGAGCCTGTCCCTGAAGGAAGCTCTTGGCCGCCGGGTAACCGAAGTGCCGAACGCGATCTGAGGTGAGCAGTGCCCGAATCTCGCAGCATCGAAGACCTGCCCTACTTCCCCCACCTGCAAGCGGAGGAGCACCTCCCGGAGCAGGGAGACGAGTTCGACACCGCCCTGTTCCAGGACCTTTCATTCGAGCGTGTCCACGCCGGCGGCGGCCGCTACCTGGAGTCCGCGTTCACCGGCGTCGAGTTCGACCACGCCCACCTGCGGCGAAGCCGGTTCAACGACGTGTGGATCGACAACTGCCGGATGAACGGGGCCGACTTCGCCGAGACGAGCATGCAAGCTGGTCGGAACCAATCTGCGGAACGCCGACCTTCGTGACGTCACGTTCACCGACTGTGTCATGCAGGACGTCGATTTCGCGGAGGCGAAGCTGACCAACGTGGGTTCGACTCGCTGGCCGGTGTGCGGATCAGCAATGTCCAGCTGCTGCAGCTGTCTTCCGCGCGTTCGCCCAGGCCCTTGGCTTGGTATTGGAAGACTGAAAGGTCTCCCTTCGAACGCGCCTGGGGGCCAATCGGTGGCCGGAGAACCCACGGTGGTGCTGCACGCCTGGTGTGGCTGCACGGCGGGGCGTTCGCCAACGGGGGACTCGACCATCGGAATCCCCCGCGCCGGCTTGCTCGATCGCCCAACTCCGGATGGCCCGTGGTCACGTCGACTACGGCCTGACTCCGCTAGTGAACTGGTTCCGCGCCTGGCGCCCGCTGCGGCAGGCGCGGAACCAGGCGGATCTCACCGGGCCGGACCTCCCTCCGGCGCCGGCATCCCGGCGTGCACCTCCGCAACGAGCCGATCGACGGTCTCGGCCGGGAACCGGCCGCCGCTGTACATCGCCATCTGCGTGAGCGGCATCCCGAACGCCGGGGCGAGGGTCTCTTCGTCCGCTCCCTGGAGCAGGCCGCGCAGCAGCTCGCCGCCGATCGGGTGCTCGAGCCACTCCAGAACGGTGTTGTCGCCGGAGAGCGGACCCGCAGCACGGAACGAAGCGGCGCTCCGCGTGACCGTCTCGACATCGGGGTCCACCGGGACCGCCGACACCGAGCTGGTGAGCGGGCGCTCCCGGCCCGGCCGGTGCACGTCACCGGTCAGCGTGACCGACGTGCGCAGCCGAACCTGGGCGGACGACCCGCCGATGAAGAACTTGATCTTCCCCGGCTCGACGAGCCAGCCCTCGCGGGGGTCCCACAGCGCGAACAGGCTCGCGGGCACGGTCGCCGTGATCCGCGCGCCCTCGCCGGCTTCCAGCGACAGCCGCCGGAAGGCGACCAGCTTGCGCCGGGGGCGCACGGTCCGGCCGGTCACGTCCTGCCCGTACACCTGGACGACCTCGTCTCCGGCCCGCTCGCCGACATTCACCACGGTGAACGAGAGCTCGACCGCACCATCGGTCGGGACCTCCGGCTGCTTGATCTCCATGTCGCGGTACTCGAAGTCCGTGTAGCTCAGGCCGTGTCCGAACGGGAACGTCGCTCCGGCACGCCCTTCGATGTACGGGGGTGTCTGGGCCGCTCGCCAGTACGGCAGGGGCGCGCTGCCGGCGAAGTCGAGGAACGAGATGGGCAGCCGACCGCCGGGGTTGACGTCACCGAAGAGCACGGCCGCGGTGGCGCTGCCGGCCTCCTCGCCGCCGAACCAGCTCGTCACGATCGCCGGAACGGAGTCGGCCATCCACTTCAGCGAGTACGGCCGTCCGTGGCTGAGCACGACGACGGTCGGCGTGCCCGTGGCCAGGACTGCCTCGACCAGTTCCCGCTGCACGCCGGGCAGCTCGCAGGTGGCGCTGTCCAGGCCCTCGCCGACGGTGCCGAAGGCGTTGATTCCCCCTTGGTCCCCGACGACGACCACGGCGACGTCCGCGGACTTCGCCGCTTCGACGGCCGCGGGAATGCCCGAGCGGTCCTCGTCTTGGATGGGACATCCGCGCTCGTACCGCACTGTCGCATCGCGGGCCCGGGCGCGGATCCCGTCGAGGAACGTGACCACGGGGACCGACTCCACCATCAGGCGCGCTTGGTCCGGTCCCGTGTTGCCGGCGAATTCGGCGGCCTCGTCCGCACGGGCCGTCGGGTCGGCGGCGAGCGCGAATCGCTTCGCCATGCTTTCGAGCACCGGGTAGCTGTAGTTGCCCAGCTGGCCCAGCAGGCGGTCGGCGTTCGGGCCGATCACCGCGATCGTCCTGGTGTCCGGGTCGAGCGGAAGCAGGGGAGTGCCGTCGACCGGCTCGTTGCGGAGCAGGACGACCGACTGCTCGGCGATCGTGCGGGAGAGGGCGCGGGTTTCCGCCGGGTCGAGGGTTTCCGGCACCGCGTCCAGTTCGACGTAGGGCCGCTCGAACAGGCCCAGCTCGAACTTCGTCCGCAGCACGGTGCTCACGGCCCGGTCCAGGTCTTCCACCGGGAGGAGCCCAGACTCGACCGCCTCGATCAGGTGGTGGGTCGTCAGCCTGGGGACGAGGTCCAGGTGCACCCCGGCCTGCACGGCCTGGGCGCTGGCGGCCGCGTCGCCGTGTGCGGTGCCGTGCTTGGTGTAGAGCTGGTTGACGGCGCCGAGGTCGGACATGACCAGCCCGTGGAAGCCCAGCTCGCCGTGGAGCAGGTCGGTGAGGTACTCGCGGGAGCCGGTCACCGGAACGCCGTCGATGTCGACGTACGCCGGCATGATGCCGCGTGCCCTGCCGTCGCGGATCACCATCTCGAACGGGACCGAGTGGACCTCCCGCAGTTCGCGCGGGCCGATCGACGCCGATTCGGTGTTGCGGCCACCGGCGCTGGCGCTGTAGCCGAGGAAGTGCTTCACCGTGGCGACGAGCGGCGTCTCGGCGTCCGCCTCCTGCAGGCCACGGACGAACGCGGTGGCCATCGAGCCGACGAGGTA
This sequence comes from Amycolatopsis balhimycina FH 1894, assembly GCF_000384295.1. Classification (NCBI taxonomy): domain Bacteria; kingdom Bacillati; phylum Actinomycetota; class Actinomycetes; order Pseudonocardiales; family Pseudonocardiaceae; genus Amycolatopsis; species Amycolatopsis balhimycina. Next base: position 2,252,283 of record NZ_KB913037.1, on the reverse strand, counting down.
CGGCTCTTCACCGTAGGTCTCCTCCACCCGGCCCCAGCGGGGGTCCCGGGTCGTGTCGGCCAGCGGCGACAGCGCTTGACGTGCGCCGGTGCGGGCCATCTGGATCCCGATGGCGGTGCCCATCCGCTCGATCAGCTCCGGGTCCCAGGTGGCGGCCTGGGCGATTGCGTCGGGGAACACGGTCGCGCCGTGGATCTTCAGTCCGACCAGGGCTTCCTCGGCGACGAGGACGGGGATGCCCAGCCGGGTGTCCTCGACGTGCTTGCGCTGCAGCTCGTTGACCGCGGCGGCGATCTCGCGCGGGGACGCTTCGACGCTCGCCAGCGCGGCGACGACGCCACCCCATCCAGTGGACGGCGGCTCGTGGACGTCGACCGCCGGCGCGGTGGGTGCGGTGAGCTGCGCGGCTTTCTCATCGAGGGTCATCCGGCCGAGCAGGTCCGCGACCCGGTCGCCGACCGGCAGCGACACGTCACGGTAGGGCGGTGGGGAAGGCAAGGCGAAGGTCCTTTCAGTGGCTGACGTGCTTGGCGCCGCCGATCGCGGCGACGAGGTCGGATTCCAGGTCGGACGGCGTTTCCGGGAAGTACCCGAGCACGGTGTTGAGCGAGACATCGGGGGTGGTGCCGTCGATCGGGACGTGGGGGAGGTGCCTGCCGAACACGGCCGAGACCGCGCGCCAGACCTCCGGATCCCCGGCCAGTGTCTCGAGTGGAGTGTCCAATGTGTACTCGCGCTGTGGTGGCCGGGGCAGTTCGTACTCCCACGCGTGATCGCCCGCGGTGACTTCCTCCACCAGGCCGTCGGGGTGCTGCGGCAGCACGACCGTTGCGGTGGTTGCCTCGGGGATCGTGATCTCCAGGCACATGCGGTCGTCGTCGGCGCGCCAGGCGACCGTGACCCGGCCGTGGACGGTGTCGTGCGTAAGCGTCGCGTGGGTGAGTCCGCCACCGGGCCGGGGTGCGATGCGCATGGTGCGGTAGCCGGGTTCGAGGGGAGTGAGGCCGCCGACGACGCGGTGCAGCCAGTTCGCGACCGCTCCGAGCGCATAGTGGTTTTGGGAGTCCAGCCCGGTCGAGTGGAGGGTGCCGTCCGGGCGGATGGCGTCCCAGCGTTCCCAGATCGTGGTGGCGCCCATGGTGACCGGGTACAGGAACGACGGGCAGCCGGTTTCGAGGAGGACCAGGTAGGCCTCTTCGAGGTGACCGGTACGGCTGAGAGCCTCGCAGACGTGCGGGGTGCCCGCGAACCCGGTGGAGATCCGGTAATCGGCCTTGGTCACCAGCCGTGCGAGCTGGTGACCGGCGTGGACTTCCTGCGCAGCATCCAGGATGCCGAAGCAGATGGCGAGCGCATACGCGGTGACGGTCTCGCCGCTGACCCGGCCGGCGGCGGTGACGTACTCGCGGCGGAAGTCGTCTCGCACCCGTTCGGCGAGCGTCGTGAAGTGGTGGGCGTCCTCGTCCTGCCTGAGCACCGCCGCGGTGTCGGCCATCTCCCTGGTCACGCGGCACAGGAATGCCCCGGCGACGAGGTACCGGTCGGTCTTGCCACCCGCCGCGTCCTCGTCAGGCGCGTCGGGGTCGAGCCAGTCGCCGAACTGGTACCCGCTGCTCCACAGCCCGTTCTCGTCGAGCCGTCCTTCGACGTCGCGGACGAAGGTAGTCATGGAGTCGTACTGACGTCGCAGGATTTCCGCGTCGCCGTACTCCCGGTAGAGGGCCCACGGGACGCTGACCGCGGCATCACTCCACAACGCCGTCGGCGGCGCCGGAGTGGACAGCACGTCCGGGACGACCATGGACACGTAACCCTTGGCCCGCTGCTCGGCGGCCAGGTCCTCAAGCCAGGAGCCGAGCACTCCGCGCACGTCGTACAGGAACGCCGCGGTGGGGCCGAACGCGTTGATGTCTCCGGTCCAGCCGAGCCGTTCGTCCCGTTGCGGGCAGTCGGTCGGCACGCCGACGAAGTTGCCGCGCATCGACCAGACGACGTTGGCGTGCAGGCGGTTGAGCAGGTCGTGCGAGGAGTCTAACCAGCCCGTCCGGGGCATGTCGCTGTGCACGACCACGGCCCGGACCTCGTCGAACGGCCCGTCCACCTCGGCGTAGCGGAAACCGTGGAAGGTGAATCGGGGCTCCCAGGTCTCCCCACCGCCCCGGCAGGTGTAACGATCGGTTGCCGCCGCAGTGCGCAGGCTCGTGGTGTCCAACTCGCCGCCGGAGAGGAGTTCCGCATGCCGCAGGGTGATCGTCGTCCCGGTGGCGCCGGAGGTCGTGATGCGGACCCAGCCGGCGATGTTCTGCCCGAAGTCGACGATCTTCTTGCCGGACGGGCTCGTCGTCACCGAGACGGGGGCGAGTTCCTCGATCCGCCGGATCGGCTGCGCCTCGGTAGTGACCAGCGTGCCGAGGTCCCAGTCGAACGGGGTGGCCGGCGTCCAGCTCCGGTCGTCGAATCCGGGCGTGCTCCAGCCCTCGGGTTCGAGCCGCGCGTCGTAGGTCTCGCCGTCGAGTAGATCACCCGCGAGCACCGAGCCGGTCCCGCAGCGGAACTCCTCCGCCGAGCTGACGATTTCCGTGCGGTCGCCGTAGTCGAGCTCCAGTTGAAGGAACAGGGCGGGCCGGTCGGTGTAGTGGTTGCCTCTGCCCTCGTACCCGATCCGGCCCACTGCCCAGCCGTCACCGACGATCGCGCCGACGGCGTTCGCGCCTTCTCGAATCAGGCCGGTGACGTCGTGGCGGCTCACGTGCAGTCGATGGCGGTAGGAGGTCCAGCCCGGCGCGAGCACTTCGTCGCCGACACGGACGCCGTTGAGGTAGGGCTCGACGATGCCGAGCCCGGTGACGTACAGCGTCGCGCGCCGGGGCGCTGTGGCGGTGAACTCGCGCCGGAAGTACGGCGCAGCGCTGCCCGGCGCCGGGGGTGCGGCGAAGGACGCGTGCCAGGCGGTCGGCGTCGTCACCGCTCACTCTTCTCCGCGGTCACCACGACTTCGGCACGCAAGCCGGTGTCGTCGGTGACGACGATCCGGATCTCGCCGGGCCCGGTGGGACGGATCACCGCCAGCGCACACCCGTTGAACGTCGGGTGGTTGTCATCGGTGAACGGTTCGGTGCTCGCCGGGTCGCCGCTGCCGAGGCCCTGCAGCAGGCCCGGACCCTCGACCGTGACCCGCACCCGGCGTTCGACGCTCGTGAAGCCGACACCGCCGGCGTCCACGAGAGCGATGTCGATGAAAGCCAGGTCGTCCACGTCGGCCCGGACAACTTGGCGGTCCGCGATCGCGACGAGACGCGGCTCGCCGGTGGCGGTCCGAAGCTCGGCACCTTCGCCCGTGGAGGCGATGGCTTGGAGGACGCCCGGCGCGTACGGCACCTCGAATTCCGCGCGGTATCGGTGCCGGCTGCCCGCCGGACGCCGGCCGAGCGACTTCCCGTTGAGCAGCAGTTCGACTTCGTCGGCGGTGCTGTAGACCTCGACGACGACCGGCCGGCCTTCGTAGCCGGGCCACGTCCAGGTCGAAAGGGCGTCGGACCAGGCCCACGGCGTGGCATCCACGGCGCGCCCGTGGTTTTCCGGTCGCTGGACCGCCAGGTACGGCGTCGAGCGCAGTCCGAAGACAATCTCGCGGTAGTACGACGCCGGACGCCGGTTCCCGGTGATGTCGATGTCGCCGCACCAGGCGGTGAGCCAGGGGTAGGCACCCATGAATCCGGCCGGGGTGTCCGCGTACTGGGAGCGGCCGACGCCGGCTTCGCCGAGGTAGTCCCAGCCGGTCCAGGTGAAGTCGCCGATGACGTGCGGGTGCCGCTGGACCAGGTCCCAGAGCTTGTCGATGTGGGTGGGGAAGGTTTCGGAGCCGACGATGACCCGGTGGGGGAACAGGTCGTGATCGATCTCGTAGCGGCTTTCGAGGTAGTTCATGCCCGCGATGTCGAGCGTCGCGAACACCTCGGCGGTGCGCTCGGTGACGAGGTCCGAGGCACCGACCTGGTCGAGCACGTCACCCCAGCTCGCCATCGCCGTGTTGACACCGGTGCCTTCGGCGGCTGCTGTCTTGATGTCGTCGAGCACGGTGAGCAGGCCGTTGACGCCGCTGGTCACGAACCGGGTGTCGTCCAGGGCCCGCACGCGCTCGGCGAGCCGGCGAGCCCACACCGCTCCGTGCGGCGTGCCGACCTCGGGGATCTCGTTGCCGATGGAGTAGGCGAAGACGCAGGGGTGGTTCTGGTCCTTGCGGACCATGGCCTCGACGTCGCGTTCCCACCAGTCGGCGAAGTCGAGCGCGTAGTCGAAGTCGCTCTTGCTCCTCGTCCACATGTCGAAGGTCTCGTCCATGACGAGCACGCCGAGCCGGTCACAGGCGTCGAGCATGGCCCGGCTCATCGGGTTGTGCGCGCTGCGCAGGGCGTTGAACCCCGCTTGCTTGAGCAGCTCGACCCGCCGTTCTTCGGCCCGGCCGATCGCCGCGGCGCCGAGCACGCCGTTGTCGTGGTGGATGCACGCACCCCGCAGGTCGACGACCTCGCCGTTGACGCGGAACCCGCGGACCGGGTCGAGCTGGAACGTACGGATCCCGAACGTGGTCTCGGCCTCGTCGAGGACGTCGTCGCCGGTGCGGACGGTGACGAGCGCCCGGTAGAGGTATGGCGTGTCGGGGCTCCACAACGCGGGAGCCGGCACGACCAGGCGCTGGCGGAAGACGGCGTCCTCACCGGACAGCACGCTGACCGGCGCCTGGTCCGTGACGACGGTTCTGTGCTGGGCGTCGAGCAGCGTGGTTTCGACGGTGATCGTGCGGAGGCGGGTGTCCTCGTTCTCGATCGTCGTGGCGACCTCGACGACGGCTTGGCCGGCGTCGACGTCGCGCGTCACCACGCGTACGCCGTCGAGGGCGACGTGGACGGGCTCGGCGACGATCAGGTGGACGGGGCGGTGGATTCCCGCGCCGGAGTACCAGCGCGAATCGCGATGGGCCCGCGCCTCGACCCGCAGCACGTTCTGCTCGCCGTAGCGCAGGAAGTCGTCGGCCGTGATCGAGAAGCCGGTGTAGCCGGACGCCCAGCGGCCGGCGAGGTCGCCGTTGAGGTAGACCAGCGCCGACCGGTAGACGCCTTCGAAGTCGATCCGGACCCGTTTGGCGGCGTAGTCCTCGGGCACGAAGAACTTCTTCGTGTACTCCCAGGTGCCGCCGCGGTAGAAGCCGGTGGGAGCGCCGTCACCGTTTTCGGGATCACGAGGTGTGCCGATGACGGCGTCGTGCGGCAGGGTGACGGTCTCCTCGGGGGGTGAAACACCGAGCTCGGCGAACTCGTTCACCTTCGGGCGGACGGTCCAGTCCTCGCAGAACTGCTGCCGCTTCACGCGTTCACCTCCGGCAGCCGGACCTCGTCCTGTGACACGGGCACCGTGCGGCTGATCTTCATGAGGTGTTCGAGGGTGTCTTCGGAGAAGAGCCCGGGCGCCTGCCGCGTGAACAACCGCATCGGCAGGTTGGCGGCCATGGCGAGACCGTCCTGGTTGGCCTTCTCGAAATCCGCCGATTGCTCGGCGGGCAGATTGCGGGTCATGCTCTGCCGGAATTCCGCACCGACGACAGGGTGCGCCGACCACTCGCCGAAGGTCGACTCCATCGTGAGCTCCCGGACGACCGGGTCGCCGGTCAGGGAAATGCCGTCTTCGGCGACGATCGTGGACGCGCTTTCCCCGATCTGGATCCGGTAGGCGCCGCCCGCGACGACCCAGCCCCACGTGGTCACGTCCCAGTAGGCGAACGCCCGGCGGTCCAGGTCGAACGTGACCTCGATGGACTGGCCCGCGTCGAGGAACACCTTCCGGAACGCCCGCAGTTCGCGCTCCGGCCTCCGGACCTCACCCGTGGTGGTGGCGACGTACAACTGCACCACGTGCTTGCCGGACCGCGTACCGGCGTTGGTGACCCGCACGGTCGCCGTGGCGGTGTCCGGCCCGGTCACGGCGACGGCCAGGTCGCTGACCTCGAACCGGGTGTAGCTCAGGCCGTGCCCGAAGGGGTAGCGGACCTCCCGGCCGACGGTTTCGTAGTACCGGTAGCCGACCAGCACGCCTTCGCCGTATCGGACGTGCCCGGCCTCGCCGGGGAAGTTGATGTGTGACGGGGTGTCTTCGAGCCGCAGCGGGATGGTTTCGGCGAGCCGGCCGGACGGGTTGACCACGCCGAACAGCACGTCGGCGAGGGCGCCGCCGCCGGCCTGGCCGAGCAGCCAGCCTTCGACGATGGCGTCGACGTCGTCGTGCCAGCCCTCGAGCGAGACGACGCCGCCGTTGCTGAGCACGACGACCGTGCGCGCGGCCGCGGCGGCTACCGCCCGGATCGTCTCGACCTGTTCGGCGGGGAGGGCGAGCGATGTCCGGTCGTAGCCTTCGGCCTCGATCGCCGTGCCCGCGAACACGACGGCGACGTCGGCTTGGCGGGCCACGTCCGCAGCGTCGGCGGGGGAGTAGCCGCGTGCGTGCCCGACCGTGGCGCCGCGTTCTCCGGCGAGCGCGGTGATCTCTTCGAGCGGAATGTCGACGGCGGTGGAGTTGACCCGTGAACTGCCGTCGCCCTGGTACCGCGGGGTCACGGCCAGCTCGCCGATCACCGCGATCGTGGTTTCTTCCAACGGCAGCACGGCGTTGTCGTTCTTGAGGAGCACGACGCAGTCGGCCGCGAGCTTGCGGGCGAGCGCGTGGTGAGCCGGTGCGTCGAAGGTGCCTTGTTCTTCGTCGTTGCCAAGCCGGGCCAGCTCCGCGACGCGGGCCACTGATCGGTCCACTATGGATTCCTCGATCCGGCCGGACCGGACCGCGTCGACGATCTTCTGTGCGCTGTGGCCACCGGTACCGGGCATCTCGAGGTCGAGTCCGGCCACGAGTGCGGCGACCCGGTTCACGACGGCTCCCCAGTCGGAGATCACCGTGCCGGTGTAGCCCCACTCGGTGCGCAGGACGTCGGTCAGCAGCCACCGGTGTTGCGAGGTGTAGACGCCGTTGAGCCGGTTGTAGGAGCACATGACGGTGGCCGGGTGCGCCTCGGTGACGACGCGTTCGAAGGCGGGGAAGTAGATCTCCCGCAGGGTGCGTTCGTCGACGTCGGCGCTGATGCGCATCCGGTCGGTTTCCTGGTTGTTGGCGGCGAAGTGCTTGACCGAGGCGCCCACGCCTTCGTTCTGCAGGGCGCGGACGTAGGCGCTGCCCAGCACGCCGGAGACGAGCGGGTCTTCGGAGAAGTACTCGAAGTTCCGGCCGCACAACGGGGACCGCTTGATGTTGACCCCCGGCCCGAGCAAGAGGTGGACGCCCGCGGCCCGGGCCTCCCGGCCGAGTGCGGCACCGAGGCGCCCGGCCACCTCGGGGTCCCAGCTGGAACCGATCGCGACCGCTGGCGGGAAGCAGGTGGCGGGCACGCTTTCCGGGATGCCCTTCGAGTAGTCCTCGACCACCTCCCGCCGGACCCCGTGGGGGCCGTCGCCGAGGAAGATCGAGCCGAGGCCCGCCTCCGGGTAGCCGTGCGTCCGCCACTGGCCCTGGCCGCTGAGCAGTTCGGCCTTCTGCTCGAGGGTCAGCTTGGTGGTGTCCATGATCGGGTGCGCTTCCTGTCCTGGTCGGTGGTGCGGCTTACAGTGCGTTCGCGCGGGCGACGGATCCCAGCCAGCCGAGGCTCGGCTTGGGGCGGCGCTCGAAGGTCTCGCGGTCGACGGCGATGAGCCCGAAGGTGGGTTCCCAGCGTCCCCATTCGAAGTTGTCGAGCAGCGACCAGTGCACGTAGCCGCGCACGTCGGCGCCGTCCTCGATGGCGTCGTGCAGGCCCTGCAAAGCGCCCTTGGTGTAGGCGATGCGGCGTTCGTCGTCGGGGGTGGCGATGCCGTTCTCGGTGACGACGATCGGGACGTCCCCGACGACCTCGCGGGTGTGCCGGACGGCGATCCCGAGCGCGTCCGGGCGGTAAGCCCAGCCCACCAGGGTGTTGTCGGGGTGCTCGGGATGCGGCACGATGCCGTTCTCGTCGACGGGCTGGCTGGTGTAGGACTGCACGCCGACGAAGTCGTCGCCGCGGGCGGCTTCGAGGTACATGTCCTCCCAGATCCCCTGCACTTCGGCGTGCTTGGCTTCCCCTCCCTCAGCGGGCACGAGCGCCTGGTTCGCGACCGTCCACCCGACCTTGGCGCCGGTGGCCCGCCGAACGAGGGGCGCCACGGCCCGGTGTGCCTCGATCAGCGCCGACCCGATCTTGACATCGGGCAGCGCCCCGAACGGGTACGGCCGCCCGGCGGCGACTTCGGCCAGCGACCAGTGGTTGACCGACAGGACGTTGGGCTCGTTGATGGTGCACACCCACTCGACGCCGTCGAGGATGGTGACGGCCTGCTCGACATACCGCGTAAAGAGATCGACGGCGTCGTCGCGCAGCCAGGCTTCGTGGGCGCCCAGCCACCGGGGGTGGGTGAAGTGGTGCAGGGTCACGACAGGGGTGAGTCCCAGCCCCAGCGCGGTGTCGATCATCCTCCGGTAGTGCGCCAGTTCTGCCCGGGAGAACTTCCCGGGAAGCGGCTCGATGCGCGACCACTCGAGGCTGAACCGGTAGGCGGTGAAACCGGCTTCCGCCAGCAAGCGCATGTCCTCTTCGTAGCGGTGGTAGCTGTCCACCGCGTCCCCGCTGTACTGGACCTGCGGGGCAGCGTCCTGCTCGAGCTGCCACCAGTCGTTGTTCAGGTTGTTGCCCTCGACCTGGTGGGACGCGGTCGCGGCACCCCAGAGGAATCCGTCGGGGAACGTACGTGGCACAGCAGATCTCCTTCGAGTTGTCTTACTTGACGCCGCGGATGCGCCAGGCCGTCAAGCCGGCACCGGCGGCGAGAACGGCCGCGGTGAGGAACAGCGCGGCGTAGTTGCCGCCACCGCCGATGGCCAGCACCAACGGCGCGAGGACCGGGGCGATCGCGCCGGCCGGGTTGCTGGCGATGTTGTAGTAGATGCTCATGTACTTGCCGGCCTGGGTTTCCCGGTCCGGCATCACGTCGCTGACCAGCGCCAGGTCGACCGTGCCGAACATGCCGACGCCGAGCGTCAGCAGGATCGCTCCCACGCTGTAGAGGACCAGTTCGTGCGCCGCGGAGGCGACGACCAGGCCGGCGGCCATCGCCGCCGTTGCTCCGTAGATGAACGGCTTCCGCCGCCGGATCCGGTCGGAGACCATCCCGCTGACGATGGCGGATCCCATCCCGACCAGCAGCCCGATTCCACCGAGCAGCGCGAGCTTCTGCCCGGCCTCCGCAGGGACGAGCTTCAACCGGTCCAACAAGAAGTAGAACTGATAGGTGATGAAGAAGTTCGTCGCCAAGGTGAGGAGGAACTTCCCGATCAGAACAAGAGAGAAGTCCCGGTGGGCGAACGGGTTGAAGGCCAGGTCCTTGAAGAACCCGAACACCGACGTCGACGGCCGGCCGGCGGGGGCGGGCCGGTCGGGAACGGTGAACACGAACAGGACCGAGGTCACCGCCAGGACGAGCACCGGCAGGAGGAAGAGCAGCACCTGGTTGCCGAGGAGCAGACTCCCGGTCAGGGTGGCCGCCACGCCGGCCAGCTGTCCGGTGACGCCGCCCAGCGCACTCAGCTTGCCGCGCTGCGCTTCCGGGACCCATTCGGCGATCACGGGTGAGACCGCGGTCGCCGCGAACGTCCCGCCGATGTTCGCGATCACCCACCCGATCATGACCGCCGTGACCGACGACGCCGCGGCGATCATGAGCGAACCGGCGACGTTGATGACAATGCCGAGGAGCAGGTACGGCCGCCGACGTCCCCACGCCAGGCGGGTCCGGTCGCTGAGGGTGCCGATGATCGGGCCGACGATGATCGTCCCGAGCGCGCCGATGCCGATGACCAGCCCGAGGCTGCTCTCCTTCGTGGCCGGATCGATGAGCTGGATCTTGTAGGCGAGGCTGAATAGCGCCGGCATGAGGATCACGAGCCCCAGGCCGAAGTTGGTCAGCGAGTAGACGGTCATGAACCACGCGCTGACGGGCTTGAGGTCCAGCTCTGCCGGTTGGGCGGGCGCGGTGTCGATGGTGGCGGCGGCCACCGCGGGGAGCTCCGGGGGCGGCTGGGTGCCAAGGGGTTCAGTAGTCATGCGGACTCCGTTGTCTCGACCAGGCTGCCGCGGCTGTGGTGGCGCGCGCAACCAAACTTTGAGCAGTGACGGTACGTCGCCGTGATTGCGCGCGCAAGCAGAACTTCTCCTGCTACTCTGCGTGTGGTTGCGCGCACAAGCACACGCTGGGGACAACACATGGTTGACGGTGACGTGAAGGACAAGAACGGCCGGAGGGTGACCGCGGCCGACGTGGCGCGGTCGATCGGGGTGTCCCGGGCGACCGTGGGGTACGTCCTGAACGACACGCCGGGCGCCCGCATCTCCCCGGAAACGCGCGAGCGGGTCCTGGAGGCGGCCGAGCGGCTGGGCTACCAGCCCAGCACGGTCGCGCAGGCGCTGGCGCGGGGCCGGTCGCGGGTCGTCCTCATCGTGCTCCCGGACTGGCCGCTCGAGTTCTCCCTGCGCACGCAGCTGGACGAGGCGGCCCGGGTGCTGGATGAGGCTGGCTACGCGACGATCACCTACACCCACCACGAGTCCGAACACGCCCAACCGCTGTGGAAGCTCGTCGAGCCGGAAGTCGTCGTCGGCCTGATCCCGTTCACACCCGACGAGGTGCGGTCCATCCGCGCCGCCGGGATCACGCGAATCGTGCCGGATCCGGACGACCACCTCGAGCTCGACGCCATGCCGGTCGTGCTCGCGGGCCCCCAGCTGCAGGTGCGTCACCTCGCGTCGCTCGGCCACCGCAAGCTGGCGTTCGCGGCGACGCCGGACATGCGTCTGGCCGGCCTGTCCGCGGTCCGCCAACGCGCGGTGGAACGGGAAGCTGCCCGGCTGGGGCTGGACCTGCTCGACGCTCGCCCGATCGACTATCGGGACGACGATCTGGCGGGGGTGCTGCACGAGTGGCTCGCGGCCGGTGTGACCGGCGTGGCCGCGTTCAACGACGAAGTCGCGGGAACGATCGTGGGCGCCGCGGTCCGCGCCGGCATCCCGGTGCCGGAAGGCCTGGCGGTGATCGGGCACGACAACACGCCGCTGGCGTCCTATTTCGCCCCGAGGATTTCGACGGTCGGCCTCGACAGCGTGGGCGTCGGCCGCTGGATGGCCGACCAGGCGGTCAGCAGCGCCGAAGGACGACCGGTGAAAGCCGATTTCCCGGAGCCTACAACCTTTTTGATCGAGCGCGAATCAACCGTCGGTCGAAAGAAAAGTTGAACGGCGCGGGCCGGTTGAAGGACACGAAGCAGGCTGGCATGACCAACGTCGGGATTCCCTGCGGGGCACGATCGCGCTCGGCAGTCGGCCATCGCCTCGGGTTCACCGAAATGCTCGGCGCGGGTGGACGGCTCTGATCCACGGCTGTCCACCCGCGCCGGCTACACCTCGCAGCTGTCCACGTGCGTGCCGGGACCTGCCGTGAACCCGTGTCCGTCCGGCAGGGTCACGGTGGCGGTGGCCCCCGGTGGAACCGTGACCGTCAGGTGGAAGCGGCCACCCTCGATCCGCCAGCTCGAGGTGATGCGTCCGTGGACGGAGTCGAATTCGGCCTCGGCCCAGGTGAGGCCGCCGCCGGGTTCGGGACGGACCTCGAAGTGCCGGTAGCCGGGCGCGTCCTCCCGTAGCTGGATGCCCGCGGTGTGCCGGTGCAGGAACGACACGACCGCGCCCTTGCTGTAGTGGTTGAGGGAGGCGTGCGGGGTGCCGTGCTCGTCGATGCCGTCCCAGAGTTCCCAGATCGTCGTCGCGCCGCGGTCGATCATGGTCAGCCAGGAGGGCGACGTGTCCTGGAACAGCAGCTCGTAGGCCACGTCGAGGTGTCCGGTGTCGGCGAGGACGGGCAGCAGGTACGGCGTCGCCAGGAAGCCGGTGCCCACGTGGGTGCCCGCGTCGCGGATCAGCGTGACGAGCCGGTCCGCCGTGACGGCACGCAGCTCTTCCGGTACCAGCCCGAAGGCGAGCGCGCGCACGGACGTCGCTTGGGCGGCGGGGGTGAGCGAGCCGTCGTCGGCGATGAACTCCGTGCGCCAGGCGTCGAGGGCGTTCGCCGCGAGCTGCCCGTACCGTTCGGCGTCCGGCTGGTGGCCGGTCGTGGTGGAGATGCGGGACAGCAGGGACGCCGAGCGGTACAGGTACGCGGTGGCCACGGCGCCGTGGTCGGCGGTGCGGAAGGCCTCTTCGTCGACGTCGGGTTCGCACCACTCGCCCCAGTGGAAGCCGCCGTCCCAGAGGAATTCCTCATGGGGTGCCGGAGCCGCCGTCCGGCTGGGGTAGCGGCGGGTGCGGGCGCGTTCGGCGGCGAAGTCGACCCAGCGGGCCATCATCGGCCGGAACTCGGCCAGGACGTCGAGGTCGGCGTAGGTCAGGTACAGCTCCCACGGCACGATGACCGAGGCGTCGCCCCAGCCCGAGGACCCGGCGAACTGGTCCAGGATCTCCGCGGGTAGGTGCTGGACCTGGCGTCCGCCCGGATCGGGCGCGAAGTTGGTGAGGCAGCCGTCGTCCCACTGGTCGACCGCGAGGTCGCGCAGCCACTTCACCGAGAAGCCCGCGACGTCGTAGAGGAACGCGGCCGTCGGCACGTACAGCATCCAGTCGCCGGTCCAGCCCGCGCGTTCGCGTTGCGGGCAGTCGGTGGGGATGTCGCAGGCGTTGTCGCGGAAGCTCCACACCGCGGCCTCGTGCAGCCGGTTGACGCGGTCGTCGCTGCAGCGGAACCACCCGGTGCGGCGCAGGTCGGTGTGCACGACGACCCCGCGCACGTCGCCGGCCGTGAGTGGTTGGGACGCGCCTTCGACGCTGACGTACCGGAACCCGTGCGTGGTGTGCCGGGGCTCGAAGACCTCGTCCGCCTGACCGCCGGAGATCACCTGGTCGACTTGGCCCGCGGACAGCGGCTCGCGGGTCTGCCAGTCGACCCCGCGCAGGTGCTCGACGGTGACGTTCCCGTCCGGGCCGAGAGCTTCGCCGTGGGTGAGGACGAGGTGATCTCCAGATGGGACGCGTACCCGGAGCCGGCCGTTGATGTTCTGGCCCAGGTCGACGACCTGCCGCCCGGACGGCAGCTGGGCGATCGAGACGGGCGTCAGCTCTTCGATGTTCCGGACCGGCGGCGCGGGTGAGGCGGTGAGCCGGGCGAAGTCGTCGTAGAGCCCGCCGGTGCCGGTCACGGCTTTCGACCAGGATGCGTCGGCGTAGCCGGGCGCGGACCAGCCGGGCATCGCCTGGCGCAGGTCCACTGTCTGGCCGTCCATCAAGTCCGCCGTGAACCACGCGGGCGTGGTCGTCCAGGTGGCGTCGGTGACCAGCACCGTCGTGGACCCGTCCTCGTGCCGGAGGTGCAGCTGGCATAGCAGGGCGGTGCGGTTGCCGAAGGAGTCCGCGAGCCGCATCGCGCCGGTGCGGCCGCGGAACCAGCCGTCGGACACGGTGGCACCGATCGTGTTCTCCCCGGCTCGGAGCAGGTCGGTGACGTCGTAGGTCTGGACGTGCAGCACGTCCCGGTACGCGGTGAAGCCGGGCGTCAGTTCGAGGTCGCCGACCCGCTCGCCGTTGAGGAAGGCCTCGTAGATGCCGTGCGCGGTGACATACAGCCGCGCGCTGACCGCCCGGGGCACCGTGAAATCCCGCCGGAACAGGTGCGCGGGCCTGCTGCCGGGTTCGGGCACGTCCTGTTCGGACGGTTCGATCCAGGAGGCCGTCCAGTCCTCGGTGCCGAGCCCGCTCTCCCAGAAGGCGGGCTCCGACCACGCGCTCTCGCCGAGGTCGGTCCACACTTTGACCTGCCAGGTCACGCGCTCCCCGGACCCGGGCAGGGGACCGGTGTACCGGACCAGCACGTGCTGATCGTCATCAACCCGCCCGGAATCCCAGTCGCCGGTCCGGACGTGATAGGCCGACTGCGTCGTGGCGCCGGCCGGGAGCCACCAGGACAGCCGTGGCCGGGCCAGGCTGGTGCCCAGCGGGTTCTCGAGGTGTTCGACGCGCAGGTGGGTGGGTGCGGTCACTGGTGGGTTCCCCCGTCGACGCGGATCTCGGTGCCGGTGATGAACGCGCCGTCCTCGGAGGCGAGCATGGCGATGACCCCGGCGACGGACTCCGGCGGGGCGAAGCCTTCGCCGATGGCGGGCTGGAGCTTGCCGAACAGCTGCCAGTCGACGTCTTCGGGCAGGTGCTGGACCGTGGTTTCGGTGATGCCGCTGCGGATGCTGCCGGGCGCGACGCAGACCGCGCGCAGGCCCTGCTTGGAGTACTCCTGCGCGATGGAGTGGGTGAAGGACTGGATGCCGCCCTTGCTGGCCGAGTAGGCCGCCATGTACGGGTGGGCGAACGAGGCCGACGTCGAGCTGAAGTTGACGATCACGCCGTGCCCGGTCTCCAGGAGCGCGGGCAGCGCGGCGCGGGTGACCAGGAACGTGCCGGTCAGGTTGACGCCGATGATCCGGTTCCAGGTCTCCAGCTCGCACTCGTGGGTGTGCGCGCCGCGCAGGATGCCGGCGGCGTTGACGAGCACGTCGAGGCCGCCGAGCTCGGCGATGCTCTCCACGACGACGGCTTTGACGGCTCCTTCGTCCGAGATGTCGAGCGAACGGGTGGTGAGCCGCTCACTGTCGGCGCGGTCCGCGGTCTCCTTGAGGCCGGCTTCGGCGACGTCGGCTGCGACGACGTGCGCGCCTTCGGCCAGGAGCCGGAGGGCCGTGGCCTGGCCGATTCCGGAGGCGCCGCCGGTGAGCAGGACGCGCTTGCCGGTGAATCGCTCCATTGGTCCGGGTTCCTTTCGTGGAGTCAGTTCTTGCTGAGTTCGATCAGTTCGGCGAGGGCGTCGTCCGGCAGGTGCGTGCCGACGGAGGTCAGGAAGTGGGTGAACTGTTTCATGGGCAGCGAGGCGATCATGCGCATCGAGTCCGGCATTTCCTCGGCTTGTTTCGCCTGACCCGAGGTCATCGATTCGGTGATCTTGCTGGTGATCAGCGGGCCGACGACGGGGTGGCCGAACCAGTGCTGCACCGGTGAGTCGAGGCTCAGCACCCGCTTGACGACCTCGCCGGCGAGAGTGATCGGCGCCTCGGCGACGATGTCCGCGGCACTGTGTCCGATTTGGACGGTATAGTCGCCGGGGGCGACCAGCCACCGTGCGAATTCGACGTCGTAGTAGGCGAAGGCGCGGTGGCCAAGGGCGAGGTCGACCGTCCGGGATTCGCCGGGTTCGAGGGCGACCTTGGTGAAGGCGCGCAGTTCGCGGGTGGGCCGCCGGACCGGTCCGGCGCCGGTGGCGACGTAGACCTGGACGACGTGTTTCCCGGCGACGGGCCCGGTGTTGGTCACGGTGGCCGAGACGGTCGCGGTGTCGTCGCCGGTGACGCTCACGGAGAGGTCGTTCGTCTCGAAGGTGGTGTAGGACAGGCCGTGGCCGAAGGGGTACCGGACGCCGACCTCGGCGGTTGCGTAGTAGCGGTAGCCGACCATCACGCCTTCGCCGTAGCGGACGTGGCCTTGTTCGCCGGGGAAGTTGAGGTAGCTGGGGTTGTCCTGGAGCCGGAGCGGGATCGTCTCGGCCAGGTGCCCGGAGGGGTTGGCGATGCCGTAGAGCAGGTCGGCGAGGGCGCTGCCACTGGCTTGGCCGAGCAGCCAGCCGTCGAGGATCGCGTCGACGTCGTCGTGCCAGCCTTCGAGGGAGACGACTCCGCCGTGGGACAGCACCACGACGGTGCGGGAGCTGACCGCGGCGACGCGGCGGATGAGGTCGATCTGCCCGTCCGGCAGGGCGATGGTGTCGCGGTCGTAGCCCTCGGACTCGTCGATCTCCTTCAGCCCGGCGAACACTACGGTGACATCGGCTTCGCGGGCGATCTCGACGGCGTTGTCGTCGAGCCCGCGCGCGTGGCTGACGGAGGTGCCCAGGGCGCGGATGGCGTCGAGGGCGGTGTCGACGCGGGTCGGGTTGACGTGCGAGCTGCCGCCGCCCTGGAACCGTGCCTCCACGGCGAACCCGCCGATGACGGCGACCCGGGCTTCGGGGGCGAGGGGCAGCGTGTTCCGCTCGTTCTTCAGCAGGACCGCGCACTCGGTGGCGAGTCGTCTCGCCAGGGCGTGGTGGGCCTCGACGTCGAGGGTGCCGGTCGCGGGCGTGACCCGTTCGGTGAGGGCGAGCACCCGCTGCACGCTGCGATCCACCACCGCTTCGTCGAGTTCACCGCGCTGCACCGCCGCCACGATCTCGGCGTCGGTGACCCCACCGCTGCCCGGCATTTCGAGGTCGAGACCGGCTTCAAGCGCGGCGACCCGGTCGTTGACGGCGCCCCAGTCGGAGACGACGACGCCGTCGAAGCCCCACTCGTCGCGCAGGACGTCGGTGAGCAGCCACCGGTTCTGGGAGGCGTAGACGCCGTTGAGCCGGTTGTAGGAGCACATCACGGTGGCCGGGTACGCCTCGGTCACGACCTTCTCGAAGGCCGGGAAGTAGATCTCGCGCAGGGTGCGTTCGTCGACGTCCGCGCTGATCCGCATGCGGTCGGTTTCCTGGTTGTTGGCGGCGAAGTGCTTGACCGACGCGCCCACGCCTTCGCCTTGCAGACCTCGGACGTGTGCCGCGCCGAGCGTGCCGCTGAGCAGCGGGTCTTCGGAGTAGTACTCGAAGTTGCGGCCGCACAGCGGTGACCGCTTGATGTTCACCCCGGGACCGAGGTTGACGGTCACCCCGGCGACCCGCGCCTCACGGCCGATGGCCGCGCCGAGCTCGGCGGCGACGCCGGGATCCCAGCTGGAGCCGACCGCGGCGGCGGTCGGGAAGCACGTGGCGGGCCGGCTGTCGTGGAGTCCGAGGTGGTCGGCTTCGGCGTCTTGCCGGCGCAGGCCGTGCGGTCCGTCGACCAGGAACATCGACGGGATGCCGGCCTCGTCGATCGCCTTGGTGGACCAGAAGTCCTTTCCGGACAACAGGGAGGCTTTCTGTTCCAAGGTGAGGTCGGGGCGGGGCATCAGAGATTTCCTTCCTGACCGCCGACGGCGGCCACCAGATCGTTCTTCAGTTCGGTCGAGGCACCGGGGACGTGGTCCAGGACGATGTTGAGGGAGATGCCCGCGGCTTCGGGTGCGGAACCGTCGAGGGGAATCCCGGGGAAGTGCTTCGCGAAGACATCCGTGACCGCACGCCACACCTTCGGGTCTTCGGAAAGCGTTCGAAGTGGGGTGTCCATGGTGTACTGCTTCGAAGCCGCGCTGTCGTCGACTTCGTACTGCCAGGAATGTTCTCCTGCGGTCACCTGGACGACGAGCTCGTCCGGGTGCTGCGGCAGGACCACGGTCGCTTCGGCGCCCTCGGGGATGGTGACGTCGAGCTGCATCCGGCCGTCGTCGATGCACCAGGCGACGGTGGCGCGGCCGTGGACGGTGTCGTGAGTGACGGTGGCGTGGGTGAGGTCCCCGCCCGGACGTGGGGCGATGCGCATGGTGCGGTAGCCGGGCTCGGCGGGGGAGAGGCCGCCCACGACCCGGTGCAGCCAGTCGGCGATCGCGCCGAGGGCGTAGTGGTTGAGGGAGGTCATCCCGGACGGGTTGATCGTTCCGTCCGGCCGGATCGAGTCCCAGCGCTCCCAGATCGTCGTCGCGCCCATGGTGACCGGGTAGAGGAACGACGGGCACCCGGTTTCCAGCAGCAGGAGGTAGGCCTCGTCGAGGTGGCCGGTGCGGCTGAGGGCCTCGGTGACGAACGGGGTGCCCGCAAAACCGGTGGAGATCCGGTAACCGGCCCTGGCCACCACTGCGGCCAGCTGGTCGCCTGCCTTGGTTTCCTGGGCCGGGTCCAGGATGTCGAAGCAGATCGCGAGCGCCAGTGCGGTCGCGGATTCATTCGCCAGTCGGCCGGACGGGGTGACGTATTCGTGCCGGAACGCCTCGCGCACGCGGCCGGCCAACGTCCCGAAACGCTCGGCGTCTTCGGCCTTGCCGAGCAGCGCCGCGGTCTTCGCCAGCTGTGTGGTGGTGCGGCACAGGAACGCCGACGCGACGAGGTGGCGGTCGGTCTTGCCGCCCGCCGGGTTGTCCATCGGGGCGTCCGGATCGAGCCAGTCACCGAACTGGTAGCCGGAGTTCCACAGACCGGCGTCGTCCAACCGGGACTCGACGTCCCGGATGAACGCCGCCATCGAGTCGTAGTTCTGCCGGAGGAGGTCCGGGTCGCCGTACTCGGTGTAGAGCGTCCACGGGAGACTGACCGCGACGTCGCTCCACAGCGCGGTCGGAGACGACGGGGTGGGCAGCACATCCGGGACGACCCAGGGCACGTACCCCTTTTCGCAGTGCTCGGCGCCGAGGTCGGCCAGCCAGGAGCCGAGGACGCCGCGCACGTCGTAGAGGAACGCCGCGGTGGGGGCGAACGCGTTGATGTCCCCGGTCCAGCCGAGGCGTTCGTCCCGCTGCGGGCAGTCGGTGGGTACGCCGACGAAGTTGTCCCGCATGGACCAGACGATGTTGGCGTGCAGCTGGTTCAGCAGCGGGTTCGAGCACTCGAACCACCCCGTACGGGTCATGTCGCTGTGCACCACGACCGCGGTGAGGTCGTCGGCGGTGACGGTGCCCGGGTAGCCGTCCACTTCGGCGTAGCGGAAGCCGTGGAAGGTGAACTTCGGCTCCCACGTCTCGCGGTCGCCGCCGCGGAGGGTGTACCGGTCGGTGGCCGCGGCGGTGCGCAGGGTTTCGGTGTCCAGCTCGCCGTCGGTGAGGACCTCGGCGTGGCGGAGGGTCACCGTCCGCCCTCGCTCGCCGTGCACGCTCAACCGGACCCAGCCGGAGATGTTCTGTCCGAAGTCGACGATCGTCTTCCCGCTCGGGCTCCGCGTGATCGAGACGGGCTTCAGTTCTTCGATCCGGCGGATCGGGGGAGCGGCGGGCGTCACGAGGGTCGACAGGTCCCAGTCGTACAGCTCCACCGGCTCCCACGAGTCGCCGAAGTCCGGCTGGGCCCAGCCGGCCGGTTCCAGCCGGGCGTCGTGCTCCTCTCCGTCGTACAGGCTGTTCGCCAGAACTGCGCCGGTGCCGGTGGTGAACGATGTGTCCGTGCCGATGGCCTCGGTACGGCCTTGGTACTCGAGTTCGAGTTGGAGGAACAATGCGGGCCGGTCGGCGTAGTGGTGGCGCTTGCCCTCCCAGCCGAGCCGCCCGAGAGCCCACCCTTCGCCGACGATGGCACCGACGGCGTTCGCGCCGGGAACGATCCGGTCGGTCACGTCGTAGGAGCTGACCGCGAGGCGATGACGATAGGAGGTCCAGCCGGGGGCCAGCACCTCGTCGCCGACACGCTCGCCGTTCAGGTGGGGCTCGACCAGCCCGATCGCGGTGACGTGCAGGGTCGCGCGGCGGGGCGTGCCGTCGACGGTGAACTCGCGCCGGAAATACGAGGCCGGCGCTCCGGCCTCGGTCCGGCTTCCGTACGCGGGCGAGATGAACCTGGCCTGCCAGGTGGGTGACACGGTAGATCTCCTCTATCGGACGGACTTGACGCGCTGCACTGCTAGTCCACTGAGGACGGTGCAGGCGGCGGCGACGATGAACAGCAGGGTGTAGTTCTTCCCGGTGGCTGTCGCCCCGATGGTCAGGAACACCGGCGCGATCAGCGGAGCGACGGACTGCGGGATCGAGGTGGCGAAGCCCATGATGCCCATGAAGCGGCCGGCCTCCGTCTCGCGTTCCGGGAGGACGTCGAGGGCGAGCGCCTGGTCGACGGCGGAGAACATGCCCAGCCCGACCGAGGTCGTCAGCGAACCGGCGAACAGCAGGGGCACGCTGGACGCGAAGGCCATGACCACCGCGCCGAGTGCGAAAACCGCGCCCGCGACGAGGACGAACACGCGGCGCCGGCGGAGCTTGTCGGAGAGGAACCCGCCGCCCAGCGCGCCCGCGGACGTGGCCAGCACGCCGAGTCCGGCCAGCGCGGCGACGGTGCCGGCCACCTCCGCCACGCTGACCCCCAGGCGTGCGGCGAGGAAGAACGCGACGAACGTCGTGTTGAGCGTCAGTCCGAAATAGAACAGGAAGCGGCTGAGCCAGTTCCACGAGTAGTCGGGGTACCGGCGCGGCTTGAACGTGTACTTGGCGGCCAGGCTGCGCGCGGTGAGGGGGGCGCCGTGGGGCAGCGTGCGGCTGTCCTGCTCGTGGATCAGGCAGACGAAGAGCGTCACCAGCACGACCCCGACCGAGCCGGGGACCAGGAACAGCAGCAGAGCGTCGCCGACGAACTGGCTGGCGAGCACGACCCCGCCCACCGGGGCGATGAGGGTGGCGAAGCCGACGAGCCCGGCGACCTTGCCGCGCTGTTCCTCGGGCAGCCGATCGGCCTGCGAGTTCGTCAGCGCGCCCAGGACCTGCCCCCAGCCCAGCTGGGCCAGCACCCAGCCGAATCCGAGCACGAACACGCTCGGGGCGGTCGCCATGACCACCAGCGACACCACGCCGAGCAGCATCCCGCCGATCATGAACGGGCGGCGGCGGCCCAGCTTGCTCCTCGTCCGGTCGCTGAGCACGCCCAGAAGCGGCCCGAACAGGAGCACCGTGCCGGCGCCCGCGCCGGTGATGTAGCCGAGGTACTCCTCGTGACCGGGGGCGAGCTGGGCGACCTTCACCGAGAGCGAAATCCCGAGCGGGGTGATGAAGGCCAGGAACACGCCGAACTGGGCCAGGGCCATCAGCCAGATGTAGCGAGCGGACACCTTGGGCAGGGCCGGAGCGGGCGTGGGGGCCGCCGCCGGAGGCGATGGCGGGACAGCAGATTGTTGACTGTCGATCATGGAAGACTCCGTTGTCCGTAAGCTCAGGTCAGACGTGGTATCACGTGCTAGCAAGCGCTGACCGGTGATGCTAATCTCCGCGAGCTAGCACGTGCAAGCTTTCTGAGGTGAAACGTTGCAACAAAAGCTCGAAGTGCTTCGTCAGGGTTTTGCCGATCGGTGTCCTGACCGCCTGGAGAAAGGGAGATGATGCTGAACATCGAGGACGCCGAAGTCCGAGGACGGCACGGCGTGGTTCCAGTGCGCATCTACACGCCACCCGGTGGGGCGGCGGAAAACGCCGCTCCGTTCGTGTGGGCGCATGGTGGCGCCTTCGCCTGGGGTGACTTGGACATGCCCGAGGCGCACGCGGTCGCGATGGCCGTCGCGCGGACCGGTCGCGAAGTGGTGAGTGTCGACTACCGCCGCGTCCCGCCGTTCAGCTGGGTGCGCCGGCCGCCGTCCGGCAAGCTGTCCGGGATCCGGTTTCCGATCCCGCTCGACGACGTCGCCGACGTGTTCACCTGGGTCCAGGCGCGGTCGGCGGGTGCCCGGACCGTTCTGGGCGGTGCGAGCGCCGGTGCGTGTTTGGCGGCGGCAGCGACACTTCGCCTGCGGGATCAAGGGCAGCCGGGACCGGCCGGGCTTGTGCTGGCCTATGGGACGTTCCACGCGTCGCTCCCGGCTCCGTCGGCACGCCTGGCGTCCCGGATCCGCGGGTGGCACCGGCTGGGGCAGTTCACGCCGGGCGTCGTCGACAAGGTGAACCGGAACTACGCCGGCACTGCGGAAGCGTTGCGGGACAGGCATGCTTTCCCCGGTGGCGGCGAGTTGGGCGGGTTTCCGCCGACTCTCGTTCTCGACGCCGACCGTGACGCACTGGGCGCGTCCGGGGAGGCCTTCGCGGCCGAGCTTGCCGCCGCGGGTGTCGATGTCGTCCACGCGAGGGTTCCCGAAGCTCGTCACGGCTTTCTGAGCCGGCCGAAGCAGCCTCACTTCGGGCTCGGCGTCCGTGTCGTCACCGACTGGCTGTTGAATCGTTCCAAGACGGTCGGCGCTGACGATTGACCGGACCGGTCGGCTATTCGCGCAGGCGGTCGACGATCGCGGCCGCGACGGCACGCATGCCGTTCGCCTTCGGGTGGAACGGAGCGCACCCGGCCAAGTCCCGCAGGCGGGCGGGCATGCCGGTCACCCAGGGATCCGCCGAGCCGAGGGCGTGGCTCGCGCTGAGCTCCCGCATCGGGACGAGGGTCGCGCTGGTTCGGCCCGCGGCCAGCGTGAAGACTTCGGAGACCGTGTCGCCCAGGCGGCGAAGCATGTCGAGCGTCGATGCGGGGAATGGGGTTTCGCCGGAAGTGGTGGTGTGCTCGCCGATCACGGTCAGGTAGTCGACCAAGACGACGCGGGCACCTGCGGCACGCTTGGTCACGGCCTCGACGATGCGCACGAGGTTCGCCGCCGCCAGCTCGACTTCGTCGGGGGAGGGCGTCGGTACGCCGACTCGGGACAGCAGCGAGGAAAGCGGTCTGGTGAGGGCGTTCCCGGCCAGCCGGGCCGCGAAGGCGAGCCGTGTCATCGCGCCGATGTAGTTCAGGTCGTTGCCACCGGCGGTGATCGTCACCAGGTCTGCGATGCCGGGCAGCCCGTCGAGCTGGGGCGGGAACTTCCGCAGCAGGCTCCGCTGTGGCGTGTCGATGATGGTGGCTGTCGTCGCGCCGGCGACCGTCAGGTCGGTGAGTGCCGCCCCCAGGGTTTCCGCGAGCAGGTGCGGGTAGTTGCGAGCGGATCGGCGAGCCGCACGGTCCTCGATCGGTTCGATTCCCGGGCCCGAGGCGAACGAGCTGCCCAGCGCGGCGACGTGGCGGTATTCCGGATCGCTCACCGCCCCCGCCCGCTTGGTTCGGTGGATTCCCGGGCCACCACGGTCGCCGCGGCATCGACGTCGCCGGCCGGCAGGGGTTGCCCGGCGGCTTCGTGCAGGGCGAGGGCGGCCAGGTGCCGTCCGAGGCCCGCGTAGTCGATCCGGATACTCGAGATCGACGGGACGAACAGCTCGGTGTAAGGGTTGTCGTCGTGCCCGATGACGGCGAGGTCGGCCGGAACCCGGTGGCCCGCGCGCACGGCAGCCCGGATCACCCGGGCGGCGCTTTCGTCGTTGTAGGCGACGACGCCGGTCACGCCCGCGTCCAGCCAGTCGTGCACTGCTTGCCCGGCCGCGTCGGCATGGTCGTCGACGTGCCGGACCACCAGCGGCGGCAGGTCGGCGGCCGTTTCCTGGGCCGTTCGCAGCCGTGACTCGACCAGGCCGGCCAGGCGAGGATCGGCCGTCGCGGCGAAGCCGAGGCGCGTGTGACCGCGTCCGCGCAGGTGCTCGACCTGCAGGCGCGGCCCGTCCTGAAGACCGAGCGGATCGGGCTGCTGAGGGATCAACGAGGACCCGGGGATGATCTTGGTGATGCCGCAACCGCGCATCGCGGTCAGCTCGTCCGGTGTGAACGGTGTGAACCCGACGACCACCTCCGGGTCGAGCAGTTCCCAGAGCGGGCGCGCGGTGCCCGCGGGGTGCCGGGTCTGGGTGACGAGCGAGTACCCCGCCTCCTCCAGCGCGTGGGAGGCTTCTTCGACGCACTTGCTGATGCTGAATTCCACCGGCCAGTCAGGGACGACCAGCAGGACCAGCTTGCTGCTGCCGCGGCGCAGGGCCTGGGCCGCGGTGTGGGGCCGATAGCCCAGGCGAGCCGCCTCGGCCAGGACACGTTCCTTGGTCGCTTCGGAGATGCGCTGCTCGGACGTCCCGTTGAGCACGAAGCCCACGGTCGCCCGGGACAGCCCGAGTGACCGCGCGACGTCGGCGGCGGTCACCCGTTTGCCCGCCTTCGTCCCCACCCGTACCTCGTTTCGCCGGAACTGGCAGCTTGCACGTGCTAGTCCGGACTTTAGCATTCACATGTGCTGGCATGATCTGCGGATGCTTGTCCTGCTGGTGGAAGACGACCAGCCGATCGCCGATTCGCTGCGGCGCGGTCTGGTGCGGGACGGCTACTGGGTCCGGACCGGCGCGGAGGCGCTGACCGAGTCCGCTGACATCGTGTTGCTCCCATGATCTGCTCCCTGGTCATCGTCGCTCCGGAAGCCTCGGCAAGGAATGAGAGGAGGTCGTACTCCTTGGGTGAGAGCGCGAGCTCGGCTCCGTCCAAGCCTCCGCTGGTGGCTGATCGCCATCGGGTTTGGTGTGGCGCTGCCGCTGGATTACCTCCTGTCGGAGACCGGTGTGTTCCCAGCCGAATTCAGCGGCTTCGCCCGCTACGGCACCGCGGCCGTGGTGGCTCTGGGCATCCTCGCGTCGGTGGGTGAGTTCTACCGCAGGCGCAGGAAGGTCGGTCTTCGCGGCTGGCTGCTGTCTTACGTCGGGCGGATGGCGTTGAGCTGCTATCTGCTGGAGAACGTTCTCGGCGTGCTGGCCCAGTACACGGTGGTCAGGCTGCAGTGGACACGGGGTGCCGTCGTCCTCTTAGACGGGACCGACGGCGGGGTCGAAGGCGCGCGCGTTGAGCATGCCGCCGTCGACGGCGAGCAAGTGCCCGGTGATCCAGCCGGCATGGTCGGAGAGCAGGAATGAGGTCGCGGCCGCGATATCGGCCGGGAGCCCGAGCCGGCCCATCGGGATCTGGCGCAACAGCGCGGCGCGCTGTTCCGGGGGCATATGCCGCGCCATATCGGTGTCGATGAACCCCGGAGCCACGGCGTTGACGCGGACTCTCGGGGCGAGCTCGGCACTCAGTTGCTTGGTGAGGAACGCCAAGCCGACCTTGACGGAGTTGTAGTAGCCGGTGTTCGGCGATGGTGAGAGCCCGCCAACCGAGGCGATGTTCACGACAGAGCCGCCGTTGGCTCCCATCCAGACCTGGTGGGTGAGCTTGGTCCACAGCAGCGGCGCCCACAGATCCACCTCCGCGAGCTTGGCGGCCATCCCCGCGTCGACTCCGATGGTCGGCCCCCATTGCGGATTCGCGGCCGCGTTGTTGACGAGGTAGTCGACACGCCCGTGGGAAGTGATCAAGTCCTCGATGACCTCGGTGGCGCGCTTCTCGTCGGCCGTGTGGCACAGGCGGGCGACGCACCGGGGACCAAGCGACGCTGCCGCGGAATCCAGCCCCTCCTGCTTGCGTCCGATGATGAGCACCGTCGCGCCTTGGTCGAGCAGCTCACGGGCGATGGCGAACCGATCCCCCGGGATCCGCCGGTGACGATCGCGACTCGACCCTCGTGGCTCACCTGCACGCCGGGCACCCTCTTCCTCTCGTGGTCACTTCGTTGCGGTGTCAGCCGGCCGAGATGCCCCCGTTGACGCTGATCACCTGACCGGTCACCTTGGCCGCGGCCTGGCTGGCCAGCCAGAGCACGGTCTCAGCGACGTCGTCGGCGTTCGGCACGCCGAGTTGGGCCTTGGCTTTGGCCTTCTCGAAGATATTGGCGCCGAAGTCCTCCGAGAGGAGGCGCTCGGCGGTGGGCGTCCCGGCGATGAGGCTGGGCGTCACGGTGTGGACGCGGATGCGGTGACGCTTCACCTCGAGGGCAAGGGTTCGGGAGAACATCGCGATGGCTGCCATCGCCCCGCCGGCCACGGACTCGCCGGGTGTCGGGACCTTCGCCGCGTCGGAGGCGATGTTGATGATGGTTCCGCCGGCGTCCTGCATGTACGCGAGGACCGCGCGGTTCATCTGCATGACCGGCAGGACCAGCCCCATGAGGACGCGCTCCAGCTCGTGAGGATCTTGGCTTTGCAGGGGCCCCAAGTGTCCCCTGGGTGCGACTGCCGAGACGAAGGTGTCGATACGCCCTCCGAGGAACTCTGCCGCCTCTGCCGCCAGCCGCGTCGAGTCGTGGGGGTCGCCCGCGTTGCCGGCTACGAAACGGACCTCCGCCCCTGCTGTGGCGACGCTGCGTTCGGCCTGGATGCCTCGCTCGGCGTTGCGACCCACCACGACGATTCGCTCCGCGCCGGCGGCGGCAAACCGGGTGGCTGCAGTGAGACCGACGCCGGAGGTGCCGCCACTGACGAGGACCCGGCACCCCTGGAACACACGCGAGGATGATCCTGGCGGCTTGGTGGACATCAGTCTCCTCAGGTTGACGATAAGGCGATGCGGAGATCTCGTCGGACTACGTGATCGGGGCGAACTGTGCGACGACGGCACCGTCGGCGCGGTCCTCGAAGACCAGGCGCACCCGCCGCCCGATCCACGCGTCCTCGGGGCCGGGGTTCAGGATGTTGGCCATCAGCTGGGGGCCGGCGTCCAGGCCGATGGTTGCCAGCACGTAGGGCA
This sequence comes from Amycolatopsis balhimycina FH 1894, assembly GCF_000384295.1. Classification (NCBI taxonomy): domain Bacteria; kingdom Bacillati; phylum Actinomycetota; class Actinomycetes; order Pseudonocardiales; family Pseudonocardiaceae; genus Amycolatopsis; species Amycolatopsis balhimycina. The sequence goes on along the minus strand of NZ_KB913037.1, from coordinate 2,226,073 downwards.
GTTCGGTGGCGTAGCCCTCGCTGGGCTGGAGGTGGACCCAGGAGAAGGACACGATCTCGCCTTCGCGGGGCGCCGGCGACCAGTCGAACGGTCCGGGCCGGATCGCGTGGATGGGCAGGAAAAACTCGCCGGTCTCGGCGTCGCGGGGCAGCAGGAATTCAACGTATCCTCGCCGACCATCTGCTACCGGGCCGCGACGCGTTCTGGGGCCAGATCGATCTCGACCTCACAAACGCGAACCTGGTCGACTTCAACCTGGGCAACTGCCGGATGCGCAATGTCCGCTTCGGTGGTGCGACGTTCATCGGGGACGCTGCGTTCGGCGGTGCGACATTCACTGGAGACGCACGGTTCGGCGGCGCGACGTTCACCGGAAACGCTCGGTTCGGCGTGGCAACGTTCGCGGGCACTGCCCAGTTCGGCGGAGCGAGCTTCATCGGAGATGCTCGGTTCGGTGTTGCGAAATTCTTGCGTGCCGCCTCATTCGGTTCGGCGACGTTCGCTGGAAGTGCTCAGTTCGGTGATGCGGCCTTCGCCGAAAACGCGCAGTTCGGTGGTGCCGTCTTCGCGGGCGATGCACAGTTCAAGAGCGCGACGTTCGATAGCAACGCCGGATTCGCTGACGTTACCTTCAATCTTCGGGCCGGGTTCCGTGCGGCTCTGTTTGGTGGTGAGGCCAGGTTCCGCGACAGCATCTTCGGGGGAGATGCTGCGTTCATCGGGGCGGCCTTCGCCGGCGACGCTTGTTTCAGACACGCGACGTTCAGCGGCGGATCCGCATTCGATGAGGTGACTTTCGCGCATCGGGCCAGGTTCGGCGGTGCGGCGTTCGCCGGTGGCGCGGGGTTCGACCGGACGACTTTCACGGCCTACGCGGGGTTCGGTCGCGCGACGTTCGTGGGCGACGCTCGGTTCGGCGGAGCGGCGTTCGGTCGCGGCGCCGGGTTCGGCAGCGCGACGTTCGCTGGGGACGCGTGGTTCGATCGGACGGGCTTCACGGGCCGAGCGGAGTTCGGCAACGTGACGTTCGCGGGTGACGCCCGATTCGATAGTGCGGCGTTCAACGACGGCGCCCTGTTCGACGCCGCGACGTTCGACGGCGAGGCCCGCTTCGAGGGCACGAAGCTGAGTGGTGGTGACCTCACGTTCGACCCGTGGCGGAGACGGAAGAACTCTGACCTGCAGGACAACGCCCGCCCAGCAGGTGACGGTTCCCATCCGTAGCGGCTGACCGTCGTCGTTATTGCGGTCGTCCGACCATTACGCCGCTTTGATGCCGCCGGCGCACACGTTGTGCCCGCGGGATCAGCCGTACGGCACCGAAACCGTCAAAATGGTACCGAGCTTGGCGATGCGTTCGAGACGGCTCGCTGGCTCATGCCGAGCCGGCCCGTTGCCGCCGAAGCGCCCGTTCCTCGGCGCCGTCTACGAAGGCGCGAACCGCGTCGAGGTCCAGTTCCATCTGCCTCCTTCCACAATCCGGCATCGGCGGCCCCGCCCTCAGCGGTGGGCACGCTCTCGGTGCTCACGTGCGCTACCGGGCGTCATACCCCGTACTGCTCCGCGCCGGAGGTGGCTGCCTGCACGGCTCGGCGCGTCCAGCGACGGCGCAGTCGAAGCCCTCCATAGGAGAGCCCGCAGCCGCCGAGCACGCTGACGGCCAGTGCACGGGCAATGGCGTTGTCCGCTGCCTCCCGCACAGGCGGGCCCAGCGCGCCGGTGATCGCGCAGACGATCGTCACCACGGCGATCAGTACCATAGCCAGCGCAATCAGCGTGTCCCGGCGGATCTTGTCGTTGTGAACCCAGCCGTCGACGACGTTGCTCCACGGCGCCACCGGAGCCGCGCGCGCCCGAGGGCGCGCCGGCTCACTGCCGGTGGCCGACGACCCCAGAATGGGGGGCTGGGCCCTGGCGATGTCGAGCCGGCGGCGAACCCGCTCCTCGCTGTTGTCCATGTTCTGGGATGTAGGCGCGAAATGCCTGGTCAGCCCACGAAAGACTTTCCGCGAAAAGTCGTGGGGTTGTCGGAAGCGGGGGGCCTAAAAGGTCGTTTACGTGGTCCGCACGATCCGACGGAGGAGCGATCGGGGTGGTGGCCTCGTAGACGAGCCCTGATCGGGGTCGTCTCTACAACGAGGAGATGCAGGTGCCGGAGGCCGGGCAGTCCGCAGGCGGTCAGCCGCCGCGGCGCTCGAGCGCACGCCTACAACCCAAGGTACATCCAACCGACCTGTTCGCCTTCATGGGAGAGGTTCTGGAGCAGTTCGACGCCGACGCTGAGACCACTAACGAGGAGACGCGGGAGGCCGACCGTGCGAAAGCCCGCCTGGCGCGCCTCGGCGATGACGCCGAGCTCTACCAACGCCTCGCCAAGCAGAACTTCACCGGGATCGAGTACGAGCTGTTCCGCGCCGAGTTGGCTGCCTACGCGCTGCCGGTTCTGCGTTCCTTTATCCGGCGCAAGATGATCTACCCGATGTGTCAGCGAGCTCGGCGCCCGGCGAGCGCGACCGACATGGTCCGCGAGCACCTGGCCCGCGATGTCGATGATCGGCTGGAGCTGGCGTGCGAGACCGTCGCCCGCGGCCTACGGCTGTTCGAGCGCTACGCCCTGCACGGCGGGAGCTGGTCACCGGAGCGCGGCGCGTCTTTGAAGACGTTCTTCGTCGGCGCGTGCGTGCGTAGCTTCTCCGTCGCCTTCAAGTGCTGGGCCGCTGAGCACGACCATCCCGACGTCCGCGCGGTGACATTGGACGCTGCCGACGACCACGGCACCGGCCACGACCCGGCCGACGAGGTCGTGGGCATGGAGCTGGTCAAGGATCACCTCGACGGGATGAAGCCTGTAGCCCGCGACCTGGCCGCGCGGGTGACGCTATTCGGCGAGACCTTCGAGGAGGCTGGCCAGCCGCATGGTCTTTCCGCACGTGCGGTCGAAGGCCACTTCTACCGGCATCGCAGGGAAGCCCAGCGCCGTGCCGAGAAGAAGCGAGGTGGAATATGAGCGACGAGCCTGACCAGGGCGACGACGTCGACGAGCGGCGCCGTCTCCAAGCGACCGTGCTCCACCTCGTCCCGGTGGTCGAACTACTGGCCGAACAGGGTGCCGGCTCCTGGATCGGCGCGCTCGAGGTGGAGGCCGTGCGCGCGCTGCGCGACCAGCTCGTCCACGGAGGAGCTGAGCGGCCACGGCCGTTCGACCTCGCACAGGCCGTAGAGTCGGTGACCGGGCTCCTCAAGCTGATCGAGCGGTCGTCACTTGGCACCCCGGCCTCACATCGGATCCGCCGTCTCAGCTCGGCCCGCGATGTCGCCGCGATCCTCGCCCGGGCCGAGGAACTTGACGACCGCGATAGTGCGAATACGCAGCCTGCGGCGGTCCCGGTGCCGTCGACCGAACTCGACACCGTCGAGCAGATCGCGATCTCCGTCGGTGCGGAACGAGGTGCCGTGCCCGTCGCTGACGAACTTGCGGTGGAGATGAGCTGGCTCAACACGGTGGTCGGAAGTAAGCGTATGGCCACTATCGGTGCGCCTTTGCCTTCGCATTCTTCAGTCCGGGTCGCCACCACAGACCTCTGGTTGGACAGTGCCCACGTCCAAGATCCCGAGGCCCACGAAGACGGTTTGCTCCGCGACCTCGCCACGCTGCGCCGTGACGCGGGCATGGGCACACCACAGCTGCGCGGCAAGCTCGGGCCGCTCCTGTATGGCTGGTGCGGCATCCACCGGACCGCGGACGACCGTGAAGCACGCCGCGAGGTGCGTAACGCAATTTCCGCCGCCATCGCGAAGTTTCCGGCCGACGAGCGTCTGGCGGTCACCGTCGCGTTGGGCATCGCCCCCGGAACGCAGCACGTATTGCTCAACGAGCGTATCGGCGTCCTCGCAGACCAGTTGCGCATCTCCGAACGTACTGCCCGGCGCCGGATCGACCGGTCTTTCGCTCGCCTGGCCGCCGAGATCGAAGCCGGAACGCGACGCAGCGGCGATGCGCCTGATCCGGGCCGCGGCTGGTCCGTCCAGCGGCTCAAGGTGCTTGTGCGGCTGGATGTCCCCCAGCCGGAGCTGATCGAAGAACGGCAGATCGTCGCGACCCGCGACGGCCTGCGCCGGATCTCCGCGATGTTCACTGTTCCTCGCGCCGAAGACGGCCGTGATGTCGAGCGGCAAGTGGTCGCTGACGCGCTGCACGGCGCCCGGATCACCGACATCGAGCTGGAAGGGAATCGACACTTCCGCTGGCTGCTTGACCTGCCGCGGCCCCTCGCGTGCGGAGAATCTCACACCTTCTCGATGGCCTACCGGATCCGTGACGATCTGCCTATCCGCCCGACGTACACGTTCGTTCCGTTGGTGCCGTGCGAGTCGTTCAGCGTGCGAATCCGCTTCGATCGCCGGAACCCGCCGTCGGTGGTGTGGCGGGTCGACGGGGTGTCGCCCTCGGTGCTTAGCGAGCCCCCACAGCCAGGAACGCCGCTAGCGGTCGATAGTGCGGGCGAGGTGGCGGAGGACTTCTCCGGGCTGCGGCTGGGCAACGCCTACGGACTGCGATGGCTGCTCTGACGTGGGCTGACATAAGTCCGGTTATCGGCAGTTCGCTCGGGCTTATGCGTCAACCAGTTGAGGGGGAGCGCTGGCCGTCTACGGCCAGGTGCGGACATCTTGCCTGAAGCTGGACTGGGCCGATTCACTCGGCGATGTCCGTGGCTGGGCTGTTGTCTTCATCCACGTTTTGCCGCTCTAGCCTGCGTCTTTCATGCGATGTGATGTAGATCAGGGTCTGAAAATGGAGGGAGTGCCTGTCCTGTAAGGGAAACTTGGGCTTGCGACGGTCCAAGATTCACCAGGCAGGAAGGCACTCCCTTGGTGCAGAGTAGCAAGGCGTCATCGGTGCGGGTCAGCGCGGACGGTGAGGGGCTGGTGTCGCGGGCGGGGGTGGCGTTGCTGCGGGAGCTGACGATCAGCACGGGCCTGGGAACCGGCTGGTCGGAGGCACTTCTGGACACCTATGACGGGACGCCGGTCCACCTGCCCGGCCGCGTCCTGGCCGACCTGGCGGTGATGATCGCTGACGGTGGTGACGCGCTGGCGCACCTGGCGACACTGCGGGACCAGGACAAACTCTTCGGCGCGGTGGCCAGCGACGCCACCGCGTGGCGGGTGCTGGACCGGGTCGACGACGAGCACCTGGTCCGCCTGCAGACGGTCCGCACGTCAGCCCGGGAACAGGCCTGGGCCGCCGGAGCAGGTCCCGACCTGGCGGCTGGGTTGACGATCGACATCGACGCGACGATCAGCATCGCGCACAGCGAGAAAGAGAACGCGGCGAAAACATGGAAGAAGACCTTCGGGTTCCATCCGCTGCTGGCCTACCTCGACCGGCCGGATATCTCCGGCGGGGAAGCACTCGCCGGGATCCTGCGACCCGGCAAAGCCGGGTCCAACACTGCCGCCGACCACGTCAAGGTCCTCACGATGGCACTGGCCGCGCTCCCCGCCTGCGCCCGGCCCGACCCCGATGATCCCGACGCGCCGCGGGTGCAGGTCCGGACCGACGCCGCCGGCGCGACCCACGCCTTCGCCGCGGCGGTGCGAGCGGCGGGATGCGGGTTCTCGATGGGGTTCCCGATCAGCACCGAGGTCCAGGCCGCGGTCCTCGCCGTCCCTGACCATGCGTGGGTCCCGGCCTACGACATCGATGGCGGGCCCCGGGAGGGGGCGTGGGTCGCGGAGATCACCGGCATGCTCGAGTTGACGAAGTGGCCGGACGGTTCGCGGGTGTTCCTGCGCCGGGAACGCCCCCATCCTGGTGCGCAGTTGCGGTTCACCGACGCCGACGGGCACCGGTTCACCGCGTTCATCACCGACACCGCAGGCGGGCAACTCGCCGACCTCGAAGTCCACCACCGCTGCCACGCCCGGGTCGAAGATCGGATCCGTTGCGGCAAAACCACCGGGCTACGGAACTTTCCCTGCCGCGGCTACCCGGAGAACAAAGCCTGGCTGGAACTCGCCCTCACCGCCGCCGACCTGCTCACCTGGACCCAGGCGTTGTGTTTCACCGGTGACCTCACCCGAGCCGAACCGGCGACCTTCCGCTACCGCATCTGCGCCATCGCCGCCAAACTGACCCGCACCGCGCGGGTCACCACCCTGCACCTGGACCAGGACTGGCCCTGGGCACAGCACCTCGCCACCGCCTTCACCCGGCTCCGCGCAGCTCGCTGGCCCGGCTGAAACCCTGCTCCTGCCCCTACAACCAAGGACCTCGGACCCGCCCGCCGACGCGACAGCCGGCCCACAACCCTGCCCCCACCACGGTTTCCAGCCAAAACCCCGGCTACGACACGAACCCCCACCGAACGCCACAGCCCCATGCAAGATCGAGGCTAGCAGGCGTTCACCGCCGAGCCTCGGTAAGGGAAGCTCAGAGCTTGACCAGCAGGCGGGGGCGGTTCGGTCGAGTTCTGCCCGCCAGTTTGAATGCGGCGAAGAAGACGAGTTCGATCAACCAAAACACGCCCAGCCACACCAGAATCACCACGGCTGGAACGAAGACGAAGGCTGCGGCGGGAAGGGCAATCAGCAGCCAGATGACTCTTTCGCGCCGCGTTGCGCCGCTGAGTCCGGAGCCGGCCCGGACTCCCGCCCACATGAGCCATCTCCGCAGGAACGCCACATCGAGGTCCGCCATCGACTCCCTGAAAATTCGATCTGCCTCGACCCGCTTCACCTCATGGCTCCGGTGTCAACGGTCATTGGGAACTCCGGGCGGGCGGACAGCTGGTCTGCGGGCTGGCGGACAGTACTTGTCCGGGCTGATGGACAGCGGTTCTCCGGATCTTGGTTAGGTCAAGGGGACCACCCCCTTGCCCGCGATGGCTTCGGCGAGGCGGTGGCTGTCGCCTTTGGTGGTGACCAGGTGGGCGTGGTGCAGTAGCCGGTCGACGGTGGCCGTGGCGAGGGTTTTCGGCATGATCGAGTCGAACCCGCTGGGATGGATGTTGCTGGTCACCGCGATCGAGCGGCGTTCGTAGGCGGCGTCGATGATCCGGTAGAACGCCTCGGCGGCGTCCTGCCCGGCGGGCAGCATCCCGATGTCGACGACGATGAGGTCGCAGCCGCAGATCCGGGAGATCGTGCGGGCCACCGAGCCGTCGACCTTGGCTTTGCCGACCGCGGCGGTCAAGGTTTCCAGGGTGAACCAGGACACCCGCATGTCGTTCTCGATCGCCGAGTGCGCGAGGGCTTCCACGAAGTGCGACTTCCCGGTGCCCGACGGCCCCGCGACGGCCAGGTTCTCTTGTCTTCCAATCCATTCCAATGTGGACAGTGAGTTCTGGGTAGCCTCGGAGATCGAGGATTCCTCGGCGCGCCAGGAGGAGAACGTCTTGCCGGTGGGGAAGTTCGCGGTCTTGCGCCGCATCCGCCGGGTCGCGGCGCCGCGGCCGGTGACCTCCTCGCCGAGCAGGACGCGCAGCACCTCGGCGGGATCCCAGCGTTGCGCCCGCGCGGTGGCCAGGACGTCGGGTGCGGCTTTGCGCAGGTAGGGCAGCCGCATCCGGCGCAGCACCAGGTCCAGTTCCTCAGGCAGGGCGGGGGCTTTGGGGCTGCTCACTGGCCGAACACCTCCCAGCCGCTGGTGCCCGGTTGCGCGGAGTGGGCCTCATCGGCCACCACCACGTCACTCGGCGGCCCGGAGGAGGTCAGGTGGTCCAGGATCGAGGCGAGGTCGTCCTCGGCGAACCGGCCCGCGATCGCCGCCAGCCCCAGCGCGTCGTCGACCCGGCCGGCATCCAGGATCGCCGCCAGTTCCACCGCGCGGGCCATCTTGACCCGGATCCGGGTCACCCCGGTCGCAGCGGCTTCGACCAGCCACCGGCGAGCACCCTCGCCGAGGGCGAGGAACGCGACCTCCTCCGGAGTGCGTGCCCTGACCTTCGGCGGGCGAGGCAGATTCCCGCCCGGATGGTGCGGGTAGTGCGCGTCGTCGATGCGCGGAGAACCCGGAGTGGACAGCACATGCCGGGCGATCTCGGTCAGCCCGGCGGTGGTGTCGCCGACGATGACCAGCTCGTCGCCGGTGACGCGGGCCCAGACCTTGCTGCCCTGGTGCCCGTCGGGGGTGGAGTAGCGCACCGACCCGAACCGGATCGTCTGGTCATCGTCGACCAGGCGCTCCTCGCCGAGGGCGATCGCGTGCGGTTCGGCGGGCAGGACGTGCAGATGCTGCAGTTCGGTGGCCAGCCGGACATCCGGAGCGGCCCCGGTCTCGCGGTGGGTGCGGGCGTTGACCCGCTCGCACCACTCGACACACGCGTCCGCCAGGTCGGCGAACGTCGAGTAGGCGGGCAGCAGGTTCGCCGTGGTGGGCACCAGGTCCGCCTTGGCGATCTTGACGGTGTGCTCGGCGCCGCCCTTGGACTCGGGGTCGAACGGCTCACACGTTTCGACTTTGCAGCCGTAATACCGGCCCGCGGCGACGATCTCAGGGTGACGTACCGGCACCCCGGCGACCCGGTCCATCGTCACCGTCCGGGGGTTGTCGGTCAGCAGATATGTTGGTGCGCCACCGATCCGACGCAACGTGGCATCCACACAGGACACCAGAGTGCCCAAGGTCTGGTCCCATGCGGGCAGCACCACGCGGAAGCGCGACCACGACAGCCACGCGCAGAACAACTGCGTGCGCCGCCCGCCGACTCGAGGGCCCTCACCCCAGTCGAACTGCATCCACATCCCCGGCTCCGGGGTCCACGGCCGGTACTTGCGGCGGTGGCCGGCCTTCCACGCTGCTTTCGCCTCGGCGACCGCGCGTCGGGTTGTGCGGTCGGTGCCGGTGAACCCCATCGCGACCAGCCGCTGATGCACCACATCGGCGCGGACCCGGCCCTGGGAGTTCGCCACCAGTTCCTCGATCTTGCCCAGGAACGGGTCGATCCCACGAGCCCGCCGCGCCGGGGTGAACGGGTCACCACCCGCGTCGCGGATCGCGACATAACGGGCGACGGTCTTCTCATCCACCCCCGCCAGCTCCGCTGCCGAGTGCGCACAGCGTGTCAAATCGAACGCTTCCAAGATGTCCATGATTTCCCTGTCAGACTTGGTCAAGGGACTCCTCCGGCCGCACGGGCGGGCAACTGATCAGCAACCAGAGCCAACCCCGCCGGAGGGGTCCCTACCTGCATTGATGTCAGGCGTGTCCCGGAGATCTCATGTCCATCGACCCGGAGATTTCATGTCCGCCCACCCGGACCGAACTGTCCGCCCACCCGGATTTTTTCATGTCCGCTGGCATCCGGCAGAGGTGGTCATGGAGGACGGCAGACTTCGTGTATCTCCCGTAGCGGGGGATGAGCCAGACCAGAAATCTCGGCACGGATGCGAAGTCTGACCGGGAGCCGTCCGGCACCGTAAAGTTCTTGTACTTCATCGCCTTCGTGACGATCCACTCTTCGCCGACGGCGTTTGCCTGGCGCACCGCCAGGGTCGCGTCGACGAAGGCTGTGTACTGCGCTGGTGACGACAGTCCCGCAGGATCCGGAGATATCGACATGGCAACCTCCTTCAATGAAGAGTCGGTCGCCTCCTAACCGGCATTATCGGATCTGCCTTTTGGTTAGCGATCCGTGACTAAAATGGCGCTTCAAGCGCTACCTGACCACGCCGGGGCATGCCTGGCGATTGGCGCCATGTCAACAGCTCTGTGGCGAGCCTTTTTCTGCAACGATCGAAGTCGGTGCGTAACGATGGGCTTGCTGCAACGACTAGGGGTGACGGATGTCGGGAGGTGATGATGCCCAGCCGGTTGCGGCGCGAAGAAGCGCGTCTTCTTGCGGCGGATCGAGCTGCCCTCGCCTCTGCGCGCTCAGGCGTTCGCGCGGTCGGCAAGTCGCTGCGCAACTACGACACCTCGAGGAGTGGCGTGCCAACCCTTCAGGCGTCCGTGACGGTTTTTGACCAGCAATCCCTGCTCGGTCAGGGCTTTACCGCTGCGGCTTATTTGAGCTTCATGCGTCTCGAGCGTGGTGACGATCTCGGCGCTCGTGATGTGCGGCTGGTCGTGCACGAGGATCAGCATGCGCGCAGCCCACGAATTCGGGTCGAGAGCGTCGACGACTTCGTTCTGGCGGGCGCGGTCAAGGCCGGCGCGAGCTACTTCCGCCAACGTGACGACTGCAGCTTCGAGCCGGGCGGTGGGGCCCTCGGGATCGAGTCGCAGGACGGCCTCGCGCAGGATCTCGACCGCGGCGTGCAGGTTCGGCGTGTCGGCCAGAAGTGCTGCATCCACGATCCACCGGCTTACCGCCGAAGCCCAGCGGTCTACCGTCGCCTGCTCGCCGAGAACTTTGCCGTCCCCGGTCTCCTCTTTGAGCCGGGATGCCCAGACATCGAGTCCGCGCTCAAGGCCGGTCGTAGCCCGCTCGCCAACGGCCCTCACGGCCGCTTGCGAGCGACTCGTGGCCGCCTGGACCTGCGTCGCTCTCGTCCAAGTCACCATGTTCCCCGCCTCCATAATCAAGGAAGTGTTAAGTATGGATCCCGCTGATGCATTCGTCAACCTCTATGACTCACTGTGCTGGGTTGACGCCGATCTGCTAACCGCGTGGTCCGAGACCGAGGAAGTACAAGAGATCGCCGGCCGTGTGCGCCTGGAGGTCGAAGTGACCAACGTGCTCGGATCGTGGTGGATGCCGCCCAATCTGAGCGACAAATCACAGCTCTTCGGCGTGCTCCTCGGCCTCGATCTGGCTCTGCTGCACGCGAGCAAGCAGCTCGGTTACCTCGGGTCCGGGGTGCTCGATGATCTCATGGTCCGTCTGACCCAGACCGGACGGCTGAACGATCAGACAAGTGGGTTGCTATTGTTCAGGAGGACTTCATGGTTGCGTCCCAACGAGGACCGCGAATACCTCGACGGTTTCCTCAATCTGCTGCGGGTGCCACCGCCGCTCAGCACTGACGTGCACATCGAGTTCGTGCCCGAAGCCTACGATTTGCCCGATCGAGAAGCCCTTCACAAACCGGGCGATCTCGACCCGCCTCCTCCCGTCACCGTGGCGCAGTTGCCCTTCCTCGCCGAGCGGGACGATGTGGAATGGACGCTGACGGAGACTGGTCGCCAAGGGTTCTACACCGTGGGGCCAGCTAGCGAGCGGCTTCGGCCTCGCGTTCGCGACGCGTTGGACGCCTTGGATAGCAGTGGTGCGGCGATCGGCTTTCTCCCGGAAGCCAGCCTGGATGACGAGCTGCTCATGGTGTGGCGTGAGCTGCTGAAGAACACTCCGCGTCCGGACAAGAGCTCCCTCACGTGGTTGCTGCTCGGTTCGGGGCCGGTACTGAGTGTGGGATCACAGCCGCACACTGACCGGTTGACGAACCGCGCGGTAGTACTGCATCGCAACGGCCGGGATCGCCCGCTTCTGATCCAGGACAAGGCATCAGGGTTTTGTTTTACGACCCAGAAGCAGGAGGACTTCAAGCTCGACCTGGGGTGCAAACGAGACGAGCGGATCCCGCACAGTCGAGCGGTCGCGTTGCTGGAGTCGCGATCCGGACGTTTTGGTGTCCAGATCTGCGAAGATTTGAATCGGCTGGAGCATCAGCAGTACGTCGTCGCCGCCGGCGTCACCCATCTCCTGGTGCCAGTTCTCGCCGGCGCCATGTGGCCGGGTGGATGGCAAGCGAATGCCGGGCAACAGCTGGCGCTCGCCACCGGTTCAAAGATCGCGGTGGGGAACAGTTTGGTGCTCGAACGGTTCTTCGAGGACAAGTCGGCTCCGACGTTGCTGACCATCGGAGGGCCGGCGAGTCCGCCGTCGGAGTACTTGTCCACCGACGACCTGGTGCGTGGCTACCCGAATCCCGTCGCGACAGTAAGTGAGGCGAGTGAGGCGATTGATGACGCACTGACAGCAAGGGTTGCCGATTGGTGACCGCGCCGCAGAAGGGGTGACGGGGCCGGTGATTTAGAGGACCTTGAGCCTGCTCGCCGCTCTCACACTTCCCGCGACATGCGCGATCAGCGCCGAAATCGGAGGCTTGGAGCGGGGTTTGGCCGATACGATGTTCCGCTGACCGGCACCGCGCTGAAGACGGGACCGACTATGCGCTATCACGAGCCAGTCCACAAAGCACTCAAAGCTGCCGACGACCTGACGGCCCTGATCCAGGCCGACTTCGACCTCACGCGAGGGGGCTGCGCGTGGTGGCACGGCTACGGCCTCGACATCGACGCGGTCACCGGAATCATGGACTACCTCTACGGTCTAGTCTCTGGCGTCAGAGAGAACCTCCGCATCGGAGCGATTCACCTCTATGACCTGCGTCAATGTCGGTTCAGTGACGACCGCTGGACCATTGAGCAGTTCAAGAACGGCGCTGGTCGGAGCCGAAGCCTCGTCCGGGGCGATCAAGAAGCACGCCGCGAAGCACGGATCGATGCGCACACCGCTGGCGTTCTGCGAGCAGCCGGATCCGCGCTGGACAACCTGGCTGGCATCGTCGTCGCGGTCGGCGGGTTCGACACGGAGCTCGTGAAGGCCGACCTCGGCAAGCTGCTCCCGTTAACCGACGGGCCGGACTACCCCGGCCCGGACGTCCGAGGGCAGCTCAAGCTGCAGAAGCGGAAGGTTCTTGACCCGACCGACAAACAGGGAGTCCTCCTCCGCGCTGTCAGGTCCTCGCTTCAGCACGCCGGCCCCGAAGGATGGCTTGACTGGACGCGATGGAGCCGCAACGACCGCGTTCATCGCGGCGCTCGCATCACGGTCAACTACATCCACAAAGACAAGATCGCTCGCCCCTTGCCAAGGCAGCCGGACTACCCCGAGGCGCACGCCTACCGGACAGCTCGCGACCCCCACAAGCTATTCCTGGAAGAAGACGCACTCGACACGCTCGCCGGTATCGTCGATTCCCTGAACAGCGCGATCGTCGGCAGCTTCCTTGCCTGCGAAGCGCTTTGGACCTATCGGCGGGACCACCCGGACCAGATCGTTCAACCAGCTGGCCAGTGGTCGAACAAACCTCCACGTGACGTGGCGTTCAACGGCTACCAGCCCGGCTCGGCGACCTTGCCCAAGGACTCCGTTGCGCTAGTTTCGCCGGAGACGGGCGCCCGCTTCCAGGCGAGCCGGTTACTGGACGGTCAAAGCCCAACCAGGTGACGTCCCGAATGGTGTTGGTTCGTTCCCGTGGCTGTTCCTGACCGGTAAATGGTACGGGGGCAGGTCACGTACTCTACTGTGCGGAATTCGACGAAACCCCATCGCTCCTGCACTCCTCAATATCTCACGAGCCGAACGTCTGGGTCCTCTGGCGATCGTGAGGCCCGAACCGGTGAGCAGCTGCAGCGCCACGAAGCCGTTGCCTCATGAGACATACGGAATCTGGAGAACACCAGCGGCGCGGTCAGACTCCGGCGTGGGCTGCCAGCGCAGGGAGCGTGGCCGGGGTCCGGCCCGGGGCGTCGAGCATGGTGGTGATCAGGTCCCGGACCGAGGGCCGTTGAAGTTCCTGCGGCGCGCAGGTGAGGGCCCGGTTCAGCGCGCTGGTGGCCTGGTCGGGGTTGCCGTGGGCGTTCCACGCGCGTGCGCCGTCGACGTAGGCGCGTGCCCGGCGTTCGGCGGTGGGCAATTGGCGGGGCTCCACGGAGTCGAAGTAGCTCAGGGCCTTCGCGGCGTCGCCAAGCGCGGTGTGTACGCCGATGCGGTAGACCGCGACGGTCGTCTCGCTGAACTGCGCGCTGCCGGCCACGGCGGTGGCGGTTCCGGGCAGCCGGTGGGCGGCGTGCTCGGCTTCCTTGATGAGCCCGACGGCCTGAGCGGTGTTGCCGTTCTGGGCGGCGGCGTAGCTGGCCGTGCACAACAGCGATCCGTAGGTCGCCAGCAGCAGGACCTGCGGGTCGCCGTGGTCGGCTTCGAGGTCGAGCGCAGTCTTGGTGAGCATGGTGATCGCGCCGTTCAGCCCGGCCTCCCGGTCCATCCGCTCCGGCGCGTCGAGAGCGTGGCGGCGCATCGAGATGGCGATCGCGCGCGAGCTGGCCGCGATCGTCAGCGGGTCGCCGCTGGCTTCGGCGGCGGCGTGGGACCGATCGGCGGCGACCCGGGCGACGGTGTCGCGGTTGCGCTTGGTGGCCAGTTCCGAGCCGAGGAGGTAAGCGCGGGCCAGGGCGGCGGACATGCGTTCCCGCAGCTGGCCGGCGGCCGCGTCGCGGCTGGCGTGGGCAACCGCGATCAGCCGGGGCAGCGCGCTGGTGAGTTCGCTGTACTCGCACCGCTCGAAGGCGTGCTGCGCCTGGCCCAGCGCGTGGTGAAGGGTCACCAGAGGCACGGGCGCCGCGGGCAGCTGTGACTTCGCGAGCAGCAGCGCTTCCAGCGACTCCTCGCCGGATGCTGCGCGAGCCGTGCCAGGCAGAACGCCGGCGATCGTGAAGCCAGCCAGCCCCGCGAGAACCTGTCGTCGCCGCATCGCCTCGTCACCGCCCTGTCCGCTGCCGGAGCTCGTTGCGCCGACAGTAACCGTCCGGGCACGGTCTTGCTCTTCTGCCGCGCCGGTCACGACTGGGGCCAGTCCGAAGAGGTGCGGCGGGATCGCGAGGACGTCGGACAGGGCGCGCAGGTAGTGGACGTCGCTGAGTGTGCGCTGACCGGTTTCCATCCGGGAGAGGGTGCTCACCGACAGATGGCATTGGGCGGCGACCTGCGCCAACGTCCAGTGCCGGGCCTCCCGCACGGCTCGGGTCAGCATGCCGTAGCGGCCGTCGGCGGCGGCGCGTAAGACCTCGGGCGACGTCCAGAACGGGTGCTGAGCGTCCATCGGAACCTCCTCACCGATCGTCCCTCATCAGACACCCTGAGCGACAGCCTGAGGTTGCGTGTTGCCGTTTGACAGTTCCGCAAATCCGTTGCCGATCGCGCACGTACCTCTGCCGCCGGTACCGGTCGCGCGCGTTTCATGAAGGTCCCAGCCCCGATCGAGCATGTTCAAGGGAGAGCGTCGTGACACACCCTCGGTACCGCGTCCCCGTCGCCCCGAGTCTGGCCACCGTCCTGGCTGAGAACGATCTGGCCATGGACGGCCACAGCTGGGCCGTGTCCTGCGTCGACTCCGCCCAGGCCAGCCTGCGGACGGCCGGTGCCGCGGTGGTGCACGGCCTCGCCGACCGGCTCGCGCTGGACGGCTGGGCGATCGCGGCGCTCCCGGCGGAGCTGCCCGACGAGCTTCTTCGCCGCGTGGCCGCCGGGGTGCTGGCCGCGGTCGGGACGCCGTTCTTCTCCATCGACGGCGGCCGCGGGCTGTGGCTGGACGGGTTGTCCGGGCCCGAGCGGGCCCCGCACAGCTTCGGCGGGTTGGCCGCGCAGGCCCTGCACATTGACGCGCCGAACGTGACCGCGCCGCCGGACTACACCAGCCTGCTAATGCTGCGCCCCGATCCGGCCGGCGGCGGGCACTCTGTCCTCGCCGATCTGCGGGCGGCCGCGGTGCTGATCGCCGACGACGACCGCGAGCTCTTGCGGCGGCCGGTGTTCTTCGAAGGCCGCGCCGAGCGGCTGCACGGCGTCGGCGAGCCGCTGCTGCCGTTCCCCGTCCTCGAGGACGGGCCACCCGGGAACGCGTGGATCCGCTGGGCCGGAAAGCTGCTGACCGACGAGCGCAACATGGCCCATCGCCTGGTGCTCGAACACTTCGCGTCGCTGCTGGGGGACACCGCGCAGCGGGTGCGGATGCGCCGCGGCGACCTGCTGATCGCCGATCAGCGCCGGGTCGCGCACGGCCGCACCGCCCTGGGCCGCCAGGATGGCGTCGCGCCGTCGGCGCGGCGGTTGCTGTGCCAGGCCAAGGCCCGGTTCGACGCGGCCGCGCCGGCGCACCAGGTGTTGCGGCTGCGGAGCGCGGCATGACCGTCCAGGCGGTCGACGTTGCCGTGATCGGCACCGGGGTGATCGGGCTTGCGGCCGCGCATGCCCTGCTCGCCCGCGGCCTCACCGTCACCGTGTTCGGGTTGCGCCCCGCCGCGGCGCCGGGCCAGGCCAGCGCGGCGGCGGGCGCGATGCTGTCACTGTTCTCCGAGGTCGACGCCGACCAGTCCGCAGAGCGGGTGGAGCTGGAGGTCGGCCAGCGGCTGAAGAGCTTCGCGCGGTACCCGACATGGCTGGACGGGCTCGCTGCCGCGTCCGGCCAGCCGCCGGTTCGGCTGGTGGACGGGACCTGGGTCGTGGCCACCGACGCCGAACGCGCCGACGTCGCCGCGATCGCGCGGGCCGCGCACGCGGCAAGCCATCCGGCCGAGTTCCACCAGGGCGCCGCCGTCGACGGCCTGCAGCCCGAGCTCACCCCGGCGACCGCGTTGTGGCTGCCGACCGAGCCGAGCCTCGACATCACCAAGCTCCTGGTGGCACTCGCCGCGGCCGTGGCCAGCCATCGCAACGCCCGCTGGTCCGAGCCAGCAGTGACCAGCGTGACGCCGGGCCACGCAGCGCTCGGGCTCCAATGCGTGGACGGCACGGTGGTGACCTGCGCGCAGGTCGTGCTGTCCGCCGGTGTCGGAATTCCCGCGCTGCTCGGCGACCGCGCCGGAGAACTCGGGGTGCCGCCAGTGCTGGCTGGGCGCGGCGTCAGCATGGTGCTGGGCACCCCGGTGGCTGTCGAGCACACCGTCCGCACGCCGAACGCGGCGTTCGCGTGCGGCACCCACCTCGTGCCCCGCGCCGGGGGAGCGGTCTACCTCGGCGCGACCAACCGGCTCACCCTCGCCCCGAAGCTGGACGGCGCGGCGACGCTGGACGAGGTCGCCACGCTGATCGGTGACGCCACCCGCATCATCGACCACCGGCTCGCCGGGGCCGAGTTGCTGCGTACGCAGGTCGGGTACCGGCCTTACACACTGGACCACCTGCCGTTGGTCGGGCCGACCGCCGACCCGCGTGTTCTGCTGGCCACTGCGACCTATCGCTGCGGGGTGCTGCTCGCTCCGCTGCTGGCCGACCTCGTCGCCGACGAGGTCACCGAACCCGGCTCGCTGGCCTGCCATCCCTACCGCGCCGATCGTCCGATGCCGGTCCCCAAGCTGCCTGACCTGCTGACTCCGGCGATATTGCGCGGGCTCGCCGACCATCTCGCCGGGCCCGGCGCCCGCCCCGGTGGCGCCGGGTCACGGCAGCTGCCGGCGTTGCTGGCCGCCGCGTTACCCGCCGCCCTGGCCGAGCCGGACCCGACCGGGGCTGCGATGGCCCGGCTGTTCGCACGCGCCCCGGTCCCCGAGATACTCCCGTCCCTGCTCGCCTTAGCCGAACGCCTGGAGGCCCGCCCATGTCACATCCCGCCACCGCGGTCTTCCTCGCCGCAGCCAGTGTCCGCAGCCTCTACCCCGGCGACCTGACCCGCGAGCACCGCCTTGACGGGCTCGGTTTCGACTCGCTAGATCGCATCACGCTCGCTGTCGCCATCGAGCGCGCCACCGGCCGGGTCGTCCCGGACCTGGTGCTGGCCACCGCCGGGACGCTCGGCCACCTGATCGACCAACTCACCACCGATCTGGAGGGCACGCCATGATCACCGGCACCGAGCGGTTCGTCGAAGCGTCCGCCGACGTCGCCCCCGGAGCACGGATCGGGGTCGGCACCCGCGTGTGGCACCAGGCGCAAGTCGCCGACGATGTCGAGATCGGCGCCGGCTGCACGCTGGGCAAGAGCTGCTACATCGGCTCAGGCTCGCGGATCGGCGCTAACGTCAAGATCGGTAACCACGCCGACGTTTTCGGCGCGCAGCTCGACGATGACGTCATGATCAGCCCGCAGGCCGTGCTCACTGAAGACCGCACGCCCCGGGCCACCCGCCTCGACGGCCAGCGCCAGGGTCCCGGTGACTGGGCCTCGACGCCGGTCATCGTGCGCCGCGGCGCGACCGTCGGCGCCGGTGCCCGCGTCGCACCCGGCATCGAGATCGGACCGTACGCCCTGGTCGGCATCGGCGCCGTAGTCCTGCGCGACGTTCCCGCGCACGCCCTGGTTCTGGGCAATCCGGCCCGCGCGGTCGGCTGGGTCTGCCGCTGCGCGGGCACCTTGGACGACCGGCTGCGGTGCCCGCGATGCGACCGGACTTACGAATTGGCCGCTGACCTGCTGACCGAGATTCAGACCGGCCGGTAACCCGACGCCGGTCACCGTCGACCTCGGCGGGGTGGGTAGCGTCGCCGCGCATGACCCAGGGATGGTTACCGCCCGCCGAGTACTACGCCACGCTGCCCAAGCAGATCGCCAGCGCCGGCGTGATCTTCCGCGACGCCGAGGGCCGTGTTCTGCTGGTCGAGCCCAGCTACGGCGCCGAGACCTGGGAGATCCCCGGTGGCGGACTGGACGAAGGCGAGTCCCCGTGGGCGGGCGCGCGCCGCGAGATCAAGGAAGAACTCGGGGTCGACTTGCTGCCCGGCCGGCTGCTGGTCGTGGACTGGGTTCCGCCGCAGCCGGACGGCCGCCCCGCCCTGACGAACAACCTGTTCGACGGGGGCATCCTGGGCGAGGACCAGATCGCTTCCCTGTGGCTGGCCGACGGCGAGCTGAAGCGCTCAAAGTTCGCCACCCGCGCCGAGGCTGCGGGAATGCTCCGGCCGCACATGGCGCGCCGCGTCGCGGTGTGCCTCGACGTCGTGGACACCGGCCGGACCGCTTACCTCGAGAACGGGTTTGATCCGCTCGGGCCGGGCGACGTCTCCTAGGCACCGGCGCTCAGGGCGGGGCCGGGCAGCCGGGTCTGGCACCAAGCGCAGCTCGCCGACGGAGTAGGGGTCGGTTCCAGCTGCGTCCTCGGCAAAGGCGTCTACCTCGAGCACGGCTTCGAGCCGACGACCTCCTGCTCAGGACGACGGCGAAGGAGGACGACGAGTTCGGCGGGTTGGAGGTCGCACAGTTCGGCCATGTGACACAGCGCTGCCAGATCCAGCTGGACGTCGTGACCCGCGCCGGGCTGAGGGAGCCGCTCCTCGGCCCAGTGACGCAGCGGCGCAAGGTGCGGCTCGACAAGGGCCGCAAGCGAGCGCACGTTCACCCTGATGTCGCCGCGTTCTTCGACGGCGACACGCTGATGCACTCTCGCGATCAGATGCTGCGGGAGTTCGTCCATCGCAAGACACAGCTCGACCAGGCGCACCACCGAGCACTGCCGGGAACCCAGCTCGTACGTGGCCAAGGTCTGCACGGAAATGCCGCTCGGCAACTGCTGTTGCAGTTCCTTCCGCGTCCAGCCGCGCCGGCGTCGCAGCCTCCGGAGCTCGTCGCCGAGGGCTCGCTGATATACGTCCGCATCAACCCCGCTGGCCTTCGATCCCAGCATCAGAGCGGTCGGTACGCCACCACTACCCGCAACTGTGTCCCGAGATGTCGCCTCGTTCGACAAGCTGAGTTCCGTCGTCGCGGGCGCGGGCGGTAGCGGGGCAGGGTGCACAAGCTCTCTGGATGCGTGCAGGTTCTCGGTGCCGAGAGCAGCGAAGCCGCGCAGTTCGTTCATGGCACCGGAAGCTCGACACCCTGGGCCTTCAGGACTTCCCAGACCTGCTGCTCGGACATACCGTGACGCTGTACGAGCGTCGAGACGCTGACGCCCGAGCGGAATTCGGCGGCCACGACCTCAGCCGATACGGACTCCCGCGTGACATCAACGAGTTCCCGCACCCACCTATCGACATCGGACGGCGATGGTGTTTTCGTGGACGTAGCTGTGAGCGCGCCGCGATGGCGGAGAATGCGGTTCCCAACGGCGGAAAAGCTCATTCCTGCCACTGGCCCGATTTGCCTCAATGTCCACTCGTCGTTCTGCGCGGCTATGAACGTTTGGGCCACTTCCGCGGTGACCATCTTGTTCATGGCCGCAACCCAGCGACGCCACCCCTTCTCAAGCTCCACCACGCCCAGGATCCGCGCCCGATGCGGCAGCTCAGCCAAGGCGGCACTCTGCTCTCGCACGACCGCGACCATCAGCTCTGCACCTCGAGCCACACGCGCCAGCGCCTGCAGTACCTCAGGGTCAACCCGGACGGACTGTCGTCGTCGAGGTTCCCATACCGTTTCCTCTGGCACGACTATGTGGTCGTGTTCTTGCGGTGCCACAAGCGATGCCTTCCACTGGATGTGTTGACTAGAAGAATTTGATGCCGCGTAGAACGCGCTCCATGACGTCGACCTCCGGGCCGCTGGCGGCTGGACGTCGCGGATACGGCACTGTCGGCCAGCGCGGTCGCACTGGGCTGACTTCCTCCACTGCCGAATAGGGCCGAGATCGCGCCCGACACCCCGTTCCCGATCAACGTCGGGATGAAGAGAATCACGGCGATCACGATGGCGCCGACTTTCAGAATCATCGGGTACTCACCGCCTGCCTGTGCTCGGCCCGCGTGAGATTGCGGCCGGGGGCATCGGCGCGGGCGCCGGGGCCATCAGCGCGAGCGTCGAGTCCGGCGCGAGAGCCGACTCGCTGTCCGTGCTGGTGCTGGGTGGCGCGACGTGCGGCCAGGCGTCGAGCAGCCGGTGCAACTCGCGCCGGGTGCTCACCGCGTTGCCGCTGGTGGTGTCCAGGGGGAGCCAGACCTCGTCGGCGGGGCTGGGGTGCGCAGCCTCGGGGTTGAGCAGTTCGGCCGAGGCGGTGGCGACGGGGACCGAGCGCGGGTCGTCGAGCTCGCGCCAGGCCCGCGCCAGCAGCCGACGGGCGGTGGCCTCGCGCCGCGCGGTCGGCAGCCACACCAGCAGCAGAGTGGTGATCCCCGTGGCCTCGGCGAGCGCGGCGTAGCCGGCCAGTTTCCCGGCGACTTTGGCCAGCACCTCGGTGCCGAAGTCGTACTCGAGGAAGAACTCGATCTCCCCACCGGCGCTGGCCCACCGGCCGTAGGCGTCAGGCTTGATCAGGTCCCCGAAGTGCCGCGCGCAGCTGGCCTCCGACCACCACGCGCCGAGCGTGCTGTGCTCGTCGGCGTCGCTGTGGCGGGCGCGGTCGACCAGGGCGGTGAACCACTCGGCGACACCGACGGTGTGCGCGAGCCGCAGCGAGTGGGCTACCCCGAAGGCGCGGTCGTGGCGGTAGCCGAGTTCCTTGATGTCCAGGCCGTCCTCGGTGGCCAGCACCGCGGCCCCGGCAGGTGCGAGGACGTAGTGCATCGGCGCGGTGCCGACGGTGATGAACGGCTGGAACCGGTCCACCACGCCCCACTGGAACAGTTCCCGCAACCGCATCCGGCCCGAGCGGAACGATGGGAACGCGAGCGCGGTGATCTGGTGGGCGGTGAGCACGCGGTGCTCGTGCAGCATCCGGATGATCCACCGATCACGCGGGGTCAGCCGCCACGCCAGCACCGCCTGGTGATCGGCGTTGTTCGCCGCGCGCGGGGTGGGCCGGGTTGCCTTGTGGCCTCGAAGAGTGCGCTGCCTGGTGGGATTGGTGATCATGACGCGAACCTCCGAAAAGTTGTTGAACGGAAAGGACTTCCACCCGTCTTTGCGAGTGCGGCCGAGTCGGGTCAGGACTGCTGACGGCGCGGGTCGGCGCTCCGCGCCCGGACGCCGGACTGGCCCCGGCGATCGCCGCTGGTCGGCCGCGTCTGCCCTGACGTCCCGGCGGGCCGCTGCGTAGGACGGGTTGGTGCCTGCGCACCGGACGCGGTGGCACCGGGAACTCGGCTGCGCAAGGCGCGGCGGGCGATGCCGCGAATCTCCCGTGCGCGGCCGGGAATCGCGCGAGGAAGCGGCTGGGTGCGCATGGTGAACGGCTGCGCCTCTTCCCCGTTCAGCACGAGCCGTACGGCGGCGTGGTAGACGCCCAGGTGGGCCAAGTCGTGGTCGGACAGCCGGGGCGCGGTGTGCCGCGACAGCTCGCGAGAGTCTTCCGGGGAGGCGTTGAAGAAGATCTTGCTGCGAGCGTTGGTGGACATGCCTTCCCGCAACTCACGGGGAAGCTGGCCAAGATGCTGATGCGCCAACGTCATCGCGACCCGGAAGCCCCGTGCCTCGGCCAGCATGTCCTCGATCGGGTACGGCAAATTCAAGAAGTTGTGACACTCGTCGATCACCATCGACGCGTCCCGGCGCTGGCGTTGCGGCGTGCGGGCACGGGCGGTGGTGGCCTGCCAGGTCCGGGCGACCACCAGCGACCCGACCAGCCGGGTGGTTTCCTCACCGAGCGAGCCTTTAGGGATGCGCACCAGGCAGATCCCGCCGTCGAGCACCTCCGCCATGTCCACTGTGGAATGACCGCCCGCGATGGCGTCGCGCACGAACGGCCGCAGCAGGAACGCCCGCAGCTTGTTCATCAGCGGGCTGATCACCTGGCTTCGGGAGGAGTCGGTGAGTTCCTCGTACCAGGACCAGAACCCGCGCAGCACCGGGTCGGTGACCCCGGCGGTGACCCGTGATCGGAAGGCAGGATCGGCCAGCAGCTTCGGCAGGTCGGCGAGGGTGGCGACGCCTTCCTGGGTGCGCAGGGTCAAGCAGGCGGCGCGCATCACGTCGTCGGTACGCGGCCCCCAGAACGCGGAGTACACCCGCCGGAACACCGAGACGAGGTTGTCGACGGTCAAGTCGGTTTCGCCGCCGTCCAAAGGGTTCAGGCAAGGCGGCCGGGTCTTCGAGTCGGCGTCGAAGATCACGACACGATCCGCTACCGAGCGAGGCAGACGGGAGAGCATGTCGGTGACGAGGTCGCCCTTGGGGTCGATCAGCACGATCCCGCGTCCGGCTTCGGCGTCGGCCAGGATCATGTTGCCCAGCAAGGTGGACTTGCCGGAGCCGGTCGCGCCGATGACGTGCAGGTGGTGCCGCGCGTCCGGGACGCGCAGTGCCACGGGACGTTCGTGTCCAGTGTCGGTGACGCCGATCGGCTTGGCCTCCGGGCCGGGCGTGGCGATGCCGGGTGGCGGGGAGATCGCGCGGGCGCCGGCACGCTGCACGCCGGGGATCGCCTCGTCGGTCGGCAAGTGCGCCAGCGCCGCCAGCTCGGCCACGGACAGCAGGTCGCCCTTGCCGAGCCGCCGGTCGGCCAGCACGGGGCCGGGATGGCGGACGCGGTGGCGGGTGTAGTGGTTGTGCTCGGTGTAGGAAGCGAAGCTCGCGGCCAGCGCGTGTGCCCGTCCGCGGGCGACATCCCGCGCCTGGCGGACCTCGCTCTCGGCGGCGTCGGCGGGCAGGAGGGTGGCGACGGCGTAGCGGATGATCGTCTCGTACTGCGAGCCGCGCTGTTTGGCGACGATGGCGCGGTTCTGCGCCGCGTACTCGATCGAGGTCTGCGGATCGCTGTGCAGCGCCCCGGACTTCGCGGTGTTCCGCGTGGACCTGGATTTCATGCCGGGAGTGACCATGTCGAGCAGGCGGCCGACCACTCGGGTGGAGCCGCCGGTGTGCACTCGCCGCGCGGAGCGGCGGGCTTTGGCGACCCGGCGGCCGGTGACCGGGCGGGCGAGGATCTGGACGCAGGCGTACTCGTCGCGGCCGAGGCCGACCGGGGCGCCGATCAGGGCGCGGAGTGGGTCGGCGTCGAAGTCGGTGCGGATCGGCAGTGCCTCGGAGCGGGCGAGGCGGAGTTCACCGCCGACGACCAGCCGCCGCTGTTCGGCTTCTGGCGGTGGCAAGGGTGGGTCGGCGGTGCCGACCCGTGTGTGTGAGCCGGGCCAGGCGGCCTCGATGGCGCGTTCGACCAGGCCGGGTGGGATCACACCGGGTACCCACAGGCGGATGCCGACCCCTGCCTCGGAGAACATGTACTCGCAGGCCACATGGGGCTGCCCGGTGAACCACCGGCGCCAGGCCGGGCGCAGCAGCCCGACAAGGTTGGACCACAAGGCCGCGCCGCTCGCGGGATCCACGGTGGGCGGCGCGAGCACGGTGACCTGGCGGGCGTCGGCGACCAGCCTCGCGTGACAGCGCCGCACCCACCGGCGCCGGCCGATCACGAAGCCCGCGATGCCGACTGCGAGCACCGGGGCGACGATCGGCCCCCAGGTGATCGCCCAGTCCCGCAAGTGACCCAGCAGGTGGGTCAGCTCGCGGGTTTCGCCGTCGACGTCGTCGAGCAGGCGGGCCCGCGATTCGGGGGTGAGCTCGGCGAACCGGCGCAGGACGCTGGCGTTGGTGCGGAGGCTGGTCAGGGGCGTCCGCAGCTCGTGGGCGGCGTCCTGGACCAGGCGGTCCTGGTCGGCGCGGGCGTCGGCGAGCCGGCCCAGCATCCGGTCGAACGACGTGGCGAGCCTGCCCACCTCGTCACGGCCGCCGGTGGGCACGGCGACGTCGTCGAGGCGGCCGTCGCTGACCTGTTCGGTGACGTCGGTCAGCCGGACCAGCCGCCGGGTGATCTGCCGGGCCAGCAGCCAGCCGGCCAGGGCCGCGACGGCCAGTACCAGCGCGCTGACGCCGGTGATCCGGGCGGCCAGTCCCTTCAGGACGTACCGGGACTCGTCGACGTCGACGGCGAGCTGGACGGCGCCGCGGCCGGGCCCGAGGGCCACGGTGATGACCCGGTAGTCGTCGCGCCCGGCGGTGAAGTTCGTGTAGCGGTGGTCGGCGAGAACGCCGGTCGCGGCCAGCGTCCGGTCGTCGCCGCCGACGGGGAGGGGCACCGGGCGGCCGCCGAGCGGGCGGACGGTCCCGTCCGGCGCGATCGCCTGCGCCACCATCGGTTGGGCCTCGTCGTGGTCGTCATCATCGGGGCCGCGGGTGACCGGGCTCGGCGCGAGCACCTGCGTCGCCCCGGCCGCGATTTCCGCCGAGGTCGTGAGCAGCGACCGGTCGAGTTCGGCGTTGATGCGCTGGGAGGCGGCCTGGTAGCTGAAGACCCCGACGAGGATCGCCGCCGCCGCACCGACGCCGGCGAAGGCGATGGCGAGCTTGCTGCGCAGGTTCACGCCGGCCGCGCCTGCCGCACGGAATAGCCCACCCCGCGCACGGTGTGGATCAGCTCCGCGGCGCCGGCCTGGTCGAGCTTGCGGCGCAGGTAGCCGATGTAGACGGCGAGGTTCTTGGAGTCCGCGCCGAACTCGTAGCCCCAGATCCGCTGGTAGATCGTCGTGCGGTCGAGCACGATCCCGGCGTTGCGGACGAGCAGTTCCAGCAGGTCGAACTCGGTTTTCGACAGCGTGATCTCGGTGCCCTGCCACCACACCCGCCGGGCCGCCGGGTCGACCGCGAGCTCACCCAGCCGCAGCGTGCGCCGCGCTTCGGGCTCGGGTGACGTGCGGCGCAGCAGGGCTCGCAGCCGTGCGAGGAGTTCGTCGAGTTCGAAGGGCTTGGGCAGGTAGTCGTCGGCGCCGGCGTCCAGCCCGGCCACCCGGTCGGGGGTTTCGACGCGGGCGGTGAGCATGAGGATCGGGGTGGGGTCGCCTTCGGCGCGCAGTACGCGGCACACACCGAGACCGTCGACGCCGGGCATCATCACGTCGAGGATCAGCACGTCGAAGGGGGTCGCGGCGCGCTGTGGCGAGGGCGCTGACGCCGTCGGTGACCTCGGTGACGTGGTATCCCTCGAGGTCGAGGGCGCGGAAGAGGGACTCGCGGATGGCGCGGTCGTCGTCGGCGAGCAGGACGCGGTGCGGCATGGCCGCCATGATGCCCGTGCGTGGGCTTCGCGTCCTGCCGGGTTTTCGGGACGCCGGCGGCAGGTTAGCAGTCGGTAAAGCACGGCTTCCGCGCCGTCATGGAAGCCCTGATTCCGTCATGTCGTCCGCGCCGGGCCGGAGGGCGAGCAAGCGGCCCTCGATCCGGTCGACGCCGATCCGCAGCAGCCGGTCGCGCGGTGGGGGAGCCCACGAGCGCAGTTCGGCGCCGAGCTGGGCGGCCACGGTTTCGACGTCCGTGATGAGGGCAGCTGTCCCGGTGACGATCACGCTCCAGCCGGTGTGGCCGCCGGGGTCGTGTGCGTCGGCTTCGAAGGTGACCGGCTGCCCGTTTAGCCGGTCGGCCCAGGAGTTGCGGCCTGACCGCAGCCAGATCGCGTCGGCCGCCACGGTGAAGTTGACCGGCCGGATCACCGGCCGTCCGCCGTGGACGAAGCCCAGGCGGCCGAGTGGGACGGAGGCAAGCAACGCGTGGCAGCGGGCCGGGTCCAGCGGACGCAGATCAGGGACGCTCATCGGTCTCGGCGCCGTACTTGAGCTTGGCCAGCCGTGTCGCGGCGAAGATCGCCGCGACGGCGATCGCGCCGAGCGTCGCCACGAGGCGGTTCACGTCGACGGCCGGCTCCCAGCGGAGCTTGCCGTCCTTGATGACGTACACCCCGACCGGTTTGGCCGACAGGCCGAACCCGGCGCCTTCCCCGGAACGGCCTTTCTCGTCGCGGCTGTCGCCGCCACCTCCGCCGGTGCCGACGGTCGACGCCACGATCACCGTGACCCCGTCGACTTCGTACGGCTCGCCGTAGACCAGCTTGGTCTCCAGCCCGTCCTTCGCCTTCGTGAGCAGTTCGTCGACCTTCATGCCACGAAGTCTCGGCGCGGCGGCGCGGCTGTGGGAGAGCCGATGGTCCCTTCCGCCGGTGACCGACGGCCCCGGGCACCGATGGCGTTCGCCAGCGGCGGGGGGTGAACTCGTCCCGATTTGCTGGATACACCACGAATCAGCGACTCCGGAGGCCGCATGGCTCACGCCCCGCACAGGCCGAGCTCGGGCTGAAGACCGGCGAGAAGGCGCGGCTGCACCGCATCCTGCACGGGCACGGCCGCGGTGACTTGTGGCGAAGACCAGGAACGGAAGGCCGCGCAGTGAAGACCACCACCCATTCCGAGGCGCTCCACGCCCGGCCGGCGACCGAGGTCGCCGAGCAGCTCGGCGTGGACCCGCAGCGGGGGCTGAGCACCGGAGAAGCCAAAGCTCGCTTCGAGCGCTCCGGCCCCAACGAGGTTCCGGCGGAAGCCGGGCCGGGGCCGCTGCTCCGGCTGCTGCGCCAGTTCCACGACCCCCTCATCTACGTCCTGCTGCTCGCCGGCGTGGTGACCGGGCTGTTCGGCGGCTACGTCGACGCCGGGGTCATCGGCGGGGTCGTGGCGCTGAACGCCCTCGTCGGGTTCGTCCAGGAGTCGCGGGCCCAGCGGGCTCTCGACGCGCTGTCGAAGATACTTCCGGCCGACGCGACCGTTCTCCGCGACGGCGTCGCCCGGCGAACCCCCGCGGTGCGGCTCGTGCCGGGTGACGTCGTCGAGCTCGTGGCGGGGGATCGCGTGCCCGCCGACGTGCGCCTCCTCGAGGTTCGCCTGATGGAGGTCGACGAGTCGGCGCTGACCGGGGAGTCGGTGCCGGTCCGCAAGTCCGCCGACGCCGTCGACGGGAACGCCGTGGTCGCCGACCGGGCCGGCTGCGCCTACTCCGGGACGCTGGTGACGCGCGGCTGGGCGCGCGCCGTGGTCACGGCGACCGGCGGCACGACCGAGCTGGGCGGTATCCAGCACCTGGTGGCCACCGCAAAGGTCGGCGCCACCCCGCTCACGCGCAAGCTCGCCCGGTTCTCCCGGCAGCTGAGCGTCGCGATCGTCGCGGTCGCGGCCGGGGCGTTCGTGCTCGGCGTGGTCCGGGGCACCCCGGTGCCCGAGATGTTCACCGCGGTCGTCGCGCTCGCCGTCGGGGCGATTCCCGAAGGCCTCCCGGCCGCGGTGGCGATCGTCCTGGCCATCGGCGTGGTGCGGATGTCGCGGCGCGGCGCGATCGTGCGGAACCTGCCCGCGGTCGAGACCCTCGGCGGTACCACGGTGATCTGCACCGACAAGACCGGCACGCTCACGCGGAACCGGATGACCGTGACGACGCTGGCCGTTGCCGGCCGGGCGGTTTCCCCGGAAGAGGCGCGCGAGTGCCTCGTCGCGGGCGTTCTCTGCAACGACGCCCAGCTCGACGAGGGCGACCCGACGGAGATCGCGCTCCTCGAATCTGCTCTGGCGGCCGGGCTGGACCCCGAGGCGATCCGCGCCGCCGCGCCGCGCACGGACACCGTGCCGTTCGAGTCGGAAACCCGCACGATGACGACCGTCCACGGTGACGTCGGCTACCTCAAGGGCGCGGTCGAAGAGGTAGTGGCGCGGTGTGAGGACGAGCTGGTGACCGACGGCGTCCGTCCGCTCGACGCGGCGGCGCTGGACCGGGTGCACCGCGAGCTGACTGCGCAGGGGCTGCGGGTGCTCGCGTTTGCGCGGTTCACGCCGGGATCCGCGCCGGTTTTCCTGGGCCTGCAGGCGATGCAGGACCCGCCGCGGCCGGAGGCGGTCGCCGCGGTGGGGGCGTGCTGGAGTGCGGGCATCGAGGTCAAGATGATCACCGGCGACCACGCCGGGACGGCCCGGTCGATCGCTGCCCAAGTCGGGCTGGTCGACGAAGCCGCGTCGGCGCGGGTCCTCACCGGAGCCGAGCTGGCCGCGCTGCCCGAAGCGGCCTTCGACGAGACGGTGGCGGCCACGCAGGTGTTCGCCCGGGTGTCGCCGGGGCAGAAGCTCGAGCTGGTGCGGGCGTTGCAGCGGCGCGGGCACGTGGTCGCGATGACCGGCGACGGCGTCAACGACGCACCCGCGTTGCGTCGCGCGGACATCGGTGTCGCGATGGGACGCAACGGCACCGACGCCGCCCGGCAGGCGGCCGACATGGTGCTGACCGACGACGACTTCGCCTCGATCGAGGCGGCGGTGCGGGAAGGCCGGAGCGTCTTCGACAACCTGCGCAAGTTCATCGCCTGGACGCTGCCGGCCAACATCGGTGAAGGCATGGTGGTGCTGGTGGCGATCCTGCTCGGCGTGACGCTGCCGATCGTGCCGGTGCAGATCCTCTGGATCAACATGACCACGGCGGTTTTCCTCGGCCTGACGATGGCGTTCGAGCCGACGGAAGCGGGCATCATGCAGCGGCCACCACGCCCGCCGAAACGTCCGCTCTTCACCGGCGCCTTACTGCGCCGGGTCGTGCTCGTGTCGCTTCTGCTCATCATGGCGGCTTTCGCCGCCTACCAGGCTCAGCTGGCGGCGGGGGTGTCGCTGGCAGCGGCGCGTACGAGCGCGATCAACGTGTTCGTCGGGGTCCAGGCCGCGTACCTGCTGAGCTGCCGGTCGCTGGACCGGCCGGTACTGCTCGCGTGGCCCGGCCGCAGCCGGATGTTCGCCCTCGGCGTCGGGCTCACCGCCGGGCTGCAGCTGGTGCTGACCTACGTCCCGGTCATGAACACGTGGTTCCACACGGCGCCGGTGGGCGCCGGCTCCTGGCTGTGGGTGCTGGGTGCCGCCGTCGTGGCGTTCCTCGTGGTGGAAGCGGACAAGTTGGTCTGGCATCGGCTGGCGGCGCGGCTGCAGGTCAGCCCAGGCCCGGCAGCCGCCGGACGGCGAGTGCGGTGACCGCCGACGTGGTGGCCGCCATCAGGAAGCCGCCGAGGACGCCGATCGCGATCGTGACGGGCAGGTTCTGGCCGGGCTGCCACAGTGGCATGGTCACGCCCAGGAAGACCCGAGGCCGAGCAGCCAAGCGCCGGCTGTCGTGGCGATCCAGCGCGCTGAACGGCGGATGTGGTGGCGCAAGACCAGCCACTGGGCGAAACCGATCGAGCACAGGAGCGCCAGGCCGAGGAGTCCCGCGGCCGGCCAGAGGACCAGGGGCGGCCAGCTGCCCAGCTGGGTGGCCCACGTGCTCGGCGCGAGGCCGGCGAGGTAGGCGAACGACGCTGCCGCCGCCGTGGCCATGGCTCAACGGCGGGCATTCAGCGAGGGAATGGCGCGCGCCGGAGGAGGAGTGCCTGGCCGGCGCCCAGCACGGCTCCTTCGACCGCGCTGGCGACGAGCAGGACGGGCAGGGCGACCGCGGAGTCCACGGTGAGCGCGCCGGCCACGGCGGGGACGGTGAATCCCAGGAATTCGGCCGGTGTGACGGTCACGAACCAGGCCCGGGCGAGCCGTCTGCCCCGGAGCGGGAGCGCCCGGCTCACAGCCAGTCCCGCCGTTTGAACAGGACGTACAGGGTCGCCGAGATGACGAGGATGGCGAGCGTCGAGACCCACACCCCGGACGCCTGGGCGAACCCGGGGTAGGGGATGTTCTGGCCGTAGAAGCCGGTGATCGCGGTCGGCACGGCGATGATCGCGGCCCAGCTGGTCACCTTCTTCATGATCGTGTTGAGCCGGTTGCCCTGGATGCTCAGCTGCGTTTCGCGGATCGTCGCGAGCAGGTCGCGCAGCGACTCGGTCCACTCCGTGACGCGCAGGACGTGGTCGTAGACGTCCTGGAAGTAGGGCAGCAGGGTGTCGTCGACGGACCGGACCTCGCGGCGCATCAGCGAGCTGACGATCTCCCGCATCGGCAGAGCCAGGTGCCGCAGCCGGCTGAGGCTCTTGCGCAGCCGCAGGGAGCGGCGCTGCAGATCCGTCGTGTCGGCTTGGTCGGCGAAGACCAGGTCCTCGAGTTCCTCGACCTGGTCGTCGAGGGCCTGGAGTGCGTCGAAGTGCCCGTCGACGAGCAGGTCGAGCAGGCCGTGCAGCAGGAAGCCGGCGCCGCTCTTGGCGAGCTCGGGGGTGCTGTCCCAGCGCGCGGTGAGGGCGTCGATGTCCGCGGTGTTGTTGCGGTGCAAGGTGACCAGTATGCGGTCGGTGACGAACGCGTCGAGCTCCGAAGCCCGGAGCACGCCGTCGCCGGGGTCCAGCCGGACGGCATAGGCGGCGAGGAACGAGTGGCGGTCGTAGTGGACGAGCTTCGGCCGCTGGTGGTCCTCGTCGAGGACCGACGCGACGGCGAGGGGGTGCAGCCCGAGTTCGGTGGTGAGCGCGGCCAGGTCCGCCGCGGTGGGGGCGTCGAGGTTCAGCCAGAGCGTGACGGCCGGGTCGGCGAGGTGCCGCGTGGCTTCGGCGACGGAAAGGTTCTCCTGCTCCAGGACACCACTGCGGTACAGGCGGCTCCGGCTCGCGGACATCAGCGGTCGGCCGCGGTGGCCAGGCTGGCGCGGCACGCGCGGACGAGCTGGCGGGTCGCGCGGGTGGCCGGGGTCTCGCCACAGGACGGGCAGTGCACCGCGACGTCGCCGGCCAGTTGGTCGATCGCGACGTTCAGCGCGCATTCGCAGTTCCGGCACCAGCGCGTGCCGGTGACGATGACGACGTGCAGCGGTGACGACACGCAGTCGTGCAGCCAGCGGCGGTGCGTCCGGCACGTGACGCGCTCCAGCGGGTCCAGACCGTCCTCTTCGGACCGGTCCTCGGCCGTCAGCGTCCGCGCCAGGCGGTGGTCGGAGACGTCGGTGTAGCGGGGGGCGACGAAGCCGGCCGGCTGCAGCGCCAGGCGGTCCCGGCGGTTGCGGCGGGTGGTCTCAGACGTCGGCTCGGCCGTCGTCGCCGGGGCGAATCCGCGGGGGGAGTCCTGGCTTTCCATGATGTGCCTCACTTTCGTCTGGATCCAGACTCCGCCGCGGGGGGGCGACGAGGGCCGGACCGCCCCGGTTCGCGGGGCCTCCAGGCCCCGGAGCCGGAAGGGCGAAGGCCGGTCGAGGTGAGGACTTTCGGCCGTCTCAGGCGCCGCGGACCAGGTAGACCGGACAGGCCGAGTTGTGCAGCAGGGCCTGGCCGGTGGACCCCAGCAGGAGCCCGGGGAACCCGCCGCGGCCCGGGTGCCGAGCACGACCAGCTGGGCGGTCGCGCTGCGCTCGATCAGCTCGCGGCGCGGGTGCGCCTGGACCACGGCCTCTTCGACCGTGACGCCTTCGACGTCGCGGTCGGCCAGCAGCCGGTGGTCGGCATCGGCGAGCGCCGCGCGGTCCTGTTCGCGGGCTGGGGGTTCGTCCGCGGCCGCGTGGACCACGATCAGCGGGGCGTGGCGCGTGCGCGCTTCGGCGAGCGCGGTCGTGAGGATCCGTGTGCCGGCTTCGCCACCGTCGACGCCGGCGACCACCGGCCGCTCCGCCGCGCCTGGCTCGTCCCAGGTGTCGCCGCGCACGACGACGGTGTCGCAAGCGGCGTGCGCTCCCACGGCCGAGGCGACCGAGCCGGCCAGGAAGCCGGTCAGCTTGCCGAGTCCGCTCGAGCCCACCACGAGCAGCGACGCCGTGCGGGAGGCGTCGATGAGCGCCTGGGCGGCGCGGTTGGAATCGAGCCGGGTGGCGGCGTCCGGCACGCCTTGTGCCGCGGCGAGCTCCGCCGCGGCACGCAGGTACCGGCGGCCGCGGACACGCAGCACTTCCTTCATCTCTTCCGGCGGCGGGATGACACCGCCGGCGAGCAGAGCGGAGAAGTCGAGGGCGTACCAGATCTCCAGCGGCGCGCTGTGCAGGTGAGCGGTGCGCGCGGCCCAGCGGACGGCGTCGAGCGACTCGACGGATCCGTCCACTCCGGTGACGATCGGCGGGATGGCTGCTGCGGCGCTCATGGGCGGCTCCTGACGCGGTCGGGTGTTCCGACCGTAGGCTCGCGGCACGGCCGGTCGCCGCGGCCGGAAGTCACCGGCGAGAAGGACTTCCGGCCGCAGGTGAGCACCCGAGCCGACGCGCGGGGATTCCTGCTGGACCGAGCCGGACGGTCATGGACGTCCGGCCGGGGCCCGCAGGTGCCGAACGGTCGAGATCACCCACAACGTCGTGACCAGCGCGATCAGCACAGCGAGCGTGACACTGTTGCCGGTCACGAGCGTGAAGACGGCAATTAGCAGTGCGGCCGCACCGAGCGGGGCACTGAGCCATCGCGCCACGCCGGTCCACAGCCACGAGCCGAGCACGCAGGCGGCCAGGCCCAGTACCAGTGCGGTGGCCGCCATCGCGCGGGGCCCATGCACCCACAGGGTGCTCCCGTCGGCCAGGTATTCGATGTACAGGGCGATGGTGAACAGGACCGGTACGGTCGCCACCGCGTCTCGCCATTCGCGTTGCATCGCACGACACCTCCTCCCGCTCACCATGCGCCCGCGGCCTGGTCGCCGGGAGCTGTCGAAAGTCCCCGGACGCGGGGACGAACGACCGCATCCGCCGGCCGCCGCCGCGTCCTACCTTCGGATCGGATGCGTGGTCCGCGCACCGGAACCCGGAGGAAACACGTCATGAGCGCAACCGGAAACCCGCCGATCGTCGTCGCCGTGGACGGTTCGGAGACCGCCGCGGCGGCCGCGTTGTGGGCGGCCGGGGAAGCAGCCCGCCGGCACGCGTCCCTGCTCGTCTACACCGCCTACGGCTTGGAGGACGTGGCGTTCGGCGGCAAGGTCTATCCGCCGTCGGACTGGCTGGCGGTCAAGGAGGCCGAAGCAGACCGGCTGCTGCGGCAGACCTGGGCCACGCTCGAAGCCGCCGTGCCGGGGCTGGCCATTGCGACCGAGGCGAGTGACCGCGGCCCGGTTCCCGGCCTGCTCGAAGTTTCGGAGCGAGCCCGGATCCTCGTCACCGGCGAACCGGTCGGGGCGATCGCGGGCCTGTTCAGCGGCTCGCCCGATGTCGACCTCGCCGCGCGGGCGCACTGCCCGGTCGTGGTCGTCCGCGGTACGGAGAAGCCCGGCGGCCCGGTCGTCGTGGGTGCCGACGGCAGCCCTTTGAGCGAAGCGGCGATCGCCTGGGCCTTCGAGGAGGCCTCGATCCGCAACGCCCCGCTCGTCGCCCTCTACACCTGGCACGACGGCGACACCGCCGGCCTGTTCAGCGACGGCAATGTCGCCTTCCAGGGTGAATCCCTTCAGGACTCGGGCCGTCGCCTGCTCGCGCAGCGGCTCGCGGGTTGGCAGGAGAAGTACCCGGACGTCCAGGTCGAGCGCCGCGTCGAGCACGACAAGCCCCGCGCCCGCCTGCACGAGGTGAGCCGTGACGCGCAGCTGATCGTCGTCGGCAGCCGTGGCCGAGGCGGCTTCACCGGGCTGGTGCTCGGCTCCACGAGCCAGGCTCTCCTGCACCACGCGGCCTGCCCGGTCATGGTCGTCCGTACCGAGAAAGAGGTTTGATGATGAACGCCGGCAAGGTGTCCGCGGTGATGACCGCCAACCCGATTACCGTTTCCCCGCAGACGCCTTTCAAGGACATCGCCCAGCTGCTCACCGGCAACGGGATCAGCGCGGTCGGCGTGGTCGACAAGACCGGCGCTTTGGTCGGCGTCGTCTCCGAGGCGGACTTGCTCCCGCACCTGTGGGAGGAGCGCAAGCCCCGGTGGCGCGACCGCCGGCTGGCCCGCAAGGCCACCGCGTGCGTCGCGAAGGACCTGATGACGAGCCCGGCCGTCACGATCGACGTCGAGGCGACACTCGCCGCCGCCGCCGCGCAGTTCGCGCACAGCGGCATGCGCCGGTTGTTCGTGCTGCGCAACGGGAAGGTGGCGGGTGTGGTGTCCCGCCGTGACCTGGTGGCGGTCTTCACTCGCGGCGACAGCGATCTCGAGCGCGAGGTCAGCGAACGGGTGCTGCGGGATCAGCTCGGCCTCGGGCCGGACCGGGTCCGCATCGAGGTGCGGGCCGGGATCGTCACGGTCGTCGGACGGGTGGAGCGCCGCAGCGACATCGACCCGGTGACCCGGCTGATCCAGGAACTGTCCGGGGTGGTCGAGGTGCGCAATCGCCTGGACTACGTGTGGAACGACGTCGCCTGAGCCGTGTACGACGAAGGGCCGCCGTCCACCCAGGACGACGGCCCTCGTCGTAGTGCAACTCGTTCAGTGCTTGTCGCGCGGCGGATTCGGGTCGTGTCCCTTCGGAGAAGTGTCCTTCTGCCGGATCTGGCCGTCTCGGCCGTGGACCACGGTTTCCCCGCCGGTGTTCGCGGTGATGCCGCGAGCCCGTGTCGTAGCCTCCGCCTGGGTCCGAGTGTGAGCACTTGCCCGGCTCGCGCCCGGCTTCTTCACATCCCAACCGCCTTCGGGGTTGGGTACGACGTGACGGTCTTTGTCACTCATGCCGATTCTGCTCCTTCCGCAGACGTTCCCCGCACTGTCGCGGGTAGGTCGTTGGTCAGAGCAGATCACTCGGAACCCGTTGATCACAACGTGTTTCTGTGGGAGGCACCTCCGGCGCGGTCGGCGGTCGGGTGCCGTGCTTAAGAGGTACGAGGGAATCTCTCCGCATCACCGGCCGCGCAGCTCGGCCGGCACCGGAAGCCCCACGCCGTACGGGTGGGCGAGCGGCCGCAAGACCTCACCGATCGGTCGCCTCGGGGTCGCCGGGAGCGGAGCCGCGCCTTCGGGGAGATACCCGACGCGTACGACGAGCTGGGGTTCTAGGGCGCCGCCGAGGACGCAGTCGCGGATCAGGCCGCGGGTGCTGGTCAGCTCCAGCGGCTCGCTGATCAGGCAGCTCGCGAGGTTCAGCCGGGTCGCCGTAAGCACCACCGCGCTGGCCGCCTCGCCCGCGCGGAGCCGGTCGGCCGGTTCGTCACCCGTCGTGGCCAGCACGGTCAGGACGGCGCCGTCCTGACCGGCGGCGTCGGTGAGCTGCGCGTCGGCGAAGTCGCGGACCCGCGGTGCGGAGGCGACCGCCCGGACCGCGTTTTGTGCGGGCACCCCGTCGGGGCTGTAGCGCTTGCCGCTCCAGGCCGCGAGTTCGATGCCATAGTCCGCGTCGGCCCGGTGGAGTTCTTGGGCCGCTGCGGCTGCGCGGGTCAACGCCGACAGCTGCGGAGCGTCGTCCAGGAAACGCAACAGCGCGCCGTGGTCGGTGGCGCTCTTCGCGAGGAGCACCTCGTCGCGCGCCGGCAGCGGGCGCCCGGCGAACCGGCGGCGGTCCGAGCGGCGCCGGGGGATCGCCGCGGCCAGTGCGATGGCCGCCCTCACCGTGTATGCGCGGGGCAGGTGCTGGTCCATCGCTCCTCCTCGGGTCGGGTTGCCTCCATGCTCGTCCGGGTCGGTTGCAGGCCCCAGAGCCGAATTGCTTCCACCACAGGCCGGGGTTGAGGCCCTTGGACTCTTTCCCGCTCGTGGTCGGCGGCCGACCCTGGACGTCCGATCCGTCCGCCAGGAGGTAGCCGTGCCGCACCCGACCGATCCGTTGACTCACCCGGGGAACGCCACGCGCTCGACGAGCTCTGCTCACCGGGACAGCTCGGCCCCGTCGCGGCTCCGGGAGTTCGCGCTGCTGGCGACGGTGCTGGCGCTCGTCGCGGGCGGGGGTGCCGCGTGGTGGGCGGGTGCGGGTACCGCCGCGAACATCGTGTGGGCGGCCGCGGACGCTGTCACGCTGGTGCCGGCGGTCGTGTGGGTCGCCGCCGATCTGCGCGCCCGTCGCTGGGGTGCCGACCTGCTCGCCGTCCTCGCCCTCGCGGCCACCGTGGCGGTCGGCGAGTACCTCGCCGGCGCGATCGTTGCCGCGATGGTGGCCACCGGCCGGGTGCTCGAGGCCGGTGCGCAACGGCGGGCGAGCCGGAACCTCACGGCGCTGCTGGACCGCGCGCCGCGCGTGGCCCACCTGCGCACCGCGGCCGCGGACCAGGCTGCCCGCACGGCGACCCGGCTGCTGACCGAAGAGCTGCTGCCGCACGAACAGGCCGAGGAAACCGAGCTGTACCCGGCGTTGGCGCGAGCGCTGGGCGGCCCCGAGGGCACGGTCACGATGAGCCGCGAGCACGCCGAGATCGGCCGGCTGGCCCGGCGGCTGCAGCGGCACCTCACCGAGGCGCCGGACGGGATCCAGGCCGACCAGGTCGACGACCTCCGGGCCACGCTCTACGGGCTGGATGCCGTGTTGACGTTGCACTTCGCGCAGGAGGAAGAGGCGTACTTCACACTGCCGTCCTCATGAGTCCAGTTTACGGGTGTTTGGTTCCTTGCAGTGGCATGTGGCGACCAGGGCAACCCGCGCCGACACGACACTGCCACGGTGAACTATCGCCTGTCGACTCTGTGTGGCTCGGTCGGGCCGGCTCGGCCGCCCACCACGAAGAGGCGTTGGCCGTGACCTTCTTGCGGAGCTGCTCGAAGCTCACCAGCTGCTCGGTTCCTCAACTGGCCTCCGTCCAGACTCGCCGACCAGTCGTTCCGAAGTACCTACCGTTCATGCTACTAAAGGATTTGCAGGTTCGTTACGGCAGCATTGATTTGGCGGAGGGCATCGGCCATCTCCGGAGCGATCTCACCGACTCGGTGGGCTGACGCGAGTGAACGAGATGAAACGGACTTCTTTCCTTGGGTCTGCAGCCAGTCGTTGAGGCGAGCGATAACCTGCTTTGCAGGGCAATGGTAGAGGCGAAAGGTTAGATCGGTCCATTCTTCATCGAATTCTGTTTTAAATTTTGCCGTCACATCCACGGCATGTCGGGAGCCGCTCTTTTCTTCCTGAATTCGGTCGCCTAGAAGGCGGCTGAAGACATCGTTCTCCATCGCGAGCGTGGCGTTTGACAGCGCCTCTGTCGCCTCTGCCTCGGTGAGGCCGGAAAGGCGCGCAATCACAGACGGTGTTAATAGGTAACTTTCCAACTCCTTGCGTCGCCAGATGTGTGCAGATATACCGGCTTCATCGAAGTCTTGCTCGATACCCGAGATTGCTGCATTACTTCGGTAGTCTCGGTCCGGTAGAATGTGTACCTTGATTGCCTCTGGTAGCAGCTCGTCGCGCAGCCACGTGAAGGGTGCTACGTGGTTGAATCTTGAGAAGCCCTCGAGCTTGATTACGGTTATGCCTTTTTCCAGCTCGATATTGGCTAGCCGAAGGGTTTTTGAGAATCGACGAATGACTGCCATGTCCTGCCCTTCGACAAAAAGGACTACTCGTGATCGCAGGGCGCGTGCGAGTCTTAGGTTGAAGGCTGTTCCTAGTGTTGAGGAAAGCTGTTCGAGAGTGGCCTCGTCGCGAGCTCTTCGAGCGTTCTTTCTTCCTTTTTCGACAAGCGTGACCAAGCGGGGTTCGGCTTCGGCGGCGATCTCCGATGAGTGTGTTGCGACGATTATCTGCCTGCCTGTTGCTTCCAGTAGATGGACAAGTCTTCGTTGAAGATCGGGGTGAAGGTAGACCTCGGGTTCGTCCAGGATTATTGTGTCGAAATCGCGGACGCGGTAGATGTGGTAAAGCAGTTGAAGCCAGACCTGGATCCCATCTCCGGCCCAAACAAGCTCTTTTTCGGCACGACTGCCCGGCTCGGTGTGGTAGACGTCGAGGACTACGCCTTCCGAACCTGATCCGAGATGCTGACCGAAATTCGTAAACTGGATTCCATCAATCCATGGTTCAGCGAATTCCAAGAATGAATCAAGTTTGTTGGATTTATTGAGCAATCGCAACTGATTGCGAAAGTGACGGCTACTAAGGCGACCGGAAATGTTTCGCTCGACATAGCCGTCTTGCAGTTGACTTTCCGTATGGTCAATCGGGTTTAGAATGGGAATCACACCCAATTCAGGGAATGCCTCTCGGGCCTGCTTGACATCCCTGACCGGTAGTCCAGGCTTCCGCTCTAGGTAGAAGAAGGGTTCGCTAGTCTCGTCGTCTTCCTTTGGCCACACTGCGACCAGTCTGGCGCCGCTTTTCCAGGTCAGTTCAAGCCGTGCTTCATGGCCACGGAACTCATATCTCACGCTTTCACGCAAAGCCGGAAATTCCGTCAGGGGAATTGGCCATATTGGATATTTCCGATCACCATCCACTCTGGCGTCGTCGGGCTTCCGTCGTCGGGCAAGGCGGATCAGTACATCGGCGACACGGAGGGCGGTGAGTATCGTGGACTTTCCGGCATTGTTCGGGCCGATGAGGTAAGCGCCGCTGCCAAAAGTCAGTCGAAAATCTTGGAAGGCGCGAAAATTACGGAGTCTCAGGTCTTTCAGTATTTCCACGTCGTCAAACCCGCAGATCGATTGGTCGAGCTGGTCATCGTGTGTGCTCCGTAAGTCTGCTCTGTTCATTCCTGGAGGTGGATGGTACACCCGCGGTAATCGTCGGTGGGTTCTATTGGTACTGAATTAGCCAACGTATTCTCAATGATGTTGGTGTTCTGCCAACCAGTGATCGTTGTGGTCGGCGGCCAAAGTGGATCACGACGAGGTGTCCTACCTGGAAGGACGTGAGGTGCGTCAGGTGGCAGCAGGTGTGAAAAGGGTCGATGAGTTGCTGATATTCACTCGACTGGGTGAACATTGATCAAGTGTCCGTTGTTGGCTGTCCGCGGTCGAAGATCGTTTGACCATGTTGAACGTGGACCGGCGACGGCGACCGTGAACACAGTCCTGGGATCCGGCGGTTCGCCGGGCATTGCGGTGCTGCCGCCGAGCAGGCACAGCGTGATGTGGTCGACGATGAGCCCACGGTTACGCGCCACGAGTGCGTCGCTGAGTTCGTACGCCAGCAACGACGCGAGGAACACCGCGGACCCGGTTAGGCCGGTCGCCCAGTAGACGAGGAGGGACGACCCGGCGCGGCTTCCGGACTGCGTCAGCACCTGGGCAGCAGGCCCATTATCAGGAGCGTGGACCAGTGCGCGCCGTTGCGGATACCGGCCAGGCGCCCGAGCGGGAACGTGACATGCGAGCCCACACGATGCTCCCCGCGGGCGCGGGTGGAGAGAGCCGCACCGCCTCGATGTGAAGGACTAAAGGCCCCCGCAGCGCCGACGTCGGACCGCAGACCGCTGCTCGGTGGCTTCGTAGCGTCAAGAGCATGGCGGGTAGGAAGAAGACGCGGATTCCGCGCGAAGTCTACGAGCGGGAGCTGCTGCGCCTGCAGGCCGAGCTGGTGAAGCTCCAGGAGTGGGTGCGGGCCCAGGGGGCGCGGCTGGTCGTGGTGTTCGAAGGACGGGACGCGGCCGGCAAGGGCAGCACGATCAAACGCGTCACCGAGCACCTCAACCCGCGGGTGGTGCAGATCGCCGCGCTGCCGAGCCCGACCGAGCGTGAGCGCACGCAGTGGTACTTCCAGCGCTACATCGAGCACCTGCCCGCGGCCGGGGAGATCGTGCTGTTCGACCGCAGCTGGTACAACCGCGCCGGCGTCGAACGGGTGATGGGCTTCTGCACGCCCGAGGAACACCGCCGATTCCTGCAACAGTGCCCGATCTTGGAACGCCTGCTCATCGACGACGGCATCCTGCTGCGCAAGTACTGGTTCTCGGTCAGCCTCGACGAGCAGGAGCGCCGGTTCCGCGCCCGGATCGACGACCCGATGCGCCGCTGGAAGCTCTCGACCATCGACCTGCAGTCGGTGACGCACTGGGAGGACTACTCGCGGGCGAAGGACGACATGTTCGTCCACACCGACACCGCCGAGTCGCCTTGGCACGTGGTGGAAAGCGAGGAGAAGCGGCGGGGCCGGCTGAACATGATCGCGCACCTGCTCTCGACCGTGCCGTACTACGAGGTGTCCCGCCAGGCGGTCTCGCTGCCGCCACGGCCCGAACCGACCGGCTACTTTCGGCCGGACCGGCGGCTGCAGACCTACGTTCCCGACCACGCGGCGAGCCTGTTACCGCGCTGAACCGAGGAGGAAAACCATGGATGCCAAGGAGAAAGCGGTCATCGAAGCCGAGGCACGCCGGGACGTCGCCGAACGCGGCCGGCACGGTCCGAAAGTGTCCCGGTACCTGCACGTGGTGGAGCACCACGCGGTCAAGGAGAACGAGGAGGACGTCGTCCCGGCCGCCGAGGACGAGCCTCGGCAGCCGGTGGGGGAGCGTCAGCCCTGATCGGTGCGCGCGTAGGCCGCGAGTGCCCGCGCTGCCGGGCGCTCGCGGCGACTGTGCGGACCAAGGCTGTGTGCACGGCACCGATCGCCGGTCGGGCGACGCGCCAGTAGCGGCGGAACTTCAGCCAGCTCTCCGGGTCGGTCATCGCGACCCTCGTGTGCACGGTCAGCAGCGTGCGGTGCGGGCCGTACGGGACAACCACCACGGCCAGGACGATCTTGCCGTAGCCGGGTCCCTCGAACTCGGCGAAGTCATCGGCCTCGACACGCCGCCACGGGCTCACCGGCTTCCCGGACTTGCCCGCGACGCCGAGGGCGAACTCGCTTCCCGGCCGGTCGCCGAGCAGGACCCACGGCAGCGTGCGCACCCAGCCGGCGACGGACACGATCCTGCCTCGGACATCGGTGAAGTCGAGCTCGCGTGCGGCGGCGTAGATCTCCGCCACCGGCGCTTCCACGATGGCGGTGCGCGCCAGCTCGAAGTGCGGGTGCGGGAGGAAGTGATCGATCAGGAGGCCAGGTCCGGTCATCGTCCCAGCGTCGGTGAACGGCGGCCGGGAGGCAGGCGGATTTGGTCCCCGGTGAAAGGGACTTCGTGCTCTGACCGGTGAGTACGTCCGCGCGCGATGCTGGCCGCAGGAAATCGCGACGACAGGAGGACACCGATGAGCGCAACCACGACCCGGCCGGTGGTCGCCGGGGTGGACGCCTCGGCGGCGTCGCTCGCCGCGATCCGGTGGGCCGCCGGCGAAGCGGCGTATCGCGCCACGACGTTGCAGTTGCTGCACGCCTGCATCTTCGAGGGCGCGCCGGCCCGGGCGCACGACGAGTCGGAACTCTTGCTCGAACACGTCCACCGCGCGCTCCGCCGCGGCGCCGAGATCGCCCGCGAAGCGGCTCCGGGACTCCAGGTGGAAACCCAGGTCCAGGTCGGCCTCGCGGTCGACCTGCTGGTGGCCGGGTCGGCCGGCGCGGGCCTCGTCGTGGTGGGCTCCCACGGCCTGGGTGGTCTGCGCGGCGCCCTGATCGGCTCAGTTGCCCTGCGGGTCGCCGCGGAAGCGGCGTGCCCCGTGGTGGTCGCGCGGGGGCATTCCCGTCCGGGTGGCCCCGTGGTCGTCGGGCTGGATGCGACCGACTCGAGCGAGCATGCGCTTCAGTTCGCTCTCGACGAGGCCTCGGCGCGCCGCGCGCCCGTGCTCGTCGTGCACGCCTTTCCGGACGGCACCGACGACATCGAACAGCGCGGCCTGGAAGCGCGTGTCGCGACCTGGGCCCGCAAGTACCCGGCGCTGGAGATCACCGCACGGGCCGTGCGGGATCGGATCCCGTCGCGTGCCTTGTTGCACGCCGCCGAAGACGCCCTGCTGGTCGTCGTCGGCACCCGTGGCCGCGGTCCGGTCGCCGGCGGGGTACTGGGTTCGACCGGGAACGCTCTGCTCGCGCACGCGGCCTGCCCGGTCGCGGTCGTGCACTGAACCGAAGTGAGGAACCGCCATGAAGGCACGCGACATCATGACGAGGCCGGTCGTGCGGGTCGGCCCGGGAACCCCGGTCCGCGAAGCCATCGTGATGCTCACCGAACACTGCGTCGCCGCGTTGCCGGTGGTGGGCGAAGACGACGCGGTGCTGGGCGTGTTCACCGAAGCCGACGCGCTGCGCAGCGGCGTTGCCGGAAAGGGGCCGTCTCCGGACGTGCTGGTGGCCGCAGTCATGACCACGCCCGCGGAGACGGTCGGCCTCGACACCGACGTCACCGAGATCGCCCGGCGCATGCTGGGCGACCGGCGGCGGAGCATCCCGGTGGTCGACGACGGCGTGCTCGTCGGCATCGTCAGCCGCCGCGACATGCTCAGCCCGCTGGTGCGCCAGGACGATGCGATCGCTGCGCACCTCAATGCGCTGCTGTCCGACTACGCCGGTCATCGCGACCGGTGGGCGGTCTCCGTCACCGGCGGGATGGTGACGATCCGCGGCACCTTCACCGACGAAGCCGAACGCCGCGTCGTGACCGCGTTGGCGAAGACGGTCTACGGTGTCGTCGGCGTCGGGCTCCGGGAAGAGACCTCGGTGACTTTCGGCGAGTCCCGCGGGGCCGTTGGCCCCTAAGCCGAGTGGCCCGGCCGCGCGAGGCTTGAAGCATGAGAATCCTCGTCGCGGTGGCCACCCGGCATGGCGCCACCAGGGAAATCGCTGAAAACATCGCCACCGCGGCCACCTCCGCGCTGACCGACGCCGGGGTCTGGTCAGAGG
Source organism: Amycolatopsis balhimycina FH 1894 (assembly GCF_000384295.1). NCBI lineage: Bacteria > Bacillati > Actinomycetota > Actinomycetes > Pseudonocardiales > Pseudonocardiaceae > Amycolatopsis > Amycolatopsis balhimycina. The sequence goes on along the minus strand of NZ_KB913037.1, from coordinate 2,183,289 downwards.
TCGAAGTCCGTGACGCGAGCTTGGTGACCTCGACCGACGGCTTCGACGCCGTGGTCGTCGGCTCCGCCGTCTACATGGGACACTGGCTCGACCCGGCCACGAAGTTCGCGGAAGCGTTCGAGGTCGAACTGCGCCGCGTCCCGGTCTGGGTGTTCTCCAGCGGACCCGTCGGCGATCGGGACCACCCGACAGACGAACCGGCCGGCGCCGCCGACATGGTGATGCGGCTCGGCGCCCGGGGGCACCGGCTCTTCGGTGGAAAGATCGACCGTCACGCCCTGCGCCTCCCGGAACGTGCCATGGTCGCGGCCCTGCGGGTCAAGGACGGCGACTACCGTGACTGGCCGTCGATCCGGGCGTGGGGACGCGAGATCGGCATGAGCCTGGCGAAGGCCGAAGTGGCGGGGAGCGCGTCATGACCACTCCTCGCAGTTATCCGGTCCGGGTCGAAGCGACCCTGGACGAACCTCTTTCGCGCGGGTTGTGGCTGGTGAAGTGGCTGCTGGCCGTCCCGCACTACTTCGTCCTGGCGTTCCTGTGGTTCGCCTACCCGTTCGTCACGATCGCGGCCTTCTTCGCGATCCTCGTCACCGGCCGGTATCCGCGGCCGCTGTTCGACTTCACCTCCGGGGTGCTGCGCTGGAGCTGGCGGGTGCAGTACTACTCCTACGCCGCGCTCGGGACCGACCGGTACCCGCCGTTCACCTTCGCCGACGTCCCGGATTACCCGGCCCGGCTGGAAATCGTGTATCCCGAGCGGCTTTCGCGCGGGCTGGTGCTGGTCAAGTGGTGGCTGCTGGCCATCCCGCACTTCATCGTCGTCGGCTTGTTCGCCGGCGGTGGCAGCTGGCTGGCCTTCCGTTCGGGTGACGACAACGGCTTCGACTGGGCTGCCGGTGGGCTCGTCGGCGTGCTGGTCCTGGTCGCGGGCGTGGTGCTGCTGTTCACCGGCCGCTACCCGCGGCCGATCTTCGACTTCGTTCTCGGTATGGACCGCTGGGTGCTGCGGGTGGCGGCGTACGTGTCGCTGATGACCGACGAGTACCCGCCGTTCCGGCTCGACATGGGCGGCGCCGAGACCGGCCACGAGCCGCCCCACCCGCAGCCCCACCCGGTCCGGCCGGGAAGCTGGACCGCCGGGCGGATCGCCGCCCTGGTGTCCGGGGCCGTGCTGGTGCTCGGCGCGATGGGCCTGCTGACCGGCGGCGGCACGCTGCTGTGGGCCGACCGCACCCAGCGGGACGCCGACGGCTACCTCGCCGGCGCTACGACGCTGGTGGCGAGCGGCTACGCGGTCACGACCGATCCAGTGCAGCTGTCCGGCGCGCCGGACGCCGTGGCGGTCATCGGCGACGTCCGGATCCGCGCCACCGCCACCGACGGCCGCCCGGTCTTCGTGGGCATCGGCCGCTCCGCCGACGTCGCCGGCTACCTGGCCACAACCGAATACGCGACGGTGAGCGGCGTGACCGGCAACCGCGCGAGCGACCGGGTGCACCCCGGCGGCTCGCCGGCCACTCCGCCCGGCGACGCCGGGGTGTGGACCGCGGCCGCGTCCGGCCCGGGCACGCAGAGCGTGTCCTGGCCGGTGGGTGCCGGGCAGTGGACCGCCGTCGTGATGAACGCCGACGGCTCGCGTGGGATCTCCGTGCGCGCCGAAGCCGGGACGACCGCACCAGGGCTGGGTTGGATCGCCCTCGGCCTGCTGCTCGCCGGCGCCGTGGTGCTGGCCGCCGGTGCCCTCCTGATCGGGATCGCCGTGCACCGCGCCTCGCGGCGACCGGGCACTCCCACCACGCCCGAGCAGTCCACTGTGGATATTTGAGGAAGGAACACCATGCACGCACAGCCGGGCGACTGGCTCGTCATCAAAGGGCCGCGGGTCGACGCGTCCGACCGGCGGGGCCGGATCCTCGAGGTCCACTCGGCCGACGGCACGCCCCCGTACGTCGTCCGCTGGACCGCCGACGACCACGTGTCGACGGTCTTCCCCGGGCCCGACGCGGTCGTGTTGACCGCCGCCGAGGAGCAGGCTGCCGAAGAGCGGGCCCGCACCCGCCTCGACCGGGTTCAGCAGCTCATCCACGAGGAGGACAGCGATGTCCGGATTCGTTGACGGCGCGATCGTCGCCGGGATCGACGGCTCGAGCTCCGCGGTGCAGGCTGCCGTGTGGGCCGGTGCGGAAGCGGTCCGCCGCGGGCGTCCGCTGCGGCTGGTGCAGGTCTACGCGCTGCCGCAGGTGAAGGCGCCCGTCGCGTTCGGGACGCACGAGCAGGTCCGGGCCGGGCTGGCCGAGCGAGCCGAAGGCTGGCTGGCCGAAGCGCGGAACGCGGTCTTGGCCGGGTACGTCGGCCTCGACGTCACCACGGCGGCCCGGGAGTGGAGCCCGGTCACCGCTCTCGTCCAGGAGTCGCAGCACGCCGAACTGGTCGTGCTCGGCTCACGCGGGCTGGGTGGCTTCACAGGCCTGCTCGTCGGCTCGACCGCCGTCGCCGTGGCGGCGCACGCGCACTGCCCGATCGTGGTGGTCCGAGGCCGGACCCTGCACGACGCGCCGCCGGACGCCGGGCCAGTGCTCGTCGGCACCGACGGTTCGGCCGACAGCGAGGCCGCGATCGCGTTCGCGTGCGAGGAAGCGCGGCTGCGCGACACCAGGCTCATCGCGGTGCACACCTGGAGCGACATCCTCGCCGACGGCATGCTCCGGGCACACCCGCTGCAGGAGGATCCGGCGGAGATCGCGGCAGCCGAGCGCGTCAAGCTGGCCGAGCAGGTCGTTGGCTGGCAGCGCAAGTACCCGGAGGTGGCGATCGAGCTCGAGGTCGTCCGTGGACGACCGGTGCGCACGCTGCTGGAGCGCGGCGAGAACGCGCAGCTGATCGTGGTCGGCTGCCGCGGCCGCGGCGGGTTCACCGGGATGCTGCTCGGCTCGACGAGCCAGGCGCTGATCGCGCACTCGCCGTGCCCGGTGGCGGTCGTGCGGCCGCAGCGGACCGGGAGCGGGACATGACCACGCTGCGGACCCGGGCTACGATGCGCCTGCTGGCCGTGTTCGAGACGCTGTTCGCAGCGAGCGCGGTGTACGGCGGGATAGCGCTGATCGCCGGCGCGCCGGGCTTCACGATGCCGGTGGAGTGGCTGGCGCCGCTGGGGCTGACCAGCTGGGTACTGCCCGGGATCGCACTGGCGCTCGTCGTCGGCGGGACATTCGCCGGGGCCTCGGTGTTCGCCTGGCGGGGCGATTCCCGCGCGCCGGGCACCGCGCTGGCCGCCTGCGCGGTGCTCACCGCTTGGCTGGCGATCCAGTTCGGCGTGATCGGCGTGCGTGCTCCGGTGCAGTGGATGACCGCGGGGCTGGTGGTCGTGCTGCTCGGGCTCGCGCTGCTCGCCCGACGCCGGTTGGCGCCATCATGACCGCGACGGTCACCGACACCGCGTTCTTCGACACCGATTTCCTGCGCCTGCTGCGCGGCGGCCTGGCACTGAGCGTGCACGCCGGTGACTGGCGGCTCGACACGCCGGACGGCCCCGTACGGTTCGCCGGCTCGGACCTCGGTGTCCCGCCGGCCCTTTTCCGGTTGCTGCGGGCCTACACCCGCGACGACGAGCTGGTGCCGGTGGCGCACCTCTCCGGAGGCGGGATCAGCCGGCTGCGCGAGGCGGTGGGGGATCGGATCGTTGCGCCCGCTCGTCCGCCGGACGGTGCCGCCCGCGGTGTGGTCCTCCGGCACTTCCGCACGCAGCTGGCCGCGCTCGCCGCCGCGGATCTCGCCGTCCGGCAGGGCCGCCCCGACGCGGTGCACCGGATGCGGGTGGCCGCGCGACGGCTGCGAGGCGTCCTCTCGGCGTACTCGGAAGTGCTGGGCGGGCGGAAACTCGTGCGGGAGGTCAGCCGCTCGTTGCGCTGGCTCGGCGGCGAACTCGCTCCCGCCCGCGACACCGAGGTCCAGTGGGCGCGTTCGTGCCCTTGGGCGGACGAGCGTTCGGACGCCTACTCCGTGGCTCTCGCCGAGCAAGCCGGCGCCTGGACCCGGTGCGCCCTGGACAGCCGTCGCTACGTGCAGCTGATGAACGCACTGGACGTGCTCGAAGTGGTGCTGGCCGAAGAGCCGCGGCGCAAGTGGCGGAAGGCGGCCCGCCGCCCGGCCGCGAAGGTGCTGCCCGGCTTGCTCCACATCGCGGCCACGGACGTCGACGAGCGGGTAGCCCGGGTGTCTGCGCTCCCCGCGGGGCCGGAGCGCGACCACGCCGTCCACGACGTCCGGAAGGCCGCCAAAAAGGCCCCGCTACGCGCTGGAGGCCGCCGGTGCGAAGCCCGCTCTGCCCGGGTTCCAGGACCTGCTCGGCGAGTTCCAGGACGCCGTCGTCGCGCGGGAGCACTTGCACGCGCTGGGGGTCCGGGAAGGCCCGGTTCACGATGGCGAGGTTGCCGCGGCCGCCCGCTGTGTCCAAGCATTGCCTGCGGCGTGGCACGCGCTACGCGGGGGCCTTCGTCCTTTGTGGACGTGATCCCGCGAAGGGACGTAAGTCCTCACGACCGGTGACCGACGCCAGCGGTGACCCGGGCTCCGCCTTCCTACGTTGGGAGGTGACACGAAAGGCAGGAACCCCCGATGCGAGCACGCGACCTGATGACCGCGCCGGTGATCACCGTGCACCCGTGGACGTCCGCGAAGGAAGCGGCCGAACTGCTGGCCGCACACGGCTTCACCGCCCTTCCCGTGGTCGACGACGACGATCGGCTGATCGGCATCGTCACCGAAGCCGACCTGATCCGCGGCCGGATCCCGGTGGATCCGCGGCACGCCCACGAGCACCACGAAGCCGCGCCCGCGGGCAAGACCGTGGGGGACCTGATGACCAGTCCCGTCACCGCGATGAGCACCGGGACCGACGTCGTCGACCTGTGCCAGGCGCTGGTGGACGCCCGGATCCGCGCGATGCCGATCGTTGACGGCTCGGCCGTGGTCGGCATCGTGACGCGTGGCGACATCGTGCGCGTGCTCGCCCGGGAGGACGTCGAGATCGCTCGCGACGTCAAGCACCGCTTGGAGATCTACGGCGGCAGCGGCCGCTGGCAGGTCGACGTCCACGACGGGCTCGTACACATCACCGACCAGTTCGACGACGACACCGACCGGCACGTCGCCCAGTTGCTGGCGCTCGCCGTACCCGGGGTCGTCGCCGCAGAGACCGCTTACGCGGGTGAGGAGCAGACACGATGAGCGCCACCGAACCGAGGATCACCGTGGGCGTGGACGGCTCGGCGGGTTCGACCGCCGCCGTCGCCTGGGCGGCGAACATCGCTTCCCGGCGTCACCTCCAGCTGAAGATCGTGCACGGGCTGCAGATCGCCGGCCTCTACTACGGCGGCGGGATGACCGGCATCGGCGCGGCGACGCTGTTCGAGGCGGTCCAAGCCGACGGGGAACGCGCCATCGCCGATGCCCGCGCCCTGGCCGCGTCGGTCGACAAGGACTTGGTCATCGTCACCGACCTGCCCAACGACCCGCCGGTGCCGATGCTGATCGACGAGTCGCGGAACGCCCGGATGCTCGTCGTCGGCCGGACCGGCACCGGTGGGTTCGCGGACATGCTCGTCGGTGGCACCGCGGCTTCGGTCGCCGCGCACGCGCACTGCCCGGTCGCCGTCGTCCGCGGGCGCCACGACTCGACGGATGTCCCGGAGTCGGGCCCGGTCGTGGTCGGCGTCGACGGCAGCCCGAACAGCGAGCAGGCCTTGGCCGTCGCGTTCGAGGAAGCTTCGCTGCGCGGCGTGCCGCTGGTCGCGGTGCACGCCTGGAGCGACATCACCTACGAGGACACCCGCGCCACCGCCCGCATCCTCACCCAGCCGGAAACCCTGGAAGAGGGTGAGCAGCGGCTGCTGACCGAGCGGCTGGCGGGCTGGCAGGAGAAGTACCCCGACGTGGAGATCGGCCGGAATCTGGTCCGTGACCGGCCGCGGCACGTCTTACTCGAGGAGAGCGAGACCGCCCAGCTGATTGTCGTCGGCAGCCGGGGCCGGGGTGGGTTCACCGGAATGCTGCTGGGGTCGACCAGCCAGGCGTTGGTGCAGCACGCCGGGTGCCCCGTGCTCGTCGTCCGCCCGGAGCCGACGAAGTGACCGCGCTCGCCGCCCGCCCCGCGGTGCTCGGCAGCACCGAACTCGCCCAGGTGGACGCCCTCTGGCGGGCCGCGAACTACCTCTCGGCCGGCCAGATCTACCTGATGGCCAACCCGCTGCTGCGCGAGGAACTGCGGCCCGAGCACGTCAAGCCGAGGCTGCTCGGGCACTGGGGCACGTCACCCGGCCTCAACTTCGTCTACGCGCACCTGAACCGGGCGATTCTGACTCATGACCTGGACGCGATGCTGGTCACCGGCCCGGGCCACGGTGGTCCGGCGCTGCTCGCCAACACGTGGCTGGAGGGCAGCTACACCGAGGCGTGGCCCGAGGTGACGCGGGACGCCGAGGGCATGCGGGAGTTGTTCAAGCAGTTCTCCTTCCCCGGCGGCGTGCCGAGCCACGTCGCCCCGCAGGTGCCCGGGTCGATCCACGAAGGCGGGGAGCTGGGCTATTCGCTGGCGCACGCCTTCGGCGCGGCGTTCGACAATCCGGATCTGCTCGTCGCCTGCGTGGTCGGTGACGGCGAGGCCGAGACCGGTCCGCTGGCGACGTCGTGGCACGCGAACAAGTTCCTCGACCCCGTCCGCGACGGGGCCGTGCTGCCGATCCTGCACCTCAACGGCTACAAGATCGCCAACCCGACCGTCCTGTCGCGGATCCCACCTGCCGAGCTGGACGCACTGCTGCGTGGCTACGGCTACGCCCCGATCTACGTCGAAGGCTCCGATCCGGAGTCGATGCACCAGGCGATGGCCGCGGCGCTGGACTCGGCGGTCGCCACTCTCGCCGAACGGCGCGGTGTGTGGCCGATGATCGTGCTGCGCAGCCCCAAGGGCTGGACCGGTCCGTCCGTTGTGGACGGAAAACCGGTGGAGGGCACCTGGCGTGCCCACCAGGTGCCGCTGGCCGAAGTCCGCACGAACCCGGAGCACCTGAAGCAGCTGGAGGAGTGGCTGCGGTCGTACCGCCCGGAAGAGCTGTTCGACTCCCGCGGGCGGCCCGTCGCCGAAGTCATGGCGACGGTCCCGGCGGGGGAGCGGCGAATGGGCGCCAATCCGAACGCCAACGGCGGCATCCTCCTGCGGCCGCTCACCCTGCCGGACACCTCGGCCCACACCGTCGCGGTCCCGAGTCCGGGGGTGACGGTGGCCGAGCCGACCCGGGTACTGGGCCGGTTCCTGCGGGACGTCTTCGCGCTCAACGCCGACCGGGCGAACTTCCGCCTGTTCGGCCCGGACGAGACGGCGTCCAACCGGCTCGACGCGGTCTACGACGTCACCGGCAAGCAGTGGCAGGCCGCCGTCGAACCGGTCGACGAACACCTCACGCGGGACGGCCGGGTGCTGGAGGTGCTCTCGGAGCACCTGTGCCAGGGCTGGCTCGAGGGCTACCTGCTGTCGGGGCGCCACGGGCTCTTCTCGTGCTATGAGGCGTTCGTGCACATCGTCGACTCGATGGTGAATCAGCACATCAAGTGGCTGCGGGTGCACCGGCAGATCCGGTGGCGGCGGCCGGTGGCGTCGCTGAACTACCTGCTGACCTCGCACGTCTGGCGGCAGGACCACAACGGCTTCTCCCACCAGGACCCCGGGTTCGTCGACCATGTCGCGAATAAGACCTCCGAGGTCGTGCGGGTGTACTTCCCGCCGGACACCAACACCCTCCTGGAGGTGTCGGCACACTGCCTGCGCAGCCGCGACTACGTCAACGTCGTCGTCGCGGGGAAGAACGACACGCCGAACTGGCTGGACGCCGAGCAGGCGGCGCTGCACTGCGCCCGCGGGGCGAGCATCTGGGAGTGGGCGAGCACGCACACCGACCGCGAACCGGACGTCGTCCTCGGCTGTGCGGGCGACGCCCCGACGCTGGAGGTCCTGGCGGCAGCGAAGATCCTGCGACAGGAACTGCCGGAGCTGGCGGTACGGGTGGTGAACGTCGTCGACCTGATGCGCCTGCAGCCCGAGGCCGAGCACCCGCACGGGCTCGGTGACCGGGAGTTCGACGCGCTGTTCACCCCGGACCGCCCGGTGATCTTCGCCTACCACGGCTACCCGTGGCTGATCCACCGGCTGGCCTACCGGCGCACCAACCACGCGGGCATGCACGTGCGCGGCTACACCGAGCACGGGACGACGACCACGCCGTTCGACATGCTGGTGCTCAACCACATGGACCGCTTCCAGCTGGTGATCGACGTGATCGATCGGGTCCTGGGGCTGGTGGCGACGGCCGGCCTGCTTCGGCAGAAGATGACCGAGGCTCAGGGCCGGCATCGCCAGTGGATCCTCGCCAATGGGGAGGATCTCCCGGAAGTGCGCGACTGGACCTGGGAGGGCTGAGGCGTGACGACCGCGGCCGTCCTGGCCGCGGCGCACGGTTCGGTCAAGCCGGCCGCGCCCGGGTCTGTGCCACGATCGAGGCCAACGGCAGCAGGGTGAACTCGGGGACCCTTGTCCACCCCGGATTCGTCCGTTCCAGCCAGTCGTCGGCGACGAGCACGCGGCAGCCGAGGTCGAGCAGTGCCTGCGTCTCCTCCTGCACGTCGATTCGATAGCGGCACTCCCGGACCGGGTGCGCCGGGGCGTCCGTCAGGACGAGGACCGTTCGGGGCCCGATCTCGGTGACGAGTTCGCGGCAACGTCGCATCGCGTCTTCGAGAGCTTCTTCGATGTCCCAGCCGTTCCCCAGAGGGAGGTCCTCCGCAGCGCTGAGGGCATCGGCGAGGGTGGGAAACGGCCCGAGCGAACGGAGGAGGAAGGGTTCGTCACGGCGGTGGTCGGTGTAGGCGATGACACGGAACTCGTCGTAGGCGGCGTCGAGGACGCCGTCGAGCAGTGATTCCCGTGCCCGGAGCAGTCGGCCGTCCATGCTCGCCGTCCGGTCCACCACCAGGACGAGGCCGGTGAACGGCGATTGCCTCGTGCGGCCCGGCGGGGTGACCACTTCCTGAACGGTCTTCAAGAAGGCCTCGGGAATGTTGCCCGGCCGGAACTGCTCGGCAAGCCGGACTCGCGCCCACGCGCTGCCGTACTCGGCATCGGGATCACTGCCCTGGCGGTAGTCGCAGTGGTTGACCACCCAGGTCACCTCCGGCCGGAGGTTTACCGCGTAGCGGTCGGCGACGCCAAGGGCGGTCGAGGGGCGGGTCTCACCGGAGTGGCTGCCGCGTGGCATCTTGATGCGGTCCTTGGCCTCGACGACGACCAATTCCCGGCGGTACGGCGGCGGGGTCGACACGGTGACGTCCGGTGTCAGCTCGCCGTCCGCGGTCCGGCACCGAGGCTCGTGCCACACGTGCAAGGTCAGGTTCGGCTCCTTGCCGTGTTCCAGCCGGCAGGCCGGCTCGTCCGCGGCTCCCCGCGACAGCACCCACACCCCGTCCGGCCCGGGCGCACCCACCAGGTGCGGCACCCAGCCGCCTTGTTCGCAGACGTCGATGGTGGTGCAGAGCACCCATACCTCGTAGAGCAATTCCCGCTGTCGCCAGAGCGGGAGGTTGAGGAATTCTTCGAAGGATTCCAGGACTTCGGTGGCGTCGGCGGACCCGGTCGGGTGGAAGACCGCGGAAGCCAGCCAGTCGGCCGCTTCGCGGCTCGCGTCGGCCAGCGTGGTCAGCCAGACCGTGAGGGCACCCGGATCGGCGAGGAATTCACGTTCGAGCTCCGGACGGGATCGCGGTCTCCACTGACCGCGGCGCCATTCCGCGACGAAGCCCGCTAGGCCACCGACAGCCGTCCCATAGCTTCCCGCTGCCTCCACGATGACCGGCCGCAGGTCGTTATCGAGGCCGACATCCATGCGACCTTCGATGTCCGTGACCGACATCGACTCCGCCGCGGTGGTGACCACCCGGGAAATCCGGTAGCGCTCGACCTCTGCTTCGACCCGTCGGGCAATGTCGTGCGGCGATTCGGTGATGAACAGCTCACCGGTGAGGTCGGAGGTGTCCGTCGGCAGGGAATCGAGGTGCGCCAGGTGGATTCCGACGAGCCACCGGGCGACCGAGACCAGCTGCTCACCGGCCGCTGTGGCGGCTGCCAGGGCGTCGACCGCACTTTCCCAGTCCCCGGAGGGGAAAGTTTGTTCCGTGCGGGCGCCTCCGGCCACGCGAGAAGCGACCTCGGACCGGATCCAGGCGAGGGCCAGCAGACCGTCCAGAAGCTGGATTCCGTTCCTCGAACGAACCGGCCAGCTTCCGTAGAAGGCACCGTTGTCGACCACGATGAACGACCGGAGCGCATCGTGGTCGATCCGGCCGATCTCGAAAGTCGTGAGGCGTCGCTCGAGCGTTCGGATCCGTTCGATGAACTGCGGGCTGATCTCCAGCTGTTCCTCGTCCACGTCGGCTCGTCGGAGCCGGAAAGTTTCGCTCGTTCCGCTGGTTGTCGCGGAATAGCGGGCCAGGTGCTGGTAGATCTCGTCGACCATGTCGACGAAACGACCGCCGCATCGCACGACCTCGCTGAGCAGAGCACCCGCGGTGGGCGCGGCGCCGGCCAGCCGCTCGGCGGCAGCTTCCCGGAGAACCGTGGCACGGTCGGTCGTTTGCCGAGGTACCCCGCGGTCCAGGGCGGCGAACTCCATTCCGAACGCCGAGAACAGGTCGTCAATAACGTCCCGCTCATTCTTCCCGGTGCCCAATTCCAGTGCCTCGACGACCAAGGTGGCCAAATCTCTTCGGATTTGTTCGTCGCTCATGGCGGGATGATAGCCTTTATTGCTGGTGTCCCGCACCGGTGAGCACGGATGGAGGGCCGCATGGTGGCGGAAGAGGGAGCGTGCGTCGCGCGCCGTAAACTCGCTGTCCCGGCGGATGCGGCGTGGCAGGTCCTGAGCACCCGGGCGGGAATGCGGCGGTGGCTCGCTGAACCGTCCCATCCGGGGATGGTGGTCGGCGCGCCTTTTCCCCGCAACGGGAGCATGCCGGGACAAATCGAGGAAGTCGGGCCGGGCGCGGTCTTCCAGGTGAGTTTCCCCAGAGGGGAACGCGCCTCTTTGGCAATCCGGGCCGACGGGGAACGCAGCGAACTCGTCGTGACCGCCCGGGGTGGCGATGCCGCCGCGGCGGAGGGGTGGTCCGCGGTCCTTACCGGAGCTCAGTATCTCATCGACGAGGTACGGAAAAGGCGCCACGCGAGGCAGGCCGTGGTGGTTGTTCACGGAATCGGGAACCAGCGGCCGATGGCGACCCTCAGGCGGTTCACGGCTGCGCTGGCCGGCCCCGGTGAGATGTGGAGCAAACCGGACCGGGTATCCCGCTCGTATGAGCTGCGGCGACATCAGCTGCGAGGCACGCACGACCGGCCCAGCACGGACATCTTCGAGCTCTACTGGGCGGACAAGGTGCCCGGGACGAAGCTGAAGCAGATCACCGCGTGGCTCCGTTCGCTGATGCTGCGCCGCCCGGCCGACGTCAGCCGGCGGCTGCGTCCGGTCTTCTACCTCTCCTACGGTGTGCTCCTCACCTTGGTGATCGCGAGCGTGCTGCTGGCCGTCGCCGTAGGTGTCGACGGGGTGAGCCGGCTTTTCTCCGGTGTCGCGGGTCTCGCGAAGATCGGGTGGGTCAGCTTTCTGCTGTCGGTTGCCGGCGCAGCGGTGAACACGGTGATCATCTCGACTCTGGGGGACGCGGCTCGATACTTCGACGACGTACCGGACAACATCGCCGTCCGCCAGTCCATCCGCGACAGTGGGATGTCGCTGCTGCGCAGGCTGCACACGGAAGGAAAGTACGATCGGATCGTCGTCGTGGGCCATTCACTGGGCAGTGTGATCGGCTATGACCTGATTTGCAGGTACTGGCTGGAGGTTCATCGATCACACGGCCGGCCGCCGATCGTCCAGCAAGCAGCTCGGCAGGAGTTCACCGGCTGGCTCGGCAAGTCGATCGACACGCAGGCGGATTCGAACGGCTACCGCGAGGCGCAACGAGACCTGTGGCGCGAATACCGCCGACTGGGCCAGCCTTGGCTCATCACGGATCTGATCACCCTGGGCAGCCCGCTGACCTTCGCGGATACGTTGCTGGCCCGGTCGCCGGACGACCTGCAAACCCGAGTCGCCCAGTTCGAACTGCCGGTGTGCCCGCCGCGATACGACGCCGGCGAGCTCACCGTGAACGAAAAGTACCTCGTGGACGGGCACATGCGGTCGATCAAGATGCTCAATCACGGAGCGCCGTTCGCGGTGGTGCGCTGGACGAACCTGCACTTTCCGGCGCGGTGGCTGCTCTTCGGAGATCCGATCGGCGGGCCGCTGGCGCCGGTTCTGGGCTGTGGGATCAAGGACGTCCCGGTGACCACGTCACCCTGGATCCGCCGGCGGACACCGTTGGCACACACAGCCTATTGGCGTCGGCCGCCGGACGACAAGAGTCGGTCGGCGGACGACAAGAAGCCCGAGGCCACGCGAGCGCTGCTCGACGCGATAGAACTGGATTCGGGCCGATGGCTCGACAAGCACATGGCCCAGATGCCATGGCAATACTTCATCGCCGAGGAGGCCGGCGTGTGACGTGAGCCGTGACGAGGTCTCCTATCACTATAGTCACGATCCGGAGAGCGACAATCCGGGCGGAGTGAGGTCCACGGCGGGCAGGGCCGCGAACTCCGGCGGCCGGTGCGTCACGACCAGCGCCGAACGTCCTTCGGTGGCCGCCAGCACGTCGGCCGCCAACGCCGCCGCCGTGGGCGCGTCCAGGTGCGCCGTCGGTTCGTCGAGCAGCAAGATCGACCGGTCCGACAGCAGGGCCCGGGCCACGCCGATACGCTGGCGTTCGCCGCCCGAGATCGGGGTGCCGTGGACTCCCAACGCCGTGTCGAGGCCGTCCGGCAGCCCGCCGAGCCACGGCCCCAGCTGGGCCAGCTCCAGTGCGGCCTGCAGGTCGGAGTCGTCGGCAGACGGCCGGGCCAGACGGAGGTTCTCGCGCAACGTGCTGTCGAACAGGTGGGTCTCCGGCCCGCACCAGGCGATCCGCTCCCGCACCGAGTCGCCGTCGCACGTCAACGTGTCGGTGTCGTCCAGCAGGACCTGGCCCGCCGAGGGGTCCAGGTAGCGCATCAGCGCCGCGATCACCGTACTTTTGCCCGCGCCCGAGCGGCCCGTCAAAGCGAGCCGGCGCCCGTGGCCGATGTGGAGGTCCACGTCCTGGACCGCGTCGGCGGTGGCCTGCGGCCAGCGCACCGAGAGGCGTTCGGTGGCCAGCTCCACGGCAGCCGGGGCAGGATCCGCGGAGACGGTGTGGGGTGCGGGAAGGGCGTCCAGGCCGGCGAGACGACGTGCGGAAGCGGAGCCTCCGAGCAGCCGCTGCGCCGCCTCCGGCAGCCCGGCCACCAGCTCCGCCGTCGCCAGCGGAACCAGGGCCAGCACGGCGAGCGCGGGGCCGGGGATCGTCCCCGCGTGCACCGCCAGGATGCCCAGGGCCAGGCACACCACGGACGTCAGCCCCACGCCGAGGCTCGCGATTCCGCCGCCCAGTCCCCGCCACGCGGCGGACCGGCGCTGGAGCGACGTCACCGCGAAGTCGAGTTCGCGCAGCCGCGCGTGACGGCGGGCCGCCGCGTCGTGGGTGATCAGGTCCGCCGACGCCCGGAGGAGTTCCGCCGTGCCCGCCGTGAGGTCAGCGCGCAGCCGGGCCGTCTCCCGCTGGGCTCGGCAGCCCGCTGTCGCCGCGATGACGGGAGCCAGCACGCCCGCGACCGCGAGACCCACCACTGCCGCGAGACCGGCACCCGGGAGGATCACACCGAGGGTGACCGCGGTTGCCGACAACACCAAGAACGTTGCCACACCCGGGACCAGGCCGCGCACGAGCACGTCCTGCTGGTTGTCCACATCGGACACGAGCCGGTGCAGCAGATCACCCCAGCGCAACCGCGCAGTGCCCGCCGGGCCGATCCGGACCAGCTGCGCCCACACCCGCACCCGCAGCTCCGCCAGTGCGCGCAGGGCGACGTCGTGGGACAGCAGCCGCTCGATGTAGCGGAAGATGCCCTTGGCCAGGCCGAACGTTCGCACCGCGACGATCGCCACCATCAGGCTCAGCACGGGTGGGTGCAGCGCCGCGCTTGCGATCAGCCAGGACGACGTCGCTGTGAGCGCGACCCCGCAGCCCAGCGCGGCGGTCGCGGCGAGGCAGGCCAGGGCCAGCCGCAGCCGGTGCGGCCGGATCGCGTCGAGCAACGGCCGCCACTTCGGGCCGGCCGAGTCGATCGTGGCTGGTGTCGCCGCAACCGGCGAGGCGGCACGCACGGCCGGCCGGGAGACCGCGGACGGCGAATCCGCGGAGACCGGCACCGTGCCGCCGAGGGTGATGACACGGTCGCAGCGGGCCAGAACGGCCGAGTGGTGGCTGACGAGCACCGCGGTCCAGCCGGCAAGGACCTTCGGCAGCCGTTCCAGGATGGCTGCCTCGGTCTCCGCGTCGACGCCTTCGGTGGGTTCGTCCAGCAGGATCAGCGGCCGGTCGAGCAGCACCGCGCGGGCCAGCGCGACGCGGCGGCGCTGCCCGGTGGAGAGCCCGGCGCCCAGCTCACCGACCACGGCGGACAGCGGCACGTCGAGCGCTGCGGTGTCGGCGGCCGCGAGCACGGCGTCGTCGCCGGCGTCGGGGGAGCCCAGGCGGATGTTCTCGGCCACGGTTCCGGCGACCAGGTGCGGCTGCTGCGGTACCCAGGCGATGCGGCGGTGCCAGGTGGCGCGGCCGATGTCGGCCAGGTCGGTGTCGCCGATCAGGATCCGGCCGCCGTCGGGCCGCCGCCAGCCCAGTAGGAGGTCGATCAGGGTCGACTTGCCCGCGCCGCTCGGCCCGGTCACCCCGACCACCTCACCGGGCGACACCCGGAGGCCGAATCCGTTCAGGATCGGCCCGGAGCGGCCCTCGACCGTGACGTCTTCGCAGCGCAGCGCCACCCGGGTGAGGTCGGGAACCGCGCGGGTACCGGTGTCGCCGGTGGGCGTGTCGGCGAGGGCGATGATCTCCTCGGCCGCGGCGAGGCCTTCGGCACTGTCGTGGAACCGCGCGCCGACGGCCCGCAGCGGCAGGTAGACCTCCGGCGCGAGGATCAGCACCACGAGCGCCGTCTGCAGGTCGAGTTCGCCGGCCTGCAGCCGGAGCCCGATCGACACGGCGACGACCGCGACCGACAGCGTCGCCAGCAGCTCCAGGGCCAGTGCGGACAGGAACGCGACGCGCAGCGTCCGCATGGTGTGCGCGCGGTACTTCTCGGTGATCTCCCGCAACGATCGGATCTGCGCGCGAGCCCGGCCGAACGCGGTCAGCTCGGCGAGCCCGGCGACGAGGTCGAGGAAGTGGTTCCCCAGTACGGAAAGGGTCTTCCACTGCCGCCGGACGTCGCGCTGAGTGTAGAGGCCGATGAGGATCATGAAGATCGGGATGAGCGGCACCGTGAAGCCGACGATCACCGCGGCGACCCAGTCGGCGAGCAGGATTCGCACCCCGACGACCAAGGGCACGACCGAGGCGATCAGCAGCTGCGGTAGATAGCGCGCGAAGTAGGCTTCCAGCCGGTCGACGCCGTGGGTGGCCAGCGCCGCGATCTCGGCGGGGGACCGGTCCGTTTGCCGCGGTCCGATGCGCAGCGCTGACGCGATCACGGTCTCCCGCAGCTGCGAGAGAGCGCGGGCGGCGGCGCGGTGCGCGGTCGTCTCGGACAGCCAGGTGATCCCGGCCCTGGCGAGCACGACGAGCAGGAGCATGCCGACCGGCACCAGCAGGTCCCCCAGTGCGAAGCCGTCGAGGAACGCCCAGGTGATCGTCTTCGCCAGCAGTTCCGCCTGGGCGAGCACCAGCATCGCGGTGAGGACGCCCAGGGCGGCGCAGGCGAGGACGAACGGCCGGACCGCGCGCGCGTGGCGCAGCAGCCGCGGGTCGAGGGGCTTCACCGGCTGGCCGCGGGCAGGCCGCCGCCGGCGGGGATCGAGTCGCGGCTGATCCGCTTGCGGAACACCCAGTACGTCCAGGCCTGGTAGGCCAGCACGATCGGGGTGAAGGCCACCGCGACCCAGGTCATGATCTGCAGCGTGTACGGCGTCGACGAGGCGTTCGTCGTGGTCAGGCTGAACGCCGGGTCGGTCGTCGAGGGCAGCACGTTCGGGTAGAGCGACCAGAACAGCGTGAAGGTGACGGCGATGATCGCGCCGGCGGTGCTCGCGAAGGCGAACCCGTCCCGTTCACCCGCGGTGAACAGCACCCCCGCGACGAGCAGCAGCGCGGCCAGCGCCGACGTCAGCCACGCCCAGCCGCCGTGCTCGACCGCGGTGTAGCCGAGAAAGACCCCGCCGAACACGATCGCCGTGCCGCCGAGCGCGCGGGCCAGTGTCCGGGCCCGGCCGCGGATCTCACCGGTGGTCTTGAGGGTGAGGAACACGGCGCCGTGGAAGGTGAAGAGGCTGAGCGTGGCCAGTCCGCCGAGCAGGGCGTAGGGGGTGAGCAGGGTGAAGAACGTGCCGGTGAAGTGGTGCTGGGCGTCGAGCGGGACGCCGTGGACGATGTTGCCGAACGCCACGCCCCACAGCAGGGCGGGCGCGGCGGAGCCGAAGACGATGATCCAGTCCCAGGTGTTGCGCCAGCGGGGGCTGTCGAGCTTGCCGCGGAACTCGAACGCCACCCCGCGAAGGATCAGCGCGACCAGCACGAGCAGCAGCGCCAGGTAGAAGCCGGAGAACAGGCTCGAATACCAGAGCGGGAAGGCGGCGAAGGTGGCGCCGCCGGCGACGAGCAGCCAGACTTCGTTGCCGTCCCAGACCGGGCCGATCGTGTTGATCAGCACGCGGCGGTCGGTGTCGTCGCGGCCGAGGACGCGCAGCAGGGTGCCGACGCCGAAGTCGAAGCCTTCGAGGACGAAGTAGCCGGTCCAGAGGACCGCGATGAGCAGGAACCAGATGTCGGTGAGGGCCATGGCGGTGCTCCGTCAGTAGGCGAAGGCCGCAGGGCGCGGCTCGTCGGTCTCGGTGTCTTCGCTGGGTGCTTCGGGTGGCGGTGGTCCGGCTTTGGCGTAGCGGACCATCAGGACGCCGTCGACGACCGCGAGGACGCCATAGAGCAGGGTGAAGACGATCAGGGACGTCAGGACGCTGCTCGCGGGGACCGTGGGGGAGACCGAGCTGGCGGTCTTGAGCACGCCGAACACCGACCAGGGCTGGCGGCCCATTTCGGTGAAGATCCAGCCGACGCTGTTGGCCAGGAACGGCAGCGCGAGGCCGGCGGTGGCGACGGGGAAGAACCAGCGGGCGCGCGGGATGCGGCCGCGGCGGAACAGCCAGAGGCCGACGAGCGAGATGAGCAGGCAGAGGAAGCCGAAGCCGATCATCAGGCGGAACGTCCAGTACGTGACCGGGACGTCCGGCCGGTACTCGCCGGGGCCGTAGGCCTGCTGTTCTTGGGCCTGGAGGTTGTTGATGCCTTCGACGCGGCCGTCGAACTTGCCGGTGGCCATGAAGGACAGCACCCCCGGCACGCGGATGCTGAACTTCTCCTGCGAGCCGTCGAGCGAGCCGATGGTGAACAGCGAGAACGACGCAGGCGCGACGGTGTCGTAGAGCGCTTCGGCGGCGGCCATCTTCATCGGCTGCTGCTCGGTCATCAGCCGGGCCTGCAGGTCACCGGTGACGATGACGCCGAGGCTCGCGATCAGCACGGTGACCAGGGCTAGCTTCATCGACGGGCGGAAGACGTCGGCGTTCCTCTGGCGGCGCAGCTGCCAGGCGCTGATACCGACGACGAACATGCCGGCGGTGAGGAAGCACGCGGTGATGGTGTGGGCGAAGGCGCCGACGGCGGTGGAGTTGGTGAGGACGGCGCCGAAGTCCTTGAGCTCCGCGCGGCCGGTGGCGGGGTTGACGATCGAGCCGACCGGGTGCTGCATCCAGGAGTTGGCGGCGAGGATGAAGTAGGCGGAGAGGACCGTGCCGATGGCGGCGAGCCAGATGGTGGCCAGGTGCAGCTTCTTCGGCAGCTTGTCCCAGCCGAAGATCCACAGGCCGAGGAACGTCGACTCGAGGAAGAACGCCAGCAGGCCCTCGATGGCCAGCGGCGCGCCGAAGATGTCGCCGACGAAGGTGCTGTAGTCCGACCAGTTCATCCCGAACTGGAACTCCTGCACGATGCCGGTCGCCACGCCCATGGCGAAGTTGATGAGGAACAGCTTGCCCCAGAACTTCGTCATCCGGCGGTAGCGGTCGTTGCCCGTGCGCACCCAGGCCGCCTGCATCCCGGCGACCAGGAAGGACAGTCCGATGGTCAGCGGGACGAAGATGAAGTGGTAGACGGTGGTGATCCCGAACTGCCATCGGGCGAGGTCCAGGGCGCTCATCCGGTTCTCCTGCTCGCGCGGACGCTGTTGACCACGGAAGCATCCGGTGCGGAGGCCGTCCCGGCTTAGGGTCCTTGGTCACTTCCCGGATGGTCCCGGGTCCCTGCCGTCGAGGGTCTTGCGGTCGTACCCTGATCTCCGTCAGGGTCGTGACCAGGGAGGTCGGAATGCTCCGCGTGTTTCTCGTCGACGACCACGAGGTCGTCCGTCG
Source organism: Amycolatopsis balhimycina FH 1894 (assembly GCF_000384295.1). Taxonomy (NCBI): domain Bacteria; kingdom Bacillati; phylum Actinomycetota; class Actinomycetes; order Pseudonocardiales; family Pseudonocardiaceae; genus Amycolatopsis; species Amycolatopsis balhimycina. The sequence continues at coordinate 2,164,615 of NZ_KB913037.1, read as the reverse complement.
TGGTGTGGCCGACCTGCTGGACGAGGACGAGAACCTCACCGTGATCGGGCAGGCCGGCAGCGTGTCGCAGGCGCTGGCCCGCATCCCGGCGCTGAACCCGGATGTCGCGGTGCTGGACGTGCGCCTGCCGGACGGTAACGGCATCGAGCTGGCCCGCGAACTGCGGTCCAAGCTGCCCGAGCTCAAGTGCCTGATGCTGACGTCCTACACCGACGAGCAGGCGATGCTCGACGCGGTGATGGCCGGCGCCAGCGGGTTCGTCATCAAGGACATCAAGGGCATGGACCTGGTCTCGGCGGTGCGGGAGGTCGGCGCGGGGAAATCCCTGCTCGACGCCCACGCGGCCGCGGCGTTGATGGCCAAGCTGCGCGACAGCCAGGCCAAGAAGGGACCGCTGGCCGACCTCTCGGACCAGGAGAAGAAGCTGCTGCAGCTGATCGGCGAAGGTCTGACCAACCGCCAGATCTCCGAGCGCATGTTCCTGGCCGAGAAGACGGTCAAGAACTACGTCTCCCGGCTGCTGACCAAACTCGGCATGGAACGTCGCACCCAAGCGGCCGTTCTCGCCACCGAGCTGCGCAAAGAGAACGGCTGACGCGGTCGTACGGTTTCGGAGCTGGATAGCCGTAACGCGATGCCTCGAAAGTCCGATCTTGAGTAGGTGGATGGCAAGATCTGAATGATTGTCGGCGCCGGAAGCGCGAAACGCCGATTCGGGTGCCTTGCTCGATGAGATTGGCCTTATCCGTACGGCTGGCGAAACGTTCGCGAGGTGGAGCACGTGGCATCGCGACCTCGATTCATGCACATGGTCGACGCTTCCCGGGACGAAGCCCAGCTGGCTGTGCGGCTGTACAACGACCCGGCGGAGGCCCGGTCGTTCGAGGGTTTCGTGGTCCACATGCATTTGGCCTGGCTCTACCTTCTGCACGGCGAGTTCACTCGAGACGGCGTCGACTTCCGGTACTGGCGCTTCCAGCGGCGGGCTCGACGCGTCGAGCGGATCGACGGCGAGCCGAAGCGCTGGGACCTGGCCACCTGTGTACGGCATCGGTGGTCGGACGAGAAGGAACCCGTCCGAGCCAATCTCGCCTTCTTTATCGGGCTGCGCAACAAGATCGAGCACCGGTACGCCCGCCAGCAGGAAGCTCTCACGGCGGCCGTCGGAGGTCAGAGCCAAGCGCTTCTGCTGAACTACGAAGAGGAGCTCACCGGCAAGTTCGGGGTCGGAGCTTCGCTCGCTACCCGCCTGCGTTTTCCCGTGTCATCGGGAGCTTCACCGATCAGGGGGAGCGAACGCTGCGCCGGCTGCGCTCGGAGCTGCCCGCTGCGCTGAGGACCTTCATCGCCGAATACGACGCCGGCCTCGACGAGTCGACTGCCAGGGACCCGAGGTACGACTTCCGGCTGCGCGTCGTCCAGGAACTCGCGGCCAAGGACCCCGACGCTCTCGCCGTGCAGTTCACTCGCTACGACGACCTGAGCGACGAACAGCGCGCGGCCGTCGAGGCGATCGGGAAGAAGGGCTACGTCGTGGTCCGCGAACGCAAGCGACCGGTCGTCGGCCATGGACTGGTGAAGCCGCGCGAAGCTGCCAAGCAGGTGCAGGAGCAAATCCCCTTCTGCTTCAACACCAATCTTTTCGCCAAGGCTTGGAAGAAGCTGGGAGGACGCCCGGCGACCGGCGACGCGCATCCGGAGAAGACTGACGAGAAGTACTGTCTGTATAACGAACTGCACAACGATTATGGTTATACGCCTGCCTACGTGGCGAAGCTTGTCCGGGAGTGCGCCACCGAGGCTGGTTTCCGGACGCTCGTCGGGACGGCACCCAAGGACAAACTGACGGGCAATTGGGTGGGCCCGCCGCCCGCCGGCGTCACCCCACCGTGGCGGCAAGCAGGCTCACTGCCCTTGGAGATGGTGAAAGACGTGAGTGCGTGAACGCCCGGGCCACCGTCAGCACTAGGCATTGAGCTGGTGCTGCTCCAGCAAGACATCGGCCATGGAGCGCCGCGGCGTCCAAGGTACGGGCGCACCCCGTCCGAGGCGCAGCACAATCTGCGGCCACAGCCCACCGCCGAGGAGACTGCGCAGCTCCGTCCGTATTGCGGGCACCTCGACCGGCTGCGAGATGAACGACGCATCGAGCCCGGCCACGGTGGCGGTGAGCAGGACCCGCTGCATAGCCTGACCGGCCCGGATCCGGTCCATCCGGGTGTCGTCGAACGAGCCGATCACCACGACCAGCGGCTCGGAGTCGTCGGTTCGGCGGCGTCGATGCGAGCCGAAGTCCCGCAGAACCCAGCCGCCGTTGTCCGAAGGCATTGCGCCGGCCGCGTACTCCGGGACGCCGTCGCGGCTGTCCCGGTCGCGGGCAGTCCAGTAGCGCCACTCGGCGAGGAAGGCGGGATCGGCCACCTGGGCGTGATGCCCCTTGTGCACGAGCTCGCGCAGCTGTTCCAGCTGGTGTGCGTTCAGCCGGGGCAGCCAGGCCTGTTCGACCTCGGCGGCGTGGCGCAGGGCGGCCACGATGGAGGCCGGGATGGCGACCGCTTCGAACGGGGTGCGGTTGGTGTGCCGGCGGGGGATCGCGTCGGCCAGCTCGACCAGGCGGGGATCGGGCCGGCGGGCCGCGAACGGCCGCACCACCGCGAGCAGCGTCGGGTCGTCGCGCCGGGGGAGCAGGGTCGTGGCCGGGTGGGCGCCCAGTGCGTGGATGGCGGTGCGCAGATTGAACAGCGCGGCACCACACGAGAGGAGCAGTTCTCGCTGGTCGGCGTCGGCCGCGGGCAGGGCGCGATCGGGATCGGCATGCACCTCGAGGCCCTCGGGCGTGCAGCGGAAACGCCAAGGTTGCGTGTTGTGCGTCGACGGAGCGAGTACCGCGGCGCCGATGACGGACTTCACCTGATCGGAGTCCAGCAGGCCGATCGAGGTGATCGGTAGTGTCATGGTTTCCCCTCGGGCACCGCCACGCGGCACACTGTGTGTTTCCTTGAGCTTCTCCCGAGAGTCTCCCGCCGAGGAGGCCTGCGAAAAGGGGAAAAGGTCACCAGCGGCGACGGCCGGGAGCGGACGACGCGGGAGGTTGTGGGCGAGGTGGCGGTGAACGAGTCCGGCCGGCAGCCGGAGTACGCGTCCCGGCGGATGGCGGGGACACTGTCCGGCCTTCGGCTGCGCGAGGTGCTGCGCGACCTCCAGGACCGGATCGAGCTGCTGATCGGCACCCGGGACAAGATGGACGGCCTGCTCGACGCGGTGCTGGCCGTGGCGTCCGGGCTGGAGCTGGACACCACGCTCCGGCGGATCGTGCAGGCCGCGATAGAACTCGGCGAGGCGACGTACGGCGCCCTCGGAGTCCTCGCCGACGATGGTTCCATGTCGGAGTTCATCTACATCGGCATCGACGACGAGACCCGCCGGCTGATCGGTGACCTGCCGACCGGCCACGGGGTGCTGGGCGTGGTGATCGACGAGGCGAAGCCGTTGCGGCTGGAGGAGATCTCGTCCCATCCGGCGTCGGTGGGCTTCCCGGCGCACCATCCGCCGATGCACTCGTTCCTCGGGGTGCCGGTCCGCGTCCGCGACGAGGTGTTCGGACGGCTCTACCTGACCGAGAAGAAGAACGGTGAACCGTTCACCGACGACGACGAGGTCGTCGTCCAGGCCTTGGCCGCGGCGGCCGGCATCGCGATCGAGAACGCGCACCTGTACGAGCAAGCGCGGGTGCGCCAGCAGTGGCTGGCCGCCACGAGCGAGGTGACCACCGAGCTGCTCGGTGGCACCGATCCGGCCGAGGCGTTGAACCTGATCGCCAGCCGGGCGCTGGAGCTGACCGGCTCGGACGTCACCATGCTGGCACTGCCGAACTCCGGGCGCCTGGACGTCGACGAGGACTGGGGTGACGACGTCGACGACCTCACCGTCACCGTCAGCGCCGGCACCTGGGCCGCGGAGCTGTCGGGGATGCACATCGGTCTCGACGAGAGTGTGCCCGGTGCGGTGTACCGGGACCGGACGCCCCGCAATGTCGGGGAACTCCAGCTGCCTGACTACAGGTTCGGCCCCGCGCTGGTCGTCCCGCTGCGGGCAGGGGACAGGACGACCGGCGTGCTGATCGCGGCCCGGGAGACCGGGGCCGGGTCGTTCGAGTCGGCTCAGCTGTCGGTCGTGGCGTCCTTCGCCGACCAGGCGGCACTCGCGCTGCAGCTGGCGGCCCAGCAGCGGGCGGCCCGGGAGCTGGACGTGCTCGGCGACCGCGACCGGATCGCCCGTGACCTGCACGACCACGTGATCCAGCGGTTGTTCGCCGTCGGGCTGTCGATGCAGAGCACCCAGCGGCGGACGAAGTCCCCGGAGCTGCAGAAGCGGCTCGGGGACAGCATCGAGCAGATGCACGAGATCGTCCAGGAGATCCGCACGGCCATCTTCGACCTGCACGGCGGCGCCGCGGGGGAGACCGGCCTGCGGCTGCGGCACCGGTTGCACGACGCGATCGCCGAGCTGACCGACGACGCGCCGGTGCACCCGACGGTCAGCATGTCCGGCTCGATCGACACCGTGCCGGCCCAGCTCGCTGAGCACGTCGAAGCAGTCGTGCGCGAGGCGGTCAGCAACGCCGTGCGGCACGCGGAGGCATCGACGCTGTCGGTGTCGGTCGCGGTCAAGGACGACGTGCTGCGGATCGTGGTCGTCGACGACGGCCGCGGGCTGCCCGAGGACGTCTCGCCGAGTGGGCTGGGCAACCTGGGTGACCGCGCCGAAGCAGTCGGCGGCGCGTTCACCCTCGGCCGCGGCCCCGATGGAGGCGTGAAGGTGGAGTGGTCGGCGCCGGTCGGTTGACCGTGGCCTTCGCGGTCGGTGCGCTCCATCCCCCTCGGCCAGCCCGCCGCCCGTCGCAAAGCCTCGGCCGGTTGAACCGTCACGTGTGCTGTGTGCGCCCGGCCTCGGCGTCCAATTCCGCGGTCGCGGCCTCCACCAGTTCCTCCGTCAGGTCCGACAGCGCGCGACCCAGGGCCAGATAGCTCGCGACTTGCTCGGGTGCCGTCCGGAGTGCCAAGCCCACTCCGGAGAACTCCTGCCCGTCCGGGGCGCGCAGCACGATCTGGGCCCGAGTCCGGTTCGGCCCGTGCTCGATGGCGGCGTCGAGACTCCACTTCCTCGTCGGCAGGTCCATCTCCATCTCCTTCTCCGTTCTCCCGTGCCGCGACGGTGACAGCGGAGCCGGCCGGAGTACAGGGCCGTTGGTCCCCGGGTGGACTTCGGTGACCAAGGTCCTCGCGGTTCGGGTAGTCCGGCCGCGTCGCGGGCGCCGGTCCCCGAGGTCTCCTTGTGGTGCGGCGCCCGTCGCCGCGAGGAAGGAGCGAAAGGATGACTGCCTTGGTGCCGGGTTCGCGCCTGGCGTTGCCGAGCATCGCGGCGTGGCTGGAGAACCCGTGGCCGTTCGCCGAGCACAACCCCGTGCGGATCGAGGAGTCCACCGAGGACGGCAGGTACCTCGTCCGCGCGGAGCTGCCCGGCTTCGACCCGGAGAAGCGCATCTCCGTGACCACGCACAACGGGCTGCTGACCATCTCCGCCGAGCGTGAGGCGAAGGAGAGCGCGGAAGGCCGTAGCGAGTTCTTCTACGGCACGTTCAGCCGCACGGTCAGCCTGCCGGCCGGGGCCGACCCGGCGAAGGTCAAGGCGGCGTACACCGACGGCATCCTCGAAATTTCGATGCCGGTTTCGGAGCACCCGCGCGACAAGCACGTCAAGATCCAGGTCACCAAGAACTAGGTGACCGCCCCTGCGGTGGGCGCGGCGCGTTGTCGGCCGCGCCCACCCTCATGCGGACGGAGAAGCGATGGGCGTGGAGGTGGGCTCCCGGGCCCTGCTCGCCGGCGGTGACGTGGTGCTGGTGCGCCCGTTGCGCCCGGCCGACACCGCCGAGGTGCTCGCCCTGCACACCCGGCTCACGGAGCGGGACACCTATTTCCGGTTTTTCGGCGCCCGTCCATCCACTTTGGACAAGCTGGCGGCGGAGATCGCCGCCGACCCCGGGCCGGGACACTACGCGGTGGGTTGCTACCGGCACGGTGAACTCGCCGGGGTGGCGAACTACGAAGTACTGAAGGACTCCACCGATGCCGAGGTCGCCCTCGTCGTGGACGCGGCCCTGCGCACGCAGGGCGTCGCGACGCTGCTGATGGAACACCTCGTCTCGCACGCCCGGAAGTCGGGGCTGAAGCGGTTCCTCGCCGAGGTGCTGGCCGAGAACGCCAAAGTGCTGCACGTCTTCGCCGACCTCGGACTGCGGTTCGAAGCCAGCATCGGCGGCCCCGAACGGGACGTCGTGATGATCCTCGGCGAAGACGCCGCCTACTTGGACGCCGTGCTGGAGCGCGACTTGGTCGCCGACGCGGCCAGTCTGACCCACCTGTTCAAGCCGTCCTCGATCGCTGTCGTCGGCGCGGGACGGCGCCCGGGCTCGGTGGGCCACGCCGTTTTGGCCAACCTCGTCGCGTCCGGCTACCCGGGGCCTGTCGAAGTGGTGAACCCGCACGCCGGGGAAATCCTCGGCGTGCCGAGCGTTCCGTCGGTGGCGGCGCTGAGCCGCACGCCCGAACTGGCCGTGGTGTGCCTGCCCGCCCCGGCCGCCGCGGAGGCGGTCGAAGAGTGCGGGAAACACGGCGTGCGCGCGGTCGTGATCATCTCCTCGGGCCTGACCGGCACTGTGCACGGCGAGCGGGTCCACGCCGCGGCTCGTGAGTACGGCCTACGGCTGGTCGGCCCAAACTGCCTCGGCGTCCTCTCCACGGACCCGGCCTGTCCCTACGATCTGACCTTCCTGGGCAGCCGCGTGCAGCCCGGCAACATCGGCGTCGTCACCCAGTCCGGCGGAGTCGGCATCGCGCTCGCGGAATCCCTCGGCGACCTCGGCCTCGGCATGTCCACCCTGGTCTCCACCGGGGACAAGTACGACGTCAGCGGCAACGACCTGCTGATGTGGTGGACCGCCGACCGCCGCACCGAACTGGCTGTCCTGTATCTCGAATCCTTCGGCAACCCCCGCAAGTTCAGCCGGCTGGCCCGCCGACTCGCCCGGACTCGGCCGGTCCTGGCCGTCCGGTCCGGCAGCGGCGACACCGCCCAACGTGCGGCGGCCTCGCACACCGCCGCCGCGGCGACCCCCGCGGTCACCCGGGATGCGTTGTTCGAGCAGGCCGGGGTGATTGCCGTCGACACCGTCGCCGAGCTGGTCGACGTCATCGCCGGGTTGTCCTGGCAGCTCCTGCCGGGCGGCCCCAGAGTGGCCGTGCTCAGCAACGCCGGTGGTGCCGGGGTGCTGGCCGCCGACGCCTGCGAGCGCGAAGGCCTGGTGATGGCCGAGCTGTCCGAGGACACCCGTGAGCGGCTCGCAAAGGTGCTTCCGGCGGAGGCGGCGGTGCGCAATCCTGTCGACACGACCGCGGCCGTCTCCGCGGAGGTGTTCGCCGAGGCGCTGCGTACCGTGCTGGCCGATGACGGCGTGGACGCGGTCATCGCGGCGACCGTGCCCACCGCGGTCGGTGATCCCGGCACGTCGCTGGCGGCGGTGCTCCCGCCGGAGTACAAGACCGTCTTCGCGGTCCGGCCGGGCCAGCGGGCCCGGGTCGCGCCGCTGGTGCCCGGCACTGGAGTCACGGCCTGCTACGACGACCCGGCCGCGGCCGCCGCGGTGCTGGCCCGGCTCGTCCGCTACGAGCAGTGGCTGAACCGCCCCGAACCCGAAAATTCCCTGACTCCGCTGGAAAATCCTGAGGCTCTGCAGGAATTCGCCGCCGGACGCGCAGGCTGGCTGCCGCCCGCCGAGGCCGTCGAGCTGCTGCGGCTGGCCGACATCCCGATGGTGGAGACGCACTACGTCGAAGCCGGTGACTCGATGGACGCCGCGGCCGCGAACCTCGATGCGCCGGTCGTGCTGAAGGCCGACGCCGACGGCCTACTGCACAAGACCGCCGGCGGCGGTGTCCTGCTGAACGTGCACGGCGCGGACCGGATCATGGAGGCTTTCCGCACCCTGCGGTCCCGTTTCGGGTCGGCCCTGCGCGGGGTCACGGTGCAGCCGATGGCCGAACCCGGCCGCGAACTGCTGGTCGGGGTGCGGTCGGACCCGGTCTTCGGGCCCTTGATCGTGTTCGGCCTCGGCGGCGTCGACACCGACCTGATCGCCGACCACGCCGCCCGGCTCGCGCCGCTCACCGGCGCCGACGCGGACCTGCTGCTCGACGGCCTGCGCGCATCGAAAGCGCTGTGGGCCGGGCAGCTCGACCGGGCCGCAGTGCGGGAGCTGCTGCTGAAGGTCGGCCGGCTCGCCGAGCTGGTGCCCGAACTGGCCGAGCTGGACCTCAACCCCGTGCGTGTGCGGGCGGACGGGTGTGTCGCGCTCGACGTCCGCGCCCGGTTCGAGCCTGACTCGTCCGCCGACCCGTTCCTGCGCCGATTGCGGGACTGACTTCCCCAGGAGGAAAGCCGTGCGTGTCCTGACCCTGAACCCGGGCTCGTCGAGCATGAAGGTCTCGCTCGTCGCCGACGGCACCGCCGTCGGCTGGACGGCGTGGGATCTGGCCGACCCTGGTGCGGTCGCTCAGGCGATCCGCCGCTGGTCCGACGTGGACGCCGTCGCCGTCCGGTTCGTGCACGGCGGGTCGCAGAAGGCACCCGCGAGGGTGGACGACGCCCTGCTGGTGAATCTCGACCGGCTCACGTCGCTGGCGCCGAACCACCAGCCGCTGTCGCTGGAGGTGACCCGGGAGGTCCGTCGGCTGCTGCCGGAGGCCCCGGTGGTGGCCTGCTTCGACACGGCGTTCCACGCGCGGATGCCCGAAGCCGCGGCCCGGTACCCGCTGCCGCGGTCGTGGACGGCCCAGAACCGACTGCGCCGCTACGGTTTCCACGGCCTGTCGTGCCAGTACGCCCTGCGCCGCACCGGCGAGCTGCTGGGCCGGGCGCCGGAAGAGCTGCAGCTGGTGTGCGCCCACGTCGGGGCCGGGGTGTCGGTGACGGCGATCCGCGACGGCCACGGCGTCGATACCAGCATGGGCTTCACCCCGCTCGAAGGCGCCATGATGGCCACTCGGTCGGGCTCGGTCGACCCAGGTCTGCTGTTGCACGTGATGCAGACCGTGCCGATGAGCCCGGCGGAGATGGCCGATGCGCTGTTCCACCGGTCGGGGCTGGCCGGGATGACCGGCACCAACGGCGACCTGCGCCGGGTGCTGGCGGCGGCGAACCGCGGCGAGCGGGACGCTTCGGTGGCTCTCGATGTCTACCGGCACCGGCTGCAGCGGGAGATCGGTGCGGCGGCGATGAGCCTGGCGGAGCTGGACGCGGTGGTGTTCACCGGCGGCGTCGCCGAACACCAGCCGGAGCTGATCACCTCGGTCATCGACGGGCTGGGCGTGCTCGGCCTGCGGGCGGGCGAGGTGCCGCACACCGACGTCGACCGGATCGTCACCCTGCCCGCTTCGCCGGTGCCCGCGTTGATCGTCCTGCCCCGGGAAGACCTGGAGCTGGCCCGTGGCGCCGAAGCGGCGCTCGCCCGAGTTTCCGTGAGGTGAAGCCATGCACGTCCTGTTGACCGAGTCTTCCTTCGGGGACGCCGACTTCCTGCTCCAGCCCCTGCGGGACGCCGGCTGCCTGGTCAGCCGCTGCCACAGCCGCGCGGGGCTCTGCCGCGCGCTCGCGGTGGGCGGCCGCTGCCCGCTCGACGAACCGTTCGCCCAGCCCGACCTGCTCGTCGACGTCCGCGGCCAGGAGCCGGAGCTGACCGCGCGGGAGTTCGGCGTCGTGTGTGCGATCCGCGACCACGTGCCGGTCGCGCTGGTTTCCCCGGACCCGGATGTGCAGGCGGAAGTCCCACCGGGCCTGGAGCACCGCGTCACCGTGATCGACGTCGAAGGGCTCCTGGCCACCTGCCGGGCGGCCGCGAGACACCTCGGCGGATGACCACGCCAGGGTTCCGCTGGGACCAATCGACCCGGGCCGTGCTCGCCGACGCGCTGGTACGGCTTGGCCCGAACCGGTGCGTCGCCGAAGTCCGGCCGGACGAGGTCGTGCTGACCGAGCCACCCGCCCGGCGTGACCGGGCGGGCACCGCCGCTCTGCTCGAGTGCGGTGCGGTCCTGTCCACGATCTGGACGGTCGTCCGGGTGCTGGGCCGCGAACCCGAGCTCGCCTTCCCGGACGATCCGGACCGCCCCGACGTCGCGGCCGTCGTCCGGGCCGGGGGAGTGCGACCGCCGTCCAGCAGCGAGTGGGCGCGGTACGCGGCGCTGCGCAAGCTCGGCACCGACGGGCAGCTGCGGCCGGTCAGCCTGGCCGTCCTGGGCGCGCTGGCCTCGGATGGCTTCTGGCCGGACACGGCCGTCCGGATCGTCCGCCCGGAGTGGGCGCCGATCCTCTCGCACCTCGGCACCGACGTCACCGGGCAGTCGTCGTTGCTGATCACCACCCCCGGTGACCGGCGTAGCCACCACGTCCTGGCCGGCGCCGCGCTGCACTCGACCCGGCTCGCCGCGGCCGTCCGTGGGTTCTCATCGCGGCCCCTGCCGGTCCGACAGCCCGGGCAACGCGATGTCGTGGAGTCGCTGTTGCCCGGTGTCCCGCAAGCCGTTCTCCTGGTCGGCCTCGCCACCCCGAAGCGAAGGAACTCCTGACGATGACCATGCACCTGAGGGCGAAACCCGTCGCGGACGCCGCTCCCGAAGTCGACGCGCGCGAGCCCGTTTCCCGCCTGCTGCGAGATCTGCGCACCGACGTCACCGGCCTGACCGCCCGCGAAGCCGCCCGCCGGCTCCAGGTGAGTGGCCCGAACGCGCTGCCGTCCCACAGCGGGGCGAAGTGGCCGCTGGCGCTGCTGCGGCAGCTGATCCACCCGCTCGCCCTGCTGCTGTGGGTCGCGGCGGGACTCGCCTGGTTCGCCGGGACGACGAACCTCGCGATCGCGATCGTCGGGGTCATCGTGCTCAACGGCCTGCTGGCGTTCGTCCAGGAGCAGCAGGCGGAGAAGGCCGTGGAAGCGCTCGGCCGGTACCTGCCCGACCGTGCGGCGGTCCTGCGCGACGGCAGCGTCTGGCACGTGCCGGCGACCGAGATCGTGCCCGGGGACGTGCTGGTGCTCGCCGAGGGCGACCGCGTCCCGGCGGATGCCCGGCTGGTGGAAGGCACCCTCGACGTCGACGCGTCGATGCTGACGGGAGAGTCGGCACCGGTAACGCGGATGGCCGACGTTCATGACGACGCGACGCGGCCGTTGGAGTCGCCGGTGCTCGTGTTCAGCGGCACGGTGTGCGTCGCCGGCGCCGCCCACGCGGTCGTGCACGCCACCGGGCGGCACACCGAGATCGGCCGGATCGCCTCGCTCTCGGCCCGGGTGGGGCGCGAGGAAAGCCCCCTCGAACGGCAGGTGCGCCGGGTCGCCTGGCTGATCGCCGGCGTCGCCGTCGTGGTCGGCATCGGGTTCCTGCCGCTGGGCTGGCTGGCCGGGCTGTCGTGGTCGGCGGCGTTCGTGTTCGCGATCGGTCTGCTCGTCGCCAACGTTCCCGAAGGCCTCCTGCCGACGATCACGTTAGCGCTGGCCGCCGGGGTGCGGTCGATGGCCAAGGAGGGCGCGCTGGTCAAACGGCTTTCCGCGGTGGAGACCCTGGGTTCCACGACGGTCATCTGCACCGACAAGACCGGAACCCTGACCCGCAACGCGATGCACGTCGAAGAGGTCCAGGACGGGGTGGGCGAGCCGCTGGACGACTCCGGCGTGCTGGCTTCGTCGCTCGCGCGCTGCAGCACCGCCGACCTCGCCTCGGAGAGCGGCGATCCGACGGAACTGGCCCTGCTGGGCTACGCGGCCGACCACGGGACCGCGCTCGACCCGGCGACCCGGGAGGCCGCGCGGAAGACGCTGTACTCGTTCGACCCCCGGCTCAAACGGATGTCCACTGTGGACCTGATGGGTGGGGTGCTGTTCGTGGCCACCAAGGGTGCGCCCGAACAGGTGGTGCCGCGGTGCACCTCGGCGCTCGACGCGACCGGCGCGGAGGTGCCCCTGACGGACTCGCTGCGCGAGCGGATCATCGAGCGCGTCGACGAAATGGCGGGCCGGGCGCTGCGTGTGCTGGCCGTGGCCCGGCGCGAGGTGCCGTCGGTCCCGGGGAGCCGTGACGAAGCGGAATCGGATCTGTGCCTGCTCGGGCTCGTTGGCTTGGTCGACCCGCCGCGACCGGAGGTGGCCGCCGCGGTTGCGGACTGTCATTCGGCGGGGATCACCGTCCACGTGGTGACGGGGGACAACGGCTTGACGGCCGCGGAGATCGCCCGCCGCGTCGGGATCGGCGCCGACCGGGTGATCAGCGGCGACGAGCTCTCCCGGATGCCGGAACCGGCCCTCGACGAAGCGCTCACCGCCGGCGGCGAGATCGTGTTCTCCCGTGCCGCGCCGGAGGACAAGCTGCGCATCGCCGACGCGTTGCGCGACTGCGGCGAAGTCGTGGCGATGACGGGCGACGGTGTCAACGACGCCCCGGCATTGCGTCGTGCGGACATCGGCGTGGCGATGGGCGTCGGCGGCACGGACGTGGCCAAAGAAGCGGCGACGGTCGTGCTCACCGATGACAACTTCGCGACGATCGTCGCGGGTGTCCGGGAAGGGCGCCGGGTGTTCGACAACGTCCGGAAGTTCGTGTTGTACATCTTCGCGCACGCGGTGCCGGAAGTGCTGCCGTTCCTGTTGTTCGCGGTGTCGGGCGGGATGATCCCGCTGCCGCTGACGGTGCTGCAGATCCTCGCCATCGACCTGGGCACGGAGACCCTGCCGGCGCTGGCTTTGGGCCGCGAGCCCGCGGAGCCGGGCCTGATGTCCCGCCGGCCACGACGCCGGTCCGAAGGCGTGGTCACCGGCCGGATGCTCCTGCGGGCATGGGGAATCATGGGCCTGCTGTCGGGTGTTCTGGTGCTGGGAGCGTTCTTCGCGTTGCTGTACGCGGCGGGCTGGCACCCGGGCGCGGACGTCTCGGCCGGCGCCCCGCTGCACCACGCGTACCTCCAGGCGACCACGGCCAGCTTCGCGGCGATCGTGTTCTGCCAGATCGGCACGGCGTTCGCGTCCCGCATGGAGCGCGTCTCCCTGCGGGCCGTCGGGTTGACGACGAACCGGCTCCTGCTGGGCGGGATCGCGTTCGAGCTCCTCTTCGCGGCGGCGTTGATCTACCTGCCGCCGCTGCAGTCGCTCTTCGGGACGGCGGCGTTGCCGGCGTGGATGATCGCGCTGATGCTGCCGATGCCGGTCCTGGTGTGGGGCGCGGACGAGCTGTTCCGCTGGGCCACCCGTCGGCACCTGCGGAAGGGGTAAATTGCCAGCCAACCCAGGAGGTCACTTGGCGGCCAGTGGATCCGATGCTGAGACAGCGCGGCTGATCTCTTTCCCTGCACCTGCGTTGTGCCAGGGTGCCGACGAGGACTTGCTGATAGAAATCTGTGCGATTCTCTTCCCGAGCTGTGTGATGCGGCAGGCCGGTGAGAACGGCCTGCGAGTGTGGGTCGTGGGAGTGCCCACCGACCCAAGGCGCGAGGGAGCAGGCGCGAGCGCGATTCCAAACCGGCCTGGGAGTTCTCCGTGCATGGCGTGCCGGTGCTGGAGAGTTGAAGGACGAACGCTTGTCCGGTCTCGGCGAGGGAAGCGTCCGCGACGGTGCCGGTAATGTCTGGGTGATGGCCGGTATCGCCATCGGGTACGGCATCGTGGGCAACGACGTCGCCGACTTCGCCGAACTAGCCAAGCGCGGTGTGCAGGCCAGCGACAGTCTCAAGAACGCTCTTTGGCTGAACGGGAGGTTCGGGCGCACCGCAGCGGACTTCTACATGATCTACGAATACTCGTCCGAGGAGTTCGGCGGTAGTAAAGGGATCGCTGCCGCTCTGGGCCTGTCGGTGTCCTCGCAGAAGCGCTTGACGCAGTCGGCAAACAATCTCTCACCGCTGGAGGGTGGCCGACACGTGCAGCAGGAGGTTCCAGCGGCGATGAGCCTGGACGAGCAACAGAAGTATGTAGCCGACCTGCTGCGACGGTGGATCGCAACATACCGGTAGTCCAGGCGTCGAGTGCAGAACCCCATCGTCGATCAACCAGCTGCTGGGCACGCCCCGAAGGTCGATGCCCAGCAGCCAGTTCGACAATCAGTCAGGCCGAGATCAGGTGGCGGGCCGCCTCCGGGGTTATGACCACAACCGGGCAGCGGGAGAACCGGACGCACTCGCGCCCGACGCTGCCCAGCACCAGGTCCGACACCGCGCCGCCGCGGTGGGTGCCCAGCACCAGCAGGTCCGCGTCGGCCGATGCGGTCACCAGTTCCGTCGCGGGGTCGCCGTGGACCGTGCGGGTTTCCACCGACGCTGCCGTGTCGACGCCCAAGCCGGCGATGTGGTCGTCCAGCGAGTAGCCTGCCTCCGGCACTCGGCCGTGCGGCTGGATCGCGAAGGACGTGCCCGGCAGCAGCGAATCCCGCGGCCGGACCAGGATCGCGCGGACGACGTCTCCGGCGTGCGCGCCCACGTCGAGCGCCCACCTCAACGCCGCGTCGCCGCGGGGAGTGCCGTCCGTCCCGACGACGATTACGCGGCCCGTGTGCGGTTTCGGCGAAGTCATGGCAGGTCTCACTTTCTCTTTGGTGTCACGGCGATCGTGCGCCACCCCCGCGAAGGCCGGTAGGGGCCGAATTCCGCCGGAGCCGGGGACTTTGTGCTCCGGTGGCCGCGCACCGCGACGTCCCACCATGACGAGAGCGGAGCGCCCGACTCCGCGTCCGGGAGTGACCGCGATGACCGCCGCAGCACCGGCAGCCTTGACCCACGAGCAAATCGGCGTGCTCGCCCGCGCGGTGAGCCGCGCGCCCTCGGTGCACAACAGCCAGCCGTGGCAGCTGCGGGTACGCGGGACCGAGGTGGACCTGCTCCAGCGGCGGGCCGTCGAGTTGCGCCGGCACGACCCGTTCGGCCGTGACCGGCTGATGTCCTGCGGTGCCGCGCTCACCAACCTCGAACTCGCGATCCGCACCCTCGGCCGGGACTGCCACGCCGAGTTCCAGGACGGCGACGACGTCGTCGCCACGGTGACGATCGGCCGTCCGAAAGCCGCTTCCACCCAGGACTACACGCTGTTCCAAGCCATCGCGCGCCGCCGCAGTCACCGGCGTGCGTTCTACCACGGCCGCGTACCACCGGGCGTCCGCGCCGCGCTGGTCGTGGCAGGGGAGACGACGGGAGTGCACGTGGCGGCCCCTGCACACTTGGACAAGCTGGCGGAGCTGCTGGGCTTCGCCACGCGCGTACTTCGCGACGACCGTGGCTACCAGCGCGAGCTGGCGATGTGGACAGCGCACACGACGGTGACCGGGGACGGCGTCCCCGAGGAAGCCCTGAGTTCCGAGGCCCTGCCGGTGGCGGGGCTAGTGCGAACCGATACTCCGGTGCCTGACGACGTCGTGCTGGCCGACCGGCTGGCCGCGGAGAACCTGCTGGTCGTCTGCACCGACGGCGATACGAGGGCCGAGCACCTGGCCGCCGGGGCCGCCTTGCAGCGCATCTGGCTGACCGCGACGGCGAAGGCGCTCGCCGGGTCGGTCATCACCCAGCCCCTGCACCTGACGGGATTCCGGGCCCGGCTGGTGTCGGAAGTGGTCCTGCCGGGAGTGCCGCAGGCGATCTTCCGGTTCGGCTATCCCGCGGTCCCGGCCGCCCCTTCCCCGCGGCTCCCGCTCGGCGAACTGTTCCGCAACGAATCCTCAGGAGGACTCCGATGACGTACGTACGCGACCTGGCCGAAATCCGGCTCGTCGACGATGAAACCGTGGGCGGGAAGGGCGCCAACCTCGGCGAGCTGATTTCCGCCGGCTTCCCCGTTCCCGGCGGATTCGTGATCTCCCGTGACGGCTACTGGGCCGCGCTGGAGCACGCGGGGGTCCGTACGGAGCTGGCCGACCTGCACGCCAAGGCACTGGTCAACGTGGACGACACCGCGGCACTGGCCGAGGCGTGCGACGAGATGCGCGACCTCGTCCGGCGCGCCGGGCTGACCGGCGAGCTGCACACCGAGATCACCGAGGCGTACCGCGGGCTGGGTGGGTCGACGCCGGTGGCGATCCGGTCGTCGGCCACCGGGGAGGACGGCGCGGAAGCGTCCTTCGCCGGGATGAACGCCACCTACACCAACATCTGGGGTGACCACGCGGTCGCCGAGCACGTCGTCGACTGCTGGACGTCGCTCTTCAGCCCGCGTGTCGTGAGCTACCGGGCAAGCCGTGGGTTCACCGGCGAGCCCGCGATCGCCGTCGTCGTCCAGCGCATGATCCAGTCGGAACGGTCCGGCGTGATCTTCACCGCCGATCCGCGGACCGGCGACCGCGATCGCATCGTCGTCGAAGCCGTCTTCGGCCAGGGGGAGGCAATCGTCAGCGGGGCCGTCGAGCCCGACACCTACGTCATCGGCAAGAAGGACCTGCTCATCCACTCGGTCCGGATCGGCAGGCAGACCCACAAGATCGTGGCCGACGCCAGTGGCGGCGACGTCACCATCGAGCTCCCCGAGCCCGCCGGCGGCCGCCGGGTCTTGAGCGAAACCGCGGTGCTCGAGCTGGCCCGGATGGCCTCTCGGGTCGAGGAGCACTACGGCGTGCCGCAGGACATCGAGTTCGCGATCGCCGACAACGAGATCTCCCTGGTGCAGTCCCGGCCGATCACGACGCTGCCGCCGGTCACGCCGGTGACGACCGAGGCACTGGTGAACGGGCTCGGAGCGTCGCCGGGTGAGGGCAGCGGCGCGGTCCGCGTGCTGCACGACCCCGTCGAGGCGAAGCACCTCCGCGACGGCGAGGTCCTGGTCGCGCCGATGACCAACCCGGACTGGGTGCCGGCGATGCGCCGGGCGTCCGCGGTCGTCACCGACGGTGGCGGGATGACCTGCCACGCGGCCGTGGTCGCCCGCGAGCTGGGCGTGCCGGCCGTGGTCGGCACCGGCGACGCCACCCGCGTCCTGGCCGACCGCAGCCTGGTCACCGTCGACGGCACCAAGGGCGAGGTCCGGCCGGGCGTGGTCAAGAAGGCGCCGGCCCGCACCGAGGCGGTCGCTGCGCCCGTGGCGCCGGAAGCCATCGGCACCAAGCTGTACGTCAACCTCGCCATGCCTGAGCACGCCGAAGAGGTCGCCGCGCAGGCGGTGGACGGCGTCGGCCTGCTTCGTGCGGAGTTCCTGCTCACCGAGGCCCTCGACGGCCGCCACCCACGCGACCTGCTCGCCAAGGGCGAAGAACGGTCCTTCGTGGACAAGATGACCGAGTCGCTCCTCAAGATCACGCGTCCGTTCGGTACTCGTCCGGTCGTCTACCGCGCGACCGACCTGCGGACGAACGAGTTCCGCGGCCTGGCCGGCGGGGAAGAGTTCGAGCCGGTCGAGAGCAACCCGATGATCGGCTACCGGGGCTGCTACCGGTACGTGCGCGAGCGCGACCTGTTCGCCCTCGAGCTGGAGACACTGGCGCGAGTGCGGGAGCAGACGCCGAACCTGCACCTGATGATCCCGTTCGTGCGGACGAAGTGGGAGCTGGAGGAGTGCCTGGAGCTGGTCGACGCGAGCCCGCTCGGCCGGCAGCGCGGCCTGCGCCGCTGGGTGATGGCCGAAGTGCCCTCGGTCGTGCACTGGCTGCCCGAATACGCGGGCATGGGGATCGACGGCGTGTCCATCGGCAGCAACGACCTCACCCAGCTGGTCCTGGGCGTCGACCGCGACTCGGCCGTGTGCGCCGAGCTGTTCGACGAAGCCGACCCCGCCGTGCTCGACGCGATCGAGAAGATCGTCCGCATCGCCCGGCACCGCAATATCACCTCTTCGCTGTGCGGCCAGGCGCCCTCGACCAAGCCCGGCTTCGCTGAGCACCTGGTGCGCTTCGGCATCACGTCGATCTCGGTCAACCCCGACGTCCTCGTCCCGGCCCGTGCGGCCATCGCCTCGGCAGAGCGCCGGATCCTCTTGGAGAGCACGCGATGAGCGCCGCGATCGAGATCCGGGACCTCCGGAAGACCTTCGGGCACACCAAGGCGCTTGACGGGCTCGACCTGACCGTCCGCACCGGTGAGGTGCACGGTTTCCTCGGGCCGAACGGCGCCGGTAAGACGACCACCCTGCGACTGCTGCTGGGCCTGCTGCGCGCCGACTCCGGCGAGCTGGGGCTGCTCGGCGGCGACCCGTGGCGCGACGCGGTGTCGCTGCACCGGCGGCTGGCCTATGTCCCCGGTGAGGTCTCGCTGTGGCCGAACCTCACCGGCGGCGAGGTCATCGACCTGCTCGGCCGCCTGCGCGGTGGCCTGGATCCGAAGCGCCGCAAGCGGTACCTCGACCTGTTCGAGCTGGACCCACGCACTAAGGGCCGGGCGTACTCGAAGGGCAACCGGCAGAAGGTCGCCGTGGTCGCCGCACTGGCCTCGGACGTAGAACTGCTGCTGCTCGACGAGCCCACCAGCGGGCTCGACCCGTTGATGGAGCAGATCTTCCGCGAGTGCGTCCGCGAGGAACGCGAGCGGGGCCGCACCATCCTGCTGTCCAGCCACATCCTGTCCGAGGCCGAGGCCCTCTGCGACCGGGTCAGCATCATCCGAGCCGGCCGCCTGGTCGACTCCGGCAGCCTCGACGAGCTGCGCCACCTCGGCCGGACCACGATCACCGCACGGCTGTCCGGCACTGTGGACGGCCTCGCCCGCTTACCGGGGGTGCACGACTGCACGACCGAAGGCGACCGCGTGCGGCTGACCGTCGACAACGCCGAACTGGCCACGGTGCTGGGCCTGCTGAGCCGGCACGGGGTCCGGAGCCTGACCAGCAACCCGCCGACGCTGGAGGAGCTGTTCCTGTGGCACTACCGCACCGAAGACGTCCGGACGGCGGTGCCGGCATGAGCTCCCTCACCGGCACCGGCGCGCTGGTCCGGCTGGCTTTGCGTCGGGACCGGATCCGGCTGCCGGTGTGGACCGCGGTGTTCACCGCCGTGGCAGCGTCGTCGGCCGCGGCGACGGCGGCGATCTACCCGGCCGCCGGGGACCAGCGGGGCGCGGCCGGCAGCATCAACTCGGTTCCGGCCCTGGTGGCGCTCTACGGCCCGGTGTACGAACCAACCCTCGGCGCGACGTCCGTCTTCAAGCTGACCGCGTTCGGCGCAGCCCTGATCGCGCTGCTGATGATCTTCACCGCGGTCCGGCACACCCGGGCGGAGGAGGAAGCCGGGCGGCGGGAACTGCTCGGGTCCGCCGTGGTCGGACGCTTCGCCGGGTTGGCGGCGGCAGTGGTCGTGACGACCGTGTCGAGCCTGGTCATCGGACTCTTCAGCGGCGCCGGGCTCGCGGCGGCGGGGTTGCCGGTGGCCGGATCGCTGGCCTTCGGCCTCGGCTGGGCGGGCTCCGGGCTCGTCTTCGGCGGGCTCGCCGCGGTGACCGCCCAGCTGACCAAGAGCGCGCGAGCGGCGTCGGGGCTCGCCGTCGTCGCGCTGCTCGGCGCATACTTCCTGCGTGCGGTGGGCGACTCCGCCGGCCCGCGCTGGTTGTCCTGGGTGTCGCCGATCGGGTGGACCCAGCAGGTCCGGCCCTTCGCCGGCGACGTCTGGTGGGTCTTGGCCCTCCCGTTGCTCGTCGCGGTCGCGCTGGTCGTGGTGGCCGTCGCGGCGGTCAGGGCCCGCGACCTCGACGCCGGGCTGCTGCTGGACCGGGCGGGCCCGGCTCACGCCGGTCGCTCGCTGACCGGCGCGTGGGGCCTGGTGTGGCGCCTCAACCGGGCGAACCTCGGTGCCTGGCTCGCCGGGTACGTCCTGCTGGGACTGGTCCTGGGCGGCCTCGCGGGCAACGTCGGGAAGATGCTCGACAGCGCGGGTGCCCGGGCGCTGATCGCCGCTCTCGGCGGCGAGCAGGCCATGGAGGACGCTTTCCTCGCGGCCGAGTTCTCGATGGCGGCCGTCATCACCTCGGCGTACGCGATCACCGTCCTGGTCCGCTTCCGGAGCGAAGAGCGGGCGCTGCGCGTCGAACCGCTGCTGGCCACCGCGCTCGACCGCCGCCGCCTGATGGCGGGATATCTGCTGCTCGCTGCGGGGGCACCCGTCGTGCTGTTGACGTCCTTGGGCCTCACGGCCGGGCTGGCGTACGGGGTCCGCCTCGGCACGCCCGGCACCGAAGTCGCCCGGTTGGCCGGCGCGGGACTGGCCCAGCTGCCCGCCGTCTGGGTGCTCGCCGGGATCGCGGCGGCACTGTTCGGCTTCCTGGCGCGGGCGGTCGCGTTCGCCTGGGTCGCGCTGACGACGTTCCTGCTGCTCGGCGAGTTCGGCACGTTGCTGAAACTGGACCGGTGGGTGCTGGACCTCTCGCCGTTCACCCACTCGCCGAAGTTGCCGGGCGCAGCCGTCCAGGCCGCCCCGCTGCTCTGGCTCACCGCACTGGGCGCGGTGCTGGGCGCGGCGGGCGTGGCGAGGTTCCGGCGGCGTGACGTCGCCGGCTGAGGGGGAAGGGAAGGACACGATGTCCGAGGATCCCGGGCGTCCGTGCGCTACCGCACCAGCCCGTGGCCGGGGACGCCGCACGTGGCCGGTCACCGGCCGACGTCCGGCCCCGATCCGGTCCTAACCTTCCTCGGCGGCCCCACCGGCGCCCGCAACCTCCTCGAGTTGCCCGGCACGCGCATCCTGGTCGGCTGCGGCCTGTTCGCCGGCCCGGACGCGTTGTGGCGGCGCAACTTCTCGCCCGTACCGGACGAACTGCACGCGGTCGGCGCGGTGCTCCTGCCGAGCGCCGACCTCGGCAGGAGCACCGCGGGCTTCCTGCCGCAGCTGGTCGCCGAAGGCTGGCACGGCCGGTGTTCGCAACGCCGGGAACCGCCGCATTGCTTCCGCTGGCGTTGTCCGACGCCGCGACGCAGTTCACCGAAGACGCGCTCGCCGCCGAGGCGGGCGGATGGGCCGGACCCGGCCCGGCCGTTCCGCCGTTCCGCGCGGAAGACGTCTCCCGAGCGGTCGCTCTGGTGCGGCCGGTCGAGTACGGCACGCTGCAGGAATTCGGCGGCGCGGAGTTCGAGTTCGGCCGCGCCGGCGGCCGGCTCGGGGCGGCCTGGGTGCGGATCCGGGCCGGCGGCCGTTCGGTCGTGTTCGCCGGCCCGCTCGGCGCGGCGGAGCATGCCCTGCTGTGCCCGCCGGATCCGCGGCCGCGGTCGGACGCCCTTGTGCTAGCCGCTCCGTCCCCGGCCGGCGACGGGCACCTGGCCGGCCGGTTCGCCGCGCGGTGAACCGGGGCGGCAGTGTCCTCGTCCCGGCGGCCGCGGTCGGTGCCGAAGGGCTGCTGACGATGGTGGACGAGCTGATGGCCGCGGGGGAGATCCCGAAGCTGCCGGTGGTGCTGGACAGTCCCGCCGGGCTCTCGGCCGTCGAAGTCCACCAGCGCGCCGAGCGAGAGCGCCGGCCCGAGCTGCATCGTGGCGGGCGCGTCGGCGTTCCCGCCGGGCTGGTCGAGCAGGTGTCCGATCGGCCGTCGATCGTCGTGGCCGGCTTGGCGACGGCGGACTCCGGCCGCGTGCTGCGGCACCTAGCCGAGATGCTGCCGGACCCCCGCAACGGGGTGGTCCTGCTAGGGCCGCCGGCCCCGGGAACCCGCGCCGCACAGCTCGCGAGCGGAACCCGCCAGCTGAAGGTTCGTGGCCGGTACGTGCCGGTCCGGGCGGAGGTGACGGCGCTGGGCAGCACCGGCGAATTCGCGGGACCGGCGGAGACGCTCGATTGGGCGACGGCGACACGGCCACCCGAGACGGCTTTCGTCATCGAAGGGGAGGCGGTCGCTTCAGAAGCGTTCGCGAAGACCTTGCACGCCGAAGCCGGTTGGTGCGCGGTGGTCCCGGAGGACGGGGAGCGTGCTGTGCTGAGCGCTACCGGTCGAGGGTGAGCTGCTGCCGGTGGAACGCGAAGTGGAGGCTCGGGTAGCGGTAGACGTCGGCCATCGTCATGGTGGGCCGGAAGAAGGGATCCCACCGCGTCGGGTAGTGCATTCCGCGGGCGAGGTCGGCCTCGGTGGCCCGGTCCAGGCTGCGGTGCAATGACGCGATGATGTGGTCCAGCCAGGCGGCCGCGCGCTCGGGGCCGAGCAGTCCGCCACCGCAGGACCCGAGGTAGTTGATGACGTGGAAGGGGGGAGTGGCCGCGTTCAGCGCGGCGGCGAACCGGCGGCTGACGGAGTCGGGTAACCGGCCGAAGAGGCGGACCAGCACCAGCAGGGCACGCACGATCTGGTAGCCGAACACGAGGTGGAACACCAGCTGCCCGTTGGTCCACCGGGTGCCGGCCGACCGCCGGCGGAGATCGGCGGCCGTCACGGCGGCCACCAGTTCGTGGAGGGTGGCGCGGTCGCGTTCCCACTGCTCATGTACTGCTCGCCGGTCCATGGGGCGGCCCTCCGATGGCGTCGGCCGAGCATCCCACCAGCCGGCTGAAGCCGGTCTCAGCGAAGGGCGCCGAGAGGTCTTTAGTCCCTCCGGGTCGTGACGCGCGACCGTCGCCGCCGGGCGGGGCCACCGGTGAAGCTGGGTGTTCGCCCCCGAGTGACCCGGAGCCCTTGATGAGCCGACCACTGCCCACTGTGTTCGACCAAGCCCTCGCCTCGGCCGTGCGCGCGCCCTCACCGCACAACACCCAGCCCTGGCGGTTCGTCGTCGAGCACGAGGTGATCGAGGTCTGGCTGGACCGCGATCGCGTCCTGGACATCGCCGACCCGCTCGGGCGCGAAGCCCGGCTCGCCTGCGGTGCGGCCGCGTTCAACCTCGTCATCTGCCTGCGGGCCAACGGGCTCGCCGCGATCGTCCGGATGCTGCCGGACCCGGCCGAGCCGGACCTGGTCGCGGTGATCCGGCTCGACGGCAACCAGAAGGCCACCGCGGCGGAGCGCAAGCTCGCCGAAGCCGTCTTCCGCCGGCACACCAACCGCCGTCCGATGCTGGACAAGGAGGTGCCGTCCGCGGCGCGGACCGCGCTGAAGTCCGCGGCGCTGCAGGAAGGTGGGCAGATCGAGTACCTCAACGTGTCCGGCCGGTACAGCACGGTGGCGTCGCTGGTCCGGCAGGCAGAGACGCTGCAGTCCGACGATCCGGCCTTCCGGGCGGAAGCGGCGTTCTGGACCCACCGGGAGCCCGGCAGCCCCGACGGTGTGCCGCGGGTCGCGGCCGGGCCGCCCCCGTACGGGCCGGGAGTCGTGACGTTGCGCGCGTCGCACGAAAACGAGAACCTGCCGCCGCGCGAATACGAGCAGGAACCCCTGCTCGGCGTGGTCCTGACCCGGGACCGGGGGCCGCACGCGGAGGTCCGGGCCGGGATGGCGATGCAGCGGGTGCTGCTGACCGCGACCGTCGAAGGCCTGGCGACGTCCTTCCTGTCCCAGCCGTTCGAAACCCCGCGGACGCGGGAGGCGCTCGGCCGGATCTTCGCCGGGCTGGGTCAGCCGCACACGCTGCTGCGCATCGGCTACGGCTCGCCGACCCGGCTCACGGCCCGCCGCCCGATCGAGGACGTGCTGACCCACCGCGCCGGACGGGACGTGCCGGCGAGCTGAGCGTCAGCTCCGCCGGCTGCCGGTGAGCGCGCGCAGCACGTCCTGGAAGGTCACCATGCCGACGACGTGCCCGCCGTCGACGACCGGCGCCGAGCGCACGTCGGCGTCGGTCATCAGGCTGGCCACCTCACGTACGTCGAGGTCGCCCGGCACGGCCAAGCCGTGCTCGCGCATCACCGAACCGGCCGTGCGCGGCCCACCGCCGAGCATCACGCCGGTGTCGGGATCGCCGGCCGGGACCGGGGCCCGCAGGATGTCCGCTTCGGACAGCAGGCCGAGCAGCCGCCCGTCGCCGTCGATCACCGGCATCGTCGTGAAACCGTGGCCGGTCATCATCTCAGCTGCTTCTTCGAGCGTCGCGGACGGTGTCAACGCGAAGGTCGGGATGGTCATGATTTCGCGGGCGCGCATGGTCGATGCTCCCTTCCGTGGGGTCTCCGACCATCCCGTCGGTGCCCGGCTGCGGTACAGGGTCCTAAGTCCTCGGTGCGTCGTCGGAGGGCCTCGCGAGGAGTGTGGGCCGGTCCCCACACGCCGGGGTCCAATTCCTCTTCGGGCGGCGCCGGAAATCGATGATTCTGTTCGTAGCCAAGACTTCCGACCGGAGAGGACCGGACCCATGAGCACGTCGTCGAATTCGATCGCGCGGATGTGGCGCACCGTGCTGTCCCGCCGCGGGTCGGTGGCGCGGGCCTCGGACCGGTTCCAAGCGGGCCTGCTGATCTTCGTGGCGCTGCTCGCGCTCGCCGCGCTGCCGGTCTCCGCCGCCCTCGGTTCGGAAACCTTCGTGCGGCAGCAAGGAGAGTCGGCGCAGCAGGTCAGCGAGCGCATGCAGGTGACCGCCACCCTGCTCGCCGACGGGCCGGACATCACGGTCAACTCGCGCGCCGGTGTCGTCGGAAACGGCCGGCCCACCGACGCAACCTGGACGCTCCCCGACGGGACGCGCCGGGTCGGCAAGATCGTGGCCGACGAGGGCAAGCTCAAGGGCGAAACGCTGACCGTCTGGGTGGATCGCACCGGCAGCCCGGTGGATCCCCCGCTCAGCGGCGCGGGTGTCGTCATCGACGCCGTGGTCCTCGGGCTCGGTCTCTGGCTGGGCGCACTGGCGCTGCTCGCCCTCGCCTACCGGCTGGCCGTGTTCTCCCTCGACCGCTTCCGGTTCGCCCAGTGGCAGCACGAGTGGTTCCGCGAGCTGGACCCGAACACCCATTCTTGAGAACAGGAGAAGGTGAATTCCCATGACAACGGCAAACCAAGGCGACATCGTCGTCGGCGTGGACCATTCGGCGGTCAGCGTGGCCGCGCTGCGCTGGGCGGTGTTCGAGGCCGCGCAGAGCGGTCGTCAGGTCGTCGCGCTGCGTGCGTGGTCGTTCGAGCCGGTCGCCGACCTCGGTGCGGCGGTCGCCGGATCGCCGGAGACGGTCGCCGACCGGGAGCGGCGACAGCTCGAAGACGTCGTCGGCGAAGTGCGGGCGGAGCACCCGGGTGTGGCCGTCCGGGCCGAGCTGGCCGAGCACTCGGCCGCGGTGGCACTGGAGGAGGCGTCGAAGACCGCGGCGATGCTGGTGCTCGGCAGCCACGGCCGCGGCCGGCTGCTGAAGCTGCTGGTCGGTTCGGTCGCCGAGCACTGCCTGCGCGAGGCGAGCTGCCCGGTGGTGGTCATCCCGGCGCGGACGGTCCCGGAACCGGAGAAGGAACCGGCGGCGGCGTCGGAACCCGTGGGCAGCTACTACCCCGGACCGCTGCTGTGAAGGAGGTCAAGATGCCCAGCCGCCGCAAAGTGGGTTCGGTCATGACGACCGAAGTCACCACTGTCGGGCCGGACACGCCGTTCAAGGCGGTCGCGCTCCTGCTGGCCACGTGGAACATCAGCGGCGCACCCGTGGTCGACGAGGACGACCTGGTGCTCGGGGTCGTCTCGCAGGGCGATCTGCTCGAGCGCGAGGCCCCGCACGGCCTGCTCAAGCCCGGTTCCCGGCAGGCGAAACGGAAGGCCGGCGCGGCGTTCGTCGCCGACCTGATGACGACGCCGGCGGTCACCGTCCACGCGGGCGACGACGTCACAGTGGCCGCGAAACTGCTGGAGGAGCACCATTTCCACCGCTTGCCGGTGGTCGACGACGAGGGCAAATTGGTCGGCGTGGTGTCCCGTTCGGACCTGCTGCGGGTGTTCCTGCGCACGGACCACGTGATCCGGGACGAGGTCCGGGAGGAGGTGCTGCTGCGGGAGATGGCCATGGATCCCGCGTCTCTGTACGTTTCGGTGCACAACGGCATCGTGACCCTCAACGGCACCGTCGAGCGGACGAGCATGATCCCGGTCATCGTGGCGCTGGTCCGCCGGGTGGATGGAGTCGTTGAGGTGCGGCAGACGCTGCAGGGCCGTTTCGACGATCGAGGTGTGTCCCCGGTTCCGCCGGGGCCGGTCGGGATTCTGAGCTCGCACAAGCCGCGCAGCTGAATCCGCGGTCAACGGGGAAGCGGCCACCATCCGATCCGGATGGTGGCCGCTTCTTGCTCGGTCAGCTGCGGAACAGTGCGACCTTCAGCGCGTTGCTGTCCTGGGGCTGGGCGAAGACGTCGTAGGCTTCGTCCATCTCATCGAGCCCGAACCGGTGCGTGATGAACCGGCTCGTGTCCAGCCGGCCCGCGGCGAGCATGCGCAGGAGCATCGGGGTGCTGGAGGTGTCGACCAGGCCGGTCGTGATGGTGACGTTCTTGATCCACAGTTCCTCGAGGTGCAGGGTCGCGGGTGCGCCGTGGACGCCGACGTTCGCCACGTGCCCGCCCGGCTTGACCAGCCGCGTGCACAGCTCGAACGTCTCCGGGACGCCGACCGCCTCGATCGCGACGTCTGCGCCCAACCCGCCACTGGCCTCGGCCACCGCGGCCGCCGCCTCGCCAGGCCTGACCAGCACATCCGCACCGAACGACTTCGCCGCGTCGAGGCGGGCCGGTTCCTTGTCCACCACGATGATCGTGCTCGGGGCGAACAGCTGGGCGTTGGTGATCGCGGCCAGCCCGATCGGCCCGGCCCCGACGATCACCACCGTGTCGCCCGGCTTGACGCCGCCGTTGCGGACGCCGACTTCGTAGGACGTCGGGACGATGTCGGCGAGCATCAGCGCCGACTCGTCGCTCACCCCGGACGGCAGCACGTACGTCGAGGTGTCGGCGAACGGGACGCGCGCGTACTCGGCCTGGACGCCGTCGGTCGTGTGCCCGAGTATCCAGCCCCCACCGCCGAGGCACTGGCCGTAGGCGGCCTGCCGGCAGTACTCGCAGCGCCCGCACGCGGAGATGCAGGAGACCAGCACCTTGTCGCCGGCCTGGACGGTGGTCACCGCGGAGCCGGTCTCGGTGATCGTGCCGACCGCTTCGTGACCCAGGATCCGGCCGCGCTCGACCTCGGGCACGTCGCCCTTGAGGATGTGCAGGTCGGTGCCGCAGATGGTGACCGCGTCGATCCGGACGATGGCGTCCGTCGGTGCGGTGAGCTCGGGGTCGGCGTGCTCGGTCCAGCTGCGCCGGCCGGGGCCGTCGTACACGAGTGCCTTCATCGTTCTTCCTTTCGGGCAGGGGAAAGGGCGCCCGCCGGTCGGCGGGCGCCCTGGGGCGATGTGGTCAGCGCAGCCACGTGCGGTCGCCGACGAGGGCGGCCCAACGCCGGCCGAGTCCCCACGTGTTCCCGGCCGCCGCGGCGGCCAGCACGATCAGGACGAGCGCGTAGATGATGTGGTAGTCGATGATCGGGTTGGTCGAGTGGGTGGCTTCGCCGGTGCTGGTGCTGAGGGCGAAGGGCCATTCGGCGGCCCACATCATGAGCATCATCAGCGCACCGGCGGCGGCGGACAGCCGCAGTCCGATGCCGGCGATGACGGTGATGCCGACGCCGGCCAGGCCGAGCATGAACAGCGTGTCGGCCCACCAGGTGCCGGCCCAGGCGTGGAACATCGACTCGAAGGGGCCGACGTGCACGCTGCTGAGGAAGCCCTTGGTCGGCGAGCCGCCACTGATCCAGGCGCCCTTCGCCGGGGTCGCGTAGCCCAGGCCGAATAGCTTGTCCACGAACGCCCAGAGGAACACGAACCCGGTGGCGACGCGCAGGACGGCCAGGGACTTCCCGGCGACGGTGGGGCCGGCGACGAAATCGGGGATCGGCGCCGGTTCGGTACCCCGGTGAACCGAGGTGGTCTTCTTCTCATCCGGTCGGATGGACATGGGGAAACCTCCAATCTTTTCGGTGCTGCGGTCAGTTTCGGCCGGTGCCGCCGGAAGTTCTGGGGTCGAAGGTCCCCGGCCGGGAGGCCCTTGGACGCCGGTTCCCGGGGACCACGCGGAACTGACCAAAGTCCCTCCGAACCAGGGCGGAAGCCTCGCGCCGGGAGCGGCTTCGGCCGCTTGACTTCCGGATGGCGATGAGCCGGCCGGTCGTACCGGCAGGCCCTGAGACGTCGTTCAAGGAGTTGGTTGCCCTTCTGGCCGAGCACGCCATTGCCGCGAGCACGGTGGTCGACGAGCACCGTCACCCGATCGGCGTCGTCGATGAGGCCGATCTGCTGGCCCGCCACGGCCGCGACGCCCGGCAGGAGCGCGGGGCCAGGTGGCTCCGGGTGTGGAGCAAGGCGCAGGGCCTGACCGCCCGGGAGCTGATGACCCGTCGCGTGCCGACCGTCGCCAAGGACGAACCCCTGGTGGCCGCGGCGAGGCGGCTGGTGGAGACGAACCTGCGCTGCCTGTACGTCGTGAACGGTGCGGGTCACCTGGTGGGTGTCCTGGCGCGCAGGGACGCCCGCGGTCGTTCCTGCGTCCGGACGAGGAGGTCAAGGAGACCGTCGAACGCGAGATCCTGCAGCGGCCGATCGGGACGGGTGCCCGCCGAGGTCGCGTCACCGGCGGGCACCCGCGGCAGCGGAGGCTACAGCGAGCGTCCAATGAGCTCCACGAGCTCGACCGTGCGGGTCGCGTAGCCCCATTCGTTGTCGTACCAGCCGAACACCTTCGCCAGGTGCGAGTCGGCCTTCGTCAGCTGGGCGTCGAACACGCACGACGCCGGGTCGCCGATGATGTCGCGGGACACGATGGGTGCCTCGGTGTAGCGCAGGATGCCTTTGAGGTCACCGTCGGCGGCTTCGGCGAACGCGTGGTTGACCTGCTCCGCCGTCACCGGGCGCTCGAGCTCGACCGTCAGGTCGGTCAGCGAGCCGTCTTCGACCGGGACGCGGACCGCGACGCCGTCGAGCTTGCCGGCCAGTTCCGGGAGCACCAGGCCGATCGCCTTGGCGGCGCCGGTGCTGGTGGGCACCACGTTGACCGCCGCGGAGCGGGCACGGCGAGGGTCCTTGTGCGGGCGGTCCAGCAGAGCCTGGTCGCCGGTGTAGCTGTGGATCGTGGTGAGCAGGCCGCGGCGGATGCCGAACGCCGAGTGCAAGACCTTCACCATGGGTGCGACGCAGTTGGTCGTGCAGGAGGCGTTCGAGACGATGTGGTGGTTCGCGGGGTCGTAGTCGTCTTCGTTGACGCCGAGGACGATCGTCGCGTCGACGTCCTTGCCGGGCGCGGAGATCACGACCTTCTTCGCGCCGGCGGCCAGGTGCACGCCGGCGGCTTGGCGGGTGCGGAACTTGCCGGTCGATTCGACGACGACGTCCACGCCGTATTCGCGCCAGGGCAGCTGCGCGGGGTCCGCGGTCGAGGTCGCTTGGATGAGGTGGTCGCCGACACGGAGGGCTTCGCCGTCGACGACCTCGACCGGGATGCGCAACCGCCCGTAGGTGGAGTCGTGGGCGAGCAGGTGCGCCAGCATCTCCGGGGACGTGATGTCGTTGACCGCCACCACTTCGATCGGGCTGTCCGGCGTTTCCAGCACGCACCGGAGGATGTCGCGGCCGATCCGGCCGAAGCCGTTGATGCCGAGCCGTACCGTCATGGCTTTCTCCCTGTCGTAGTCACTTCCCGTCGATGGTTCTCCGGCGACGCGGACGGCTCGTAGAGCCCAAGGTCCCCGCAGCTCGGGAAGAACGGCCGCTTCGCTTGGCGCGCCGAAAGAATCCGCTGAAGACGACAGGGTCCTCGGCCGCGCGGGCCGGGGACTTCCGGCCCTTTGCGCGGGCTTCGGTGCCACCGCACAGTGGAACGGTGCCGAACACGAGAAAACCGGCCGGACCACACCGCCGGATGCCGGCGCAGGACAGCCTGTGGCTGCACCTGGACCGGCCCGAGAACCTGATGGTCGTCACCTCGGTGCTCTGGACGCGGACACCGGTGGACCCGGCGCAGCTGCGGTCGCTCGTGTCCGATCGCCTGCTCGCGCGGTACCCGGTGTACTTCCAGCGACCCGTGCGGCACGGCCGCGCCCTCTACTGGGAAACCGATCCCGGCTTCGACCTCGCCGACCACCTGGTCGTGCGGGACCTCCCGGCGCCCGCGGACCAGGCGGCGCTGGAGAAGTTCGTCGCCGCGCGACGCAGCGAGCCGCTCCACCCGAAACGTCCACTGTGGACCATCGATCTGCTGCAGGGCTATCACGGTGGCAGCGTGCTCGTCTGCCGTACCCACCACGCGATGGCCGACGGGATCCGGCTGACGCAGGTGCTGTTCAGCCTTCTGAACCCGGTCGAGGGCGCGACGGTCCCGCACGCGAAGGTCGGCGGGGCCGGACCCCACCGCGAACCCGTGGCCCAGCCCGTGGCCCGGCTCGGCGCCACCGTGTTGCGTGCCCTCGGTGACACCGGTGCCAAGGTTCAGCTGCAGGCCGCGCGCGTGCACCCGGTGCTGGAGTCCGCGGTCGCCCTGCCGTTGCTCGGTGCGACCGCGGCCGTAGGTGCCACCGGTGCGGTCGCCGGCTTCCTGTCGTCGACCCTCGACGGCGGTCCCCGGCGCGCGGCCGACACGGTCGCGAGCACGGCGACGACGCTCTGGCACAGCCTGACCGGGACCGGCGACCTGCTCGGCCCGTCGACCGCCACCGGCCTGTGGGACGGTGAACCGGGTGTCGAGAAGACCGCGGCGTGGGGTGACCCGGTCCCGCTGATCACCCTCGGCCGGATCGGCCACGACACCGGGACGACGATCAACGACGTCTGCACCGCACTCGTCGCCGGGGCGCTCGACCGGTACTTCGCCGCGCACGGCACCGCCCGCACCGAACCGTCGGACCTCGGCTGGCTGATCCCGGTGAGCCTGTCGGCCTTCGACGACGAGCTACCCGCGACTCTCGGCAACCACTTCTCGCTCGTGCTCGCCCAGTTGCCGCTCGGACGCCGGACGTTCGCCGAGCGCCTCGCCGAGGTGCACCGGCGGGTGGCCCGGATCCGCGACTCGTTCGAACCCGTGCTGACCTTCGGGATGCAGTACGCGATCGCCCAGAGCCCGGCCCCGGTCGGCCTGCCGCTGAGCCGGTTCTTCGCCGGCAAGGCCGTCGGCGTGCTCACGAACGTGCCGGGCCCGCGGACACTGATGACGCTGGCCGGCGCCGAGGTCGACGGGATCGTCGGCTGGGCGCCGTGCAGCGGCCGCCAGGCGATCACCATCTGCATCTTCAGCTACGCCGGTCAGGTGCGCTTCGGGTTGGGCAGCGACCGCAAGCTGATCCCGGACCCCAGGCTCCTGGTGGACGCGCTGGCCGAAGAATTCGCCGAACTGGCTCAGCGAGCCTGACCCGGCGCGGTGGTGATGCGCCGGACGTGGGCGCGCGCGTACGTGGCCGCGTCGTCGAAGCTGGTGAAGAGGTGGCCGCCGGTACGGAGGGCGCCGGTGGTGGTCAGCAGGTGCTGGTGGTGGGCCTGGACTCCCTTCAGCAGCACCGCGATGCCCCGGCCTTCGAGCTCCTCGATGGTCTCGCCCAGCGCCTTCGCGCCGGTCGCGTCGAGCAGGTGCAGGCGGGACAACCGCAGGATGACGACGAGGACGTCGTCGGCCGCGGCCGCGATTTCGGTGACGACGCGTTCGGAGGCGCCCCAGAACATGGCGCCTTCGAAGCGGAAGACGGCGATGTGCTCGTCGCCGTCGGTGGCCGGGCCGGGGAGGGTGTCGAGCCGGGCGCGGGCGGCGTGGGCGAGGTGGCGCAGCGCGAAGAACGCGGCGGCGAGCAAGCCGATCTCGACCGCGAGGATGAGGTCGGCCGCGACGGTGACGATCGCGGTCACGGCGAAGGTGACCGCGCTGGAGCGGCTCGCCCGGACGACTTCGCGGACCGTGGCGAGCGGCACCATGCGGAGGCTGGTGACCAGCAGGACGCCGGCGAGGGCGGATAGGGGGATCCGGGAGACGAGCCCGGTGGCGGCGTAGATGACCGCGAGGATCACCAGGGCGTGCGCGATGGCGGCGAGCCGGGTGCGGGCCCCGGAGCGGACGTTGACGGCGGTACGGGCGATCGCGCCGGTGGCGGGCATTCCGCCGAACAGGCCACTGGCGATGGAGGCCAGGCCCTGGCCGACGAGTTCGCGGTCCGGGCGGGTGGGCCCGATCGGCGGGCCGCCTCGGGTCATCGTCGCGGCGACCCGGGCGGACAGCAGGGATTCGATGGCCGCCAGCGCGGCCACGGCGACGATCGCGCCGGCGAGGTCGTGGACGACGCCGAAGCTGAAGTGCGGCAGCGAGGGGGTCAGGTTGTTCGGCAGGTTCCCGATGCGCGGCACCGGGGCGTGCGTTATCTCGGCGGCGACGGTCGCCACGGCCACCGCCACCAGCGAGGCCGGAATCCGGCGGTGCAGCTTCGGCAGGAGGAGCATGGTGGCCACCACGACGGCGACCGTCGCCGCCGTCCAGCCCGCCACGCCGCCGCTGGCACTCGCGAGCGCGGCTCCCGCGCCCAGCAGCGGGTTCCGGCCCGCCGGCGCGGTGGTCCCGACGGCCGCGGGGATCTGCTGGAGGAAGATGATGCAGGCGATGCCGAGCGTGAAGCCCTCGACGACCGGCCAGGGCAGGTAGCCCACCAGCCGGCCCAGCCGCGCTGCGCCCGCGACGAGCACGACCACGCCGCCGAGGATCGAGACCAGTGCCACCGACGCCGTCCCGTGGGTGGCCACGATCGGCGCCAGGACGACGGCCATGGCGCCCGTCGGGCCGGACACCTGGACCGGTGAGCCGCCGAAGACCGCGGCCACGATCCCGGCGACCACGGCGGTGATGAGCCCGGCCGCGGCGCCGGCGCCCGAGCTGATGCCGAAGGCCAGCGCCAGGGGCAGGGCGATGACTCCGACGGTGAGACCGGCGAGCAGGTCCGCGCGCAGCACCGGCGCGCGCAGGTCGTAGTCGCCTCGCCCGGGGAGCAGCTCCCGGGTGCTCGCGAGGCGGCTCACGCTTTGGCCGCGATCGCGTCGAGGATGGCCTGCGGGCTGGCCCCGGGCAGTGGGGGCAGTTCCTCGGCGGTCCGGAGCCGGTCGGTGTCCGGAGTCAGGCTCGACAGGAGGAAAGCCCTGGCCACCACGAGGAGTTCCGCGACGAGCGGCTGGGCGAGCCAGTACTCGACGGCGTTGCCGGTGCGGGCCGAGGTGACGACTCCGCTGCGGCGCAGCACGGCGAGGTGCTGGGACAGGTGCGACGCTTCGCAGTCGGTCACTTCGAGCAGCCGGGTGACCGGCGTGCCCTCCTCACCGGCCGCGGCCAGCACCTCCAGGACCTGGATCCGGATCGGGTGGGCGAGGCACTTGAACAGATCGGCTTTGATCCGGTACAGCGGCTCGGTAGTGCGGGATCGGGCGGGCATCGGCACCTCCTGGATTGATGATTCTATCAATCCATCAATCCAGGAGGCCGGCGGGTGGTCAGCGGGCCGCGGCGAGCAGCGCCGGGAAGTCCCGCTCGATCGCCTTCGCGAGCACATCGGTGTCCGGGACCGTGTCCGCGTCGGCCGTGATCCCGAACGTCACCTCGCCGGCGTAGCTGAGCATCGCCACGCCGATCCGCACCCGAAGCGCGATAGGGACGTACGGGTGGATCCGGACGATGCGGCGGCCGAGCGCGGACATCGGTTCGGCCGGGCCGCGCACGTTCGTCGTCACCGTGACGATGTTGCGCTGCGGCAGGTGCGCGGCCGCCCGGATCGCCCACGCGACCGGGGCGAACGGCTCGTGCGCCGCGGTCGCGGTGAGCAGTGCGCCGGCGTCGGCTTCCTTGGCCGCCTTCAGCGTGCCCAGCCGCCGGTGCACCCGGACGAGGCGCTGGGCCGGGTCGGCGAGCTCGACCGGTAGCAGGGGCAGCAGGAGGGACACCTCGTTGTCGAGTGCGGTTCCGGTTCGCACGGACACCGGTACCAGCGACCGCACGCTGTCGGCGGCGGGCGTCTCCCCGCGCTGCAGCAGCAGTTCCCGGAACCCGCCGGTGACGGCGGCCAGCAGGACGTCGTTCACCGTGACGCCGAAGGTCCGGGCGACGGTTTGGACGTCGGCCAGCGGAACCGAGGCGGTCGAGTAGCGCCGGTCGCGCCCGAGCGGCCCGGTGAGCGGGGTGGGCGACACCGGAAGCAGCGCGGACGTCATCGCCGCGAGACCGCGTGCGGCGTCGTTGACGCGGCGGGCGAGCCGGTTCGGGTGCAGCATCTCGCGCGCGACGAGGCGCGCCTGGTGCCAGGGACTGCTCAGCAGTGAGCCGACGGCTTCCAGCACTAGCCCGGCAGCACCGGGATCGGCCGCCGCCGCGACGGGACGGGTGTCGGCCGGAGCGTCGCCGAAGAGGACGGTCTGCAGCCGGGTCGCGGCGAGGCCGTCGGCGAGCGCGTGGTGCACCTTCGTCAGGATCGCCCAGCGCCCGTCCGGCAGTCCTTCGATCACCCAGAACTCCCACAGCGGCCGGTCGCGCTCGAGCCGCTCGCTCATCAGCAGGGCCACCAGGTCGTTCAGCGCCGACTCGTCGTGCGGCGTCGGGAGCGCGACCCGCCCGAAGTGCGCGGGCGGGTCGAACGCCGGATCGTCGACCCAGGCCGGCGGACCGAGGTCGAACGGCACCGTGCGTACTTTCTGCCGGGAGCGCGGGATCCCGGCCAGCCGCGCGAGCACGGCGGCGATGAACTCGTCCTGGCCCGGGGCCGGCCCCTCGGCGATCGCGACCGAGGCGATGGCCAGCGACGAGCTGGGGTCCTCGTCCTCGATCTCGAGGAAGGCCGCGTCGAGCGGGCTGAGCCGGTCCATGACGTCCTCTCAGTGGGCGATGCCGACGACCACGCGCCGGACCTGGTCCTGGGGCCCGAGCTGGGTGAACACGCGGAACGGCAGCTGCGCGCGGATGCCGACGGCGAACGTGCTGAGCCCTTCGAACGAGCCGGCGAAGCGCACGGCCCGCAGGGAGGGCCAATCCGGGGTGCTGACGAGGGTGTCCCCGATCGCGGCCAGTACCCGGCCGGGCTGGTGCCCGGAGTCGTCGGTGCCGAGTGCGGGCGCCCGGACGACGACCTCCAGGGCCGCGGCACCCGGTACCGGCAGCGGATCGCCCTTCGGGTCGGCCGTGACGACCGCGACGTAGTGGACCGCGTACCCGGCTTCCGCCGGCCCGTTGACATCGAAGACCACGCGATCGAAGCAGCCGTGGCGGCCGGCCCGGACCAGGTACAGCGCGTCCCGGCTCATCGGGTGGGAGCCCCGCGGTCCGGTGCTCCAGCCCGAGTTCGCCGCGCAGGAGGGCGTGGCCTTCGGCAGCGTCGTCGATGCGGTCGGTCGCGGAGGAGCCGTTGTCGTACCCGGAGTGGGAGCGGCCGACGTCGCGGTGCCCGGCGGCGTGGCGGTCGCCGGTGTCGCACCTTGGTCGCTCCCGCACCCGGCGAGGGCTCCACCCGCAGACCAGGACCGCGAGGATCGTCCTGGCACGCAGGGTCATTTCGCCCGCGTCAGCGCGTCGCGGCGGCGTTCGTATTCTTCCTGGTCGATCTCGCCGCGGGCGAACCGCTCGTCGAGGATCCGCCGGGCGGTGTCACTCTGCCCCGGCAGCTGTGGTGCCCGGCGCGCGAGGACGACGACAAGGGCGACCAGCGCGGCGAGCACGAGCGCCATCAGCACGAACATGCCGACGCCGCCGAACCAGCCCATGTTTCCGGAGTGGTACCAGTACGGCATGACCGGCTCCTTTCTAGTGCGCTTGGAAGTGCTTCGGGGGAGCTTCGAGCGGCTGCAGGACGTCGGCGAGGGCGCGGCGCGGCGTCGCGGTCAAAGGGTCGGCGTTGGCGGGCGCCCAGCCGATTCGCAGGACCATCTGCGGGAACGACCCGCCGGTGACCCGTTCGGTGACGGTGTCGCGGACCTCGGGGAGTTCGAGCGGCTCGGTGAGCGGGCACGCAGACAGACCGAACGCGGTGGCGGTCAGCAGGGCAGCGCTGGTCGCCTCGCCCGCGCGCAGCCGCGACATCCGGTCGTCGGAGGCGGTGCTCAGCACCAGCAGCACGGTCTCGTCGTCCTCGGCCTTGGCGTCGGGCGGCTGGGTCAGCAGCGGGTCGGTGAACGGCCGGGTCCGCAAGGCACCCGGGGTGTCGTCCGGTGCCGGGGTGTTGCGGGCCGGGACGCCGTCGGGCGAGATGTGGCGTCCGCTCCAGGCCGCCAGTTCCGTGCGGTAGGCCGGGTCTGTTTCGTGCCGCCGCGAAGCCTCTTCGACGGCGGTTGCCAGGTGGTAGCGCGCCGAGTTCTCGGCGACCTGCAGCACGGTGCCTTCCAGCGCCGCCGCCTTGGCCATGGCTTCGACGTGTCCGCGCGGCACGTTCCACGAGCTGTGCCGGCGCCGGTCCGTGCGGCGCCGGGGGATCGCGGCGGCCATCGCGACCTCGTCCTGTGACGGCTCGTGCTGCTGCAGCGTGATCGCCGCGAGGTGGTCGGGCTCGTCCGGGTTCGGCAGCCGGTGGACCTCGGCGGCCCAGCCGAGTGCGGCGAAAGCGATCCGGAGGTGGTGCAAGGCTGCGCCGCAGCTGAGGATCAGGTCCCGGCCGTCCGGGTCGGTTTCGCGCAGCT
The DNA here is from genome assembly GCF_000384295.1 of Amycolatopsis balhimycina FH 1894. NCBI lineage: Bacteria > Bacillati > Actinomycetota > Actinomycetes > Pseudonocardiales > Pseudonocardiaceae > Amycolatopsis > Amycolatopsis balhimycina. Next base: position 2,128,052 of record NZ_KB913037.1, on the reverse strand, counting down.
GCCGGTCCGGGTCGGCGTAGAGGTGCAGGGAACTGTGTCCGATCCGCCAGTTCCATGGCTGGGAGTTGTGCACGGACGGCGCGCGGACCGCCATGGCCACCGCGGTCTTGACGGTGTAGTCGTCCGGGAATCCTCGCTCCATCATCGGCCTGCCTCGGGTTCGGGGTGTTCTGCCGGTATGACCCTGGCACCGCCCGGCAGGCCCGCGGGAGGGCCGGAATGCCTCTGGGCCGGGGACTTTCGGTGCTCGGGCAGCAGGGACGCCACCGCCCGCAGGATCGACTCCCGCGGCGTCCCGGTCGTGAGGAGGGGGTGCGCCTCCGGCCACGGGTCGGCGTCGGCGGCCATCCGGTGCGCGATCTGGGGAGTGGCGTCGGAGAGTTCGGGCGTCCGGGCGGTGATCCGCTGCGCCGCAACAGTCTCCGGCACCTCGCACCGCACGGCGATGACCGGGCTGCTCGCCCGCTCGGCGGCGTTCGCGGCGAGCCTGCGGTGCCGGGTGGCCGACCAGGACGCGTCCAGCACGACGGTTTCCCCGAGCGACAGCAGGACCTCCGCGCGCCGAGCCAGCTCGGCGTAGGTCGTGTCGGTGTGGTGGCTGTCGTAGAGACCCTGCCGGTAATCCTCGGGGGCCCGCGGGGCGGGCGTCAGCCCCGCGAGCTCCTTGCGCAGCCGATCGGACTGCAGGAGGGTGCCGTCGAGCCAGTCCGCGAGCCCCCCGGCGACCGTGGACTTGCCGGTGCCCGGGGCGCCGCCGACGAGGATCAGCCGGACGCGGCCGAGCCGCAGGTGGCGCAGCGCGATGCCGGTGTAGTCACGGGCCAGTTCCGCGGCCGCGGTGTCGCCTTGCGCGAAGCGCAGGCATGCGACTTTGGCCCGGACGAAGGCGCGGTAGGCGAGGTAGTGGTGCAACAGCGCCGGGGGAGCGGGGTCGCCCGAGAACTCGCGGTAGGCGGTGATGAGCTGCTCGGCCGGTTCCGGTGCGCCGAGCCGTTCGAGGTCCATCGCGAGGAAGGCGACGTCGTCGAGCACGTCGACGTGCCGGAGGCGATGGGTCTCGAACAGCGTCCAGGCGTCGTCGATTAGACCGATATGGCCTCGAAGCTGTCATCCGATCACCGACCGCCCTCTTTGCCCGGTGAGGCGACGGGCGGGTGTCACACTTGTCGGCCGGTAGCAGTCATGGAATCGTCACACCATCGTCCTGGCTCGAGCACGAGTTGTCCGCCACGTCGCGCCGCTTGACGTGCACCGAATGGACCAAGCGTAAGCCGTCGTTGTCGAGCGTGGCCTGGCTATGTGCCGTCTCCCTGAACGATTTCTCGTCATAGTGAGCAAGTTTCCTCTCGGGAACCTCGTAAACACGAATATAAAACTCGGCGCCGAAGTCTTCATCGGCGCCGACGTATAACGCCCATGCATACCAGTCGTAACCCGTAGCCCTGGCCGCTTTGGTCTGCCGCGTGACCCAGATTCTTCCGTCGATCGTGGAAGCGGCGATCCTGAATTCGTACCCCGAGGTAGGATGTCCAACTCCCTCGACCCGTACGCATTTGCTCACGAGCGCGCTTTCGACCGGCCTCGAGATACGGCCACTGCCTAAGCGAGGCGTTGTTGTCAAAGGCCAAGATGGAGAATGAGTCGGCGGTTGCGGTTGTGTCGAGCTTGGCCATCCGGCCGAATTGACCGAATTCCCGGCGGTCGAGATTACCATCGCGATGACCAACGCGGCGACCGCGGCGCCGGTCGCGACGATCGCTGTCCTGACCTGTTTTGACCAGGTCGACGGCGGCTCAGGGGCGGGCATCGAACGGCCAGGAACCATGATCCAGGCGACCCGCTCGTACGACGGCTTTTCGGCGTCGGTCACGATCGCGCGGCGGTACGCACGAGCGTCGAGATGGCGAACGCCACGCCGAACGACGTCCTGGTATACGGGGTCGTCGACGATCACGACCATGGGGTGTCCCTGTGCATTGGCCAGCTCGTTACGGCCGACGCGCGAGTTGACCAACCGTGCAGCGTGCACCGGAGCTGCCCCGACCAGCCCGTAGTCACCTTCCTCGGAGATACCTGCTGTGATCGCCAGCCGTAGCCGAATCTGCCGGTCGGCTGCCAGGTTCCGGTTCAGGTTCAGTAGTTCCCGGTACACGGCCGGGACGTAGTCGGCCAGAACGTCCGGGGAGGTCACGGTCTCGGGCCATCGCGTCAGATCGCCGTCTCCGGCGGGCTGCAGGATGGCGTTCTCCCGGTCGACGCGGGCAGCCCTGGCCGCGCGGGCGAGGACCGTGTTGAGCTGTGACTGGACGAAGTGCTGGTCTTCGTGAAGAAATGTGCTGTACTTCTCGACGTCGCAGGAAGTATGGACCCGATGGACGGGGCCGGGGGCGGTACTGTCAGGCAACGATGGTCTCCTTGATCCGCGGATGCGGTAGCTTCCTCGACCCGTCCGTTATCCGTGCTATCGGCCGTCAGGTGACGGCGACCCCGTCTCCGCGCGTGATGGCCGTTAGGCCGTCAAGATTTTTGACGATGAGCCGTCGCCCACTGACTTCGACGAGCCCGTGTTCCCGGAGGACGCGCATCGCGCGATACACCGTCGCTTCGCTGCTGCCGATCAGCTGCCCCATTTCCTGCTGGGTCAGGTCCAGGGCGATCATCCAGGCCGTCGGGGCGATATTTCGCCCGTAGTCACCGGACAGATCCACGATCAGCCGGGCCAGCCGCGCGAGTGGGGCGACACCGACTGTCCGGCGGCGCCGGGTCGCCGTCCTCAGCTTAGCGGTGACCGATGCCGTCACGATGCGCGCGGCGACGCCGTCCCGGTCGAGCACGGTGAGGAAGTCCGCACGGTCGAGTTGGCACGCCGTGATTGACGAGCGCCGGCTCACGACGACCGTCGCTGAACGAGGTCCCGCGTCGAGGGCGGCAATTTCGCCGACGAGGTCACCGCCGATCCGGACGGCCAGCAGGGTCTTCTCCCCGGAAGCAGCGATGACCTTCACACAACCGGAGAGCAGGAGGAACACCGAGGTATCGGCTTGTCCCTCGTGGATTAGAGTTTCACCGCCGCGGAAAGTTCGAAACCCCCCAGCTTGCAACCAGCTTTCGAGGGCGGCTTCGGACACCTGCGCGAGAACACTTTTCGCCGGCCACTCCGCCCGTAGCCGTGATAGGCGCTTCTCGTACACCCGCTCATCGCCGCCCTTCCGCCCTGGTACGCCTGCACAATCGTCAACCGTGACGTCCAGCATGACGTTTGCGGTAACAGTTCACTCGTTCGGACTGTCGGGTGACGCTTGCGGCACCGTTCTGAAGGCGTGGTTTCGACGTGAATTGGCGACACAGAGAGCAGATTGGGGGAAACATACTGAGCGCTCGTGAAGGCTGGGGGCCTCCGCCTCCCGCATCGTCGTCGTCACCGACCGCGACCGCGACCGCGATGGCCGACGAGGTATGTTCTCCTCCACCGTGCGCCCGCCGCGACCCGGCGCTACCGGATGGCGGGCCTCTGCTGTACCCGCAGATGTGCATGGTCGGTCAAGCCGACCAGTCCATGCTTCCCGCCGTCACCGATCTACGGGAGGAAGAGCCGACGATGTGGCCAGCTACCGCCATCCCCGCCTCGCTTAACAACACTCTAAATGAATGCAACTGCTCATGGGGCCGCCGGTCATCGGGAGGACAATGTGGCGAAGCCTGAGGTTCACCCCGGGTAGTGGACACCGAGTTAGCCTCGATCTTGCATGGGGCTGTGGCGTTCGGTGGGGGTTCGTGTCGTAGCCGGGGTTTTGGCTGGAAACCGTGGTGGGGGCAGGGTTGTGGGCCGGCTGTCGCGTCGGCGGGCGGGTCCGAGGTCCTTGGTTGTAGGGGCAGGAGCAGGGTTTCAGCCGGGCCAGCGAGCTGCGCGGAGCCGGGTGAAGGCGGTGGCGAGGTGCTGTGCCCAGGGCCAGTCCTGGTCCAGGTGCAGGGTGGTGACCCGCGCGGTGCGGGTCAGTTTGGCGGCGATGGCGCAGATGCGGTAGCGGAAGGTCGCCGGTTCGGCTCGGGTGAGGTCACCGGTGAAACACAACGCCTGGGTCCAGGTGAGCAGGTCGGCGGCGGTGAGGGCGAGTTCCAGCCAGGCTTTGTTCTCCGGGTAGCCGCGGCAGGGAAAGTTCCGTAGCCCGGTGGTTTTGCCGCAACGGATCCGATCTTCGACCCGGGCGTGGCAGCGGTGGTGGACTTCGAGGTCGGCGAGTTGCCCGCCTGCGGTGTCGGTGATGAACGCGGTGAACCGGTGCCCGTCGGCGTCGGTGAACCGCAACTGCGCACCAGGATGGGGGCGTTCCCGGCGCAGGAACACCCGCGAACCGTCCGGCCACTTCGTCAACTCGAGCATGCCGGTGATCTCCGCGACCCACGCCCCCTCCCGGGGCCCGCCATCGATGTCGTAGGCCGGGACCCACGCATGGTCAGGGACGGCGAGGACCGCGGCCTGGACCTCGGTGCTGATCGGGAACCCCATCGAGAACCCGCATCCCGCCGCTCGCACCGCCGCGGCGAAGGCGTGGGTCGCGCCGGCGGCGTCGGTCCGGACCTGCACCCGCGGCGCGTCGGGATCATCGGGGTCGGGCCGGGCGCAGGCGGGGAGCGCGGCCAGTGCCATCGTGAGGACCTTGACGTGGTCGGCGGCAGTGTTGGACCCGGCTTTGCCGGGTCGCAGGATCCCGGCGAGTGCTTCCCCGCCGGAGATATCCGGCCGGTCGAGGTAGGCCAGCAGCGGATGGAACCCGAAGGTCTTCTTCCATGTTTTCGCCGCGTTCTCTTTCTCGCTGTGCGCGATGCTGATCGTCGCGTCGATGTCGATCGTCAACCCAGCCGCCAGGTCGGGACCTGCTCCGGCGGCCCAGGCCTGTTCCCGGGCTGACGTGCGGACCGTCTGCAGGCGGACCAGGTGCTCGTCGTCGACCCGGTCCAGCACCCGCCACGCGGTGGCGTCGCTGGCCACCGCGCCGAAGAGTTTGTCCTGGTCCCGCAGTGTCGCCAGGTGCGCCAGCGCGTCACCACCGTCAGCGATCATCACCGCCAGGTCGGCCAGGACGCGGCCGGGCAGGTGGACCGGCGTCCCGTCATAGGTGTCCAGAAGTGCCTCCGACCAGCCGGTTCCCAGGCCCGTGCTGATCGTCAGCTCCCGCAGCAACGCCACCCCCGCCCGCGACACCAGCCCCTCACCGTCCGCGCTGACCCGCACCGATGACGCCTTGCTACTCTGCACCAAGGGAGTGCCTTCCTGCCTGGTGAATCTTGGACCGTCGCAAGCCCAAGTTTCCCTTACAGGACAGGCACTCCCTCCATTTTCAGACCCTGATCTACATCACATCGCATGAAAGACGCAGGCTAACTTCACGGCCTTGCATCTAGTCCGCGGCGCTCCCGACGCACGCGTTTTCCGCAGCTCCGGAGGTGAGGGTGGGTCGTCGTCTCACAGACTCGCCGCCAGCCAGTGACAGTGAGCACTCATGTCGTAACTCAGCTCGGGACGACGTCGTCCCACGTCTCCACTTGCTCCGAACGAGTGAACTTGAAGTTTCAAGTTTATTACCCTAGGTAACGGTGGTGAGTCAGTCGCTCACTGCGGTCACCAGCGGAAATGATCGTGAACATCGTCGGCTGAGTCCTTTTCGTGACCGGAAGCGGCTTTCGGGCACTGTTACGCGCGGGATGCGGATGTCGACGAATGCCACAGAGCGTGACGCGTTCCGTTGCGTCGCCGCTGGACTGAAAGAGGCAGCCCCGTGTCTTACGCCCCCATGCCGCCGTCGGTGCCGATGCCGGTGGCGAACCAGCCCAAGAACGGCCTCGGCACGGCCGGGTTCGTGCTCGGCCTGATCGGCCTGATCTTCGCGTTCATCCCGATCATCGGCATCGTCGCGTGGCCGCTGACGATCCTCGGGCTGATCTTCGGCATCGTCGGGACGCTGCGCGCCAACCGGGGCCAGGCGAGCAACAAGGGGCTGGCCATCACCGCCGTCGTGCTGTCGGCGATTGGGCTGGTCATCTGCGTGCTCTGGACCGCGGCCTTCGGCAAGGCGGTCAACGACGCCGCCAACGGGATGCCCGCCGCTGCCCTGACCAGCTCGGTCGCCGCGCCCGACCACATTCAGACCACCAGCCCCAACCTGAACGACGCCGCCGCTTCGGCCGCGGCCACTGCTCCGGTCGAGCCGCCGGCACCCACCACGAGCGAAGCACCCAAGTTCCCGCCGCAGGTCGAGCAGGCCCGCGCCTCCGCCCAGAACTACCTGAGCTTCACCGCGTTCTCGCGCAACGGCCTGATCCGGCAGCTGTCCTCGTCGGCCGGCGACGGGTTCCCGAAGGATGTGGCGACCCAGGCCGTCGACAGCCTGTCGGTGGACTGGAACGCGCAGGCGGTCAAGTCGGCGGAGAACTACTTGAGCTTCACGTCGTTCTCTTGCTCGGGGTTGAAGCAGCAGCTGTCATCGTCGGCGGGTGACGGCTTCACGAAGGCCCAGGCCGCCTATGGGGCTGGCCAGACTGCAGCCTGCAAGTAGATCCGCCGCAACCAACGGGAGTAACGGATGTCCTCACCCATACGACCTGTCGCGGAATTGGTCGCCGATCGTCGCCGAGCACGGGAAGTCGAGCGTCTCGCGCCGGGAAGCGGGTAAGGCGTTCCAGCAACGCAGCCGGCGTCTTCCATGGGGGCGCGTCGCGTTGACCATCGCCTGATGCGTAGCCGGAAGTAGCGGGCGGGGTCCTCGCGGAGGCCTCAGATAACGGCGACGATAGTCATACTCTGTGACGCATGGCTGGCCGTCTCAGGGGCACCTGGATGTGCCCGGTCGTCAGTGGTCGGGCGGTTGAGTGTGCACCCCGAGCCGAACCCGGACCGACTGGCGCAGGACCGGCGTTCGTTCTACGTCGGGCTCATCCGGGCCAAGCGAGCGCTTGTGCTGGTCTACGGTTCGTTCTGGGAGACGGATTGGGGTTCGAAGAACGAATACGGGGTTTCCCGGTTCGCTCGAGACGTTCTTCGGCACCTGGGCGTGGAATGAATCGGCGGCCGGGCTGCGGTGGCCACCGAGTGGGAGAGCTCATTCGCATCATCTGTGACCTGCCCGGCCCGCGGAGGCCTCTCGGACGGTGCAGTCCGCTTGCGGGCGACAGCCCCGGAAGTGCGGGTTACGGTCGAAGCCGCTCACACTGCGCGTACGGCGACCAAGGCCGCCCCAACGGAGGGGGAACCATGCGCGGGTGACCGGTGATCACTCGCAAGAGTTCATCGGTACCGCCCGGCTTGAACGAAACCGGGTACCTGGTTGCCGCGTGGGGCTGCAGGAACCGTGGGATCTCGTCGATCCCATGCCCGGGCAGCAGGACGGGCAGGATGCGGGAGTGCCAGTGTGCCCGCCGGCCCGTGAGCAGATCACGCAACATGGCGGCCTCGTACTGCGAACCACAGCCCTCGTCGTCCGTCAGCTCCTCGGATGCCCGGCGGAGGTACTCCAGTGAGGCGATGACCAGGACGTAGTCGGCGGCGGGCAGGTTCCGGTCCACCCACAACGACCAATCGATCCGTCCCCGATCGGCCCACTGGTCGAGCCGGACGTCGATACCGGAGCGACGGAGGTGACCCGCGAGCCGCACAACGTGCCGCACGTGAATATCGGTGTCATGCGCGTAGGACACGAAGACGACGGGCGGACGCTTTTCTGGTTGCATGCGGTCGAGCGTGAGGGCTTCCGGGGGTGTCCCGTAACGAGTGGGACAACACCGGCGACATCCGGGGGACACGTCCGGGAGGAGTGCGTGACTGACTCGAACGGCGGACCGAACGTCCCGTCGGACCAGGAGCGGTTGTTCGCTGTCGAGGTGTCCCGGGCCCGCGCGACGGCGAAGGTCAGCCAGGACTGGCTGGGGCGCCGGATCAACCTCTCCCGCGGCAAGGTTTCGGAAGTGTGCGGCGGCTGGTATCTGCCTTCACGCGAGACAGTCGCGCTGCTGATCGAAGCGCTGGGCATGGAGCGCGAACGCACACTGCGACTCTGGCAGGACGCGCGGGATGCCGCGGAGCAACGCCGGAAACTCGAACGGTTCCGGCGGCGGGCAGGCACGCCGGTCGGCTGGGATCGGCGTCCGGTCCTGCCGGCCGAGGTGTTGTCCCTGGTCCGGGCGCAGGTGCAGGTGGGCGAGGAGTTCCCGTACCGGCTGCCCGGCGCCCGGCAGCCGTCACTGGCGACTGTCTACGTCCGGCAGGAACTCGGCAGCGAACCGGAAGAGCCGCAGCCGGTCAGGAGGAGCACCTCGGCGTGGCCGGCACCCACCGAGGGGGGCGACCACGATCGGCTCACCGAACCCAGGCCGGGCGGGGACACCCGGCCTGGGCCCCTGGCGCGACGAAGGGCGATGCGGGCGCCGTCCCTGGCGGTGCGCGAGGCGCTCGATGGGAGCGAACACCTGCTCGTGACCGGCGGACCCGGACAAGGCAAGTCCACGCTGACCCTGCGCTTGGCCGCGGACATCGCCCGGATCTGGGCCCAGCGGGACGAGGACGTCGAGACGGTGACCGCCGGCGAATCGCCTCTCGATGAGCCCGTGATCCCGCTGCGCGTGCCGGCAACGGGCGGCGCGTGACGGTGAACCGCGCCACGTTGTTTCTGGTAGCGCTGACGCTGGTTGATTTTCACAGACGGTGGGACCCGTCGGATCGCGTCCAGCAGAGGGCTCGCGGGCCCCGTTGCTCTGGAGCGGGCAGGATGTGGTGCAGGGGAGTCGTGCTTGTCGGACGCGCGACCCGAGGATTGGACGCGTGATGGGACGCTTGTCGGTGTTCACCTTCCAGTACATCGCCATCGACACGGAGGCTGGTGTTACGCCGGAGGAGTTCGAGACCTTCGTGCGTGGTGAAGGCGTTCACCTGCCCTTGTACCCGGCGTGGCGGTGGACTCTGCTGCGCGGGTTGCGTGGAGAGCGGACCGGGCAGTACCTGATGTTGTACGAGATCGAGAGCGCCGAGCAGCGTGATCGCTACGTCACGGCCCGGGGTGAGCAGACCGAGCTGGCCCGGCTGTTCTGGGCGCGGCACCCGGAGGCGGAGGCGGTGCTGGCGCGGTGGCGGCGGCTGGGCACGTTCGGTGAGCTGCCGACGTTGTTCACCGACTACCGGCTGCTGGCCGACAATCCGCGGAGCACGGTCACGCCCGGCCCCCGCTACCGCGACCGCCCGGGGGAGGAGCCCGTCGCCCGGGTCGTCGGGATCCACAACCTGGCGTTGCGCGCCGGTGTGACCGAGGAGGTGTTCGACCGCTTCATCGCCGAGAACCACCACCGGATCGACGACTACCCGGACTGGCGGTTCCACGTGCTCAAGGGCGAGCGGGGCAACCGCCTCGACCAGTACGTGATGATGATGGAGATCGCGAGCTTGGAGGCGTTGGACGTCTTCTACCCCGAGCCCGACATCGCCACCGGCGAGGCTGCGGAGTTCGCGGCTGCCCACCGTGACACCAAGCAGATGTACGAGGAGTGGAAGCAGCTGGCTTCGTTCTCGGGCTCGCCGCAGATCTACACGGACTACCTCGCCGTCGCGGAGAACCCGGCGTAGTCCCGCAGGACTGGGACGGGCCCGGGATCAGGTGGTGGTGGGTGCGGAGCCGGTCGAGCATGGCGGTGGTGATTTCGGCGCGGGTGGTTTCGTTGAGGATCTCGTGGCGGGCGTCCGGGTAGGTGACGACGGTGAGGTCGGTCAGATGGTTCCGGCGCCCCGGCACCCCCATCTGACGCACACCCGCTTCACCTACTGATCTCACGAACGGCCCTTTCAGGCCGCGTGGGAAAGGCAGAACCTCATGCGCGCAGTCCGCTATCGCGAGTACGGCGGTGTGGAGACCCTCGTGGTCGAGCAGGTGCCGGAGCCCCGTCCCGGGCCTGGCGAGATCCGTATCCGTGTCGCAGCGGCCGGCGTCAATCCCATCGACTGGAAGTTGCGTTCCGGTGCCGGGCGCGAGGTGCTCCCCGTCGACCTGCCCGCGATTCCTGGGCGTGAGGCCGTCGGTGTCGTTGACCAGATGGGTGAGGGTGTGCAGGGGGTGAGCATCGGTGACCGTGTCTTCGGGCTGGGCGGCCTCACCGGCGCGACGGCGGAGTTGGCCGTGCTCTCGGCCTGGGCCCACGCGCCCGCCACGTGGACCGACGAGGAGGCCGCCGGCGCCGCTCTGGCATCCGTGACCGCGATGGGCGGGTTGAAGGCCCTCGGTCCCCTGCGGGGCCGCACTCTTCTCATCGAGGGCGCCGCCGGAGGCGTGGGCAGTGCCGCCGTCGAGATAGCGGTGGCTCAGGTCGCCTCCGTGATCGGGACGGCCAGTGAGCGCAACCACGCGTTCCTCGTCTCGCTCGGAGCCGTTCCCACCACCTACGGCACCGGCCTCGCGCAGCGCCTCGCCACCCTGGCTCCGGGCGGAGTCGACATCGCGCTCGACACCGCGGCCTCCGGTTCCCTGGCCGATCTCGTCGCGATCGTGGGCGACCCCGCCCGCGTGTCGACGATCGCCGACTACGCCAACGCGCATCGCCTGGGCGTGCACCTGGCCAACGTGCGGAACGACTCCACGCTCCTCGCCGAAGCGGGCGAACTCGGCCGACAGGGCCGCTACACCCCGCGCATCGAGCGGACGTACCCGCTCGAACAGATCGCGGAAGCGCACGCATACGCCGAACGCGGACACACACGGGGAAAGATCGTGGTCCGCGTGTGAGCAGCTGAGCCTGCCCCACCGCTCGGGGTCCTGCGGCTCGGGGTCCTGCGGCTTCGGCCGCGGGCAGCTGGTCGCCCGGGTCACTCCGGATGGGCAAGCGTCACGCGAAACGGTCCGACCACGGTAATAACCGGCTTCCTGTAACAAACCCGTTGGCCGCTCATGGCCTGAAAGTCGACAGGCTGTAGCGACAATTCACAAAGAGCCTCGCCAGCGATCCGCTGTAGCTCAGATTCAATCTCGCAAAGGGCTGTGACGAAGTCCCACGAAGTGGACATGAAACTGCCGACACCAAGGTCGTAATCCTCCCGCCAAGGCAGCGATCCTCTTCCGGCGCCGTGGTCGGCCGGCCGGCGCGCGGCAAGATCATCCCCCTGCGGACTTTACGTTGATGCATACCGGGCACCCCGGATCGAGAAGACGGCATGTGACGGCGTCGACTCTCCCTGAGATCGTCAGCTGAAGTGTCCCAGATGTGTGGGACCTCAGATCGTGCCGCGTGGGAGCAGTCCCCCCAGCACGAGGTTGGCCAGGCCTTCAAGTCGCCGGGTGAGGTCGAACGGGTGCTCGTCGCCGGCCCAGCGCAGGACGGTGGCGAAGTAGCCGGCGGCGAGGACCTGGCCGGCGAGGGCCGGGTCGGCGTCGGGACACAGTTCGCCGCGGTCCTGGCCGCGCCGGATCACGTCGGTCAGCTCGACTTCGAGTGCCGGGCCGCGAAGGGGACTGCCGAAGCGCAGGGACGCGTCCATCAGGGCGGCGGTCTCGCGGCGGGCGCCGGTGTTCAGCTCGGCCATCTCGCGCAGGTAGTGCCGGAGCTGCTCGGGGCCGGGCAGGTCCTGGACGTGGTCGCCGACGAGGATCTCGGCGACCCGGGCCCGGCGCCGTCGACCCCATTCCTCGAGGAAGGCCGCCTTCTGCGGATAGTGGTTGAACACCGTTGCGCGGGCGACGTCGGCGCGTTCGGCGATCTCGTCCATCGTCGTGGCATCGAAGCCCTTGTCCACGAACAGCGCGAGCGCGGCCTCGTAGAGCTGGTCGCCGACGTTCTTGCGCTTGCGCTCCCGCCGGGTAGGTGTCGCTGGCATGCCCCCCAGTAAACACGTCCCTTGACACGCGACCATCCTCGGATCCACTCTTATATCCAAGTCCAAAGTTGCACTTGAGTCTAGGAACGGATCGCCATGGCTCCCACCTTCACCGCCGGACACGCCGACCTGGCCGGCGGCTGCCATGCGTGGCTGCAGCCGGATGGTGGCTGGGGTTTGAGCAATGCCGGGCTGGTCTCGGGTCGCGGCGAGTCGCTGCTGGTGGACACCCTGTTCGACCTGCGCCTGACCGGCCGCATGCTGGCCGGGCTGGCGCCGGTGACCGCCGACGCGCCGATCACCACCGTGGTCAACACGCACGGCAACGGGGACCATTGGTTCGGCAACCAGCTGCTGGCCGGCAGCCGGCTCATCGCATCGGCGGCGACCGTCGAGGACATGCGGGCGGTCGGGCCCGCGGAGGTGCGTGCCCTGCTTGCCCATCCCGGCTCGGCCGGTGTCGTCGCTCGCCGGATCTTCGGTGCCTTCCACTTCGGCGAGGTGACCCCCGCCCTTCCCGGGACCACGTTCGAGCGGGAGCTGAACCTGCGCGTCGGTGGAGTCGAAGTGCAGTTGACCGACGTGGGGCCGGCGCACACGGCGGGTGACACGATCGTTCACGTGCCCGCCGCCGGCGTCGTCTACACCGGGGACATCGTGTTCGCCGGTGGCACCCCGATCGTGTGGCACGGCCCGATCGCCAACTGGCTGCGGGCGTGCGACCTGATCGCCGCGCTCGGCGCGACCACGATCGTTCCCGGCCACGGCCCGGTCACCACGACCGCGGCCGTGCGCGCGCAGTCGGCCTACCTGCGGTTCGTGCAGGAGGAGGCCGCACTGCGGCACGCGAAAGGCATGACCTTCACCGAGGCGGCGCACGACATCGACCTCGGCGGCTACGCCGCCCTACCGGAGCGGGAACGCCTGATCGTCAACGTGCACGCGGTCTACCGCGAGCTCGATCCCGAGACCCCGGCGCTCGACGGCCCCGCCGTGTTCGCGTGTCTGGGCGAATTCCTGGAGGACCTGCTGTGATCCCCGATGTCGTGGAGAAAACCCCCAGCCGCCTGTCCGCCGGTACCCTGATCGCCGGCTGCGTCGCCGTGTTCCTGGCACAGACCGGACTCGTGCTGCCTGCCGCCGTCAACGGCGTCATCCAGCAGACACTGCATCTGTCCGGCTCGCAGCTGACCTGGGTCAGCGACGCGTTCCTGGTGCCGATCGCGATGTTCAGCCTCACCTTCGGCGTGTTCGGCGACCGCTATGGCCGCAAGAAAATGCTGGTCATCGGATCGCTGCTGATGCTGGCCGGCTACCTCGTCTCGGCGGCGGGCGGCCCGGTCCAGCAGTTGTGGACCGGGCAAGCGCTCTGCGGGATCGGTGCCGCGGCGCTGTTCCCGTCCTCGTTGGCGATCATCATCGCGTCCACGCCCCGGCCCGCTGATCGCGCGAAGGGGCTGGCGGCGTGGACCACCGCGCTGTCCGGCGGCGCGCTGGTCGCGCCGCCGCTGGCCGGTGGCGCCGTCGAGTTCGGCTCGTTCTACTGGGCGTTCGGCGCGGTCGCGGTGCTCGCCGCGGCCAGCGCGCTGCTCACCGTGCTGCTGACAACCGACTCGAGCGCGCCCGAGGGCCGATCGCTGGACTGGCCCGGCCAGATCACCATCGCCGGAGCGCTGCTGGCGCTGCTGTTCGGCGTGATCGAGGGGCCGGGACGCGGCTGGGGCTCGACGGTTGTGGTCACGGCGTTCGTGCTGGCCGCCGCGCTACTGGCCGCGTTCATCGTCGTCGAGAACCGTACCGAGCGACCGATGCTCAGGCTGGACCTGTTCCGCATACCGGCGTTCGCGGGGGCGGCGGTGGTCGCCGTGGTCGGGATGTTCGGCTTCCTCGGTGGCGCCTATGCGCTGAGCATCCGGCTCGGCGTCATCGCCCACCAGACGCCGCTGCAGGCGGCCGTGCCATTCCTGGTGATCCAGGGCGTCACCCCGTTCGTCTGGCCGCTGCTGGTGCGGCTGCTGCGCCGGGTCGGCCCACGGATCATGCTGGTCGCCGGCCTGCTCGCGATCGCCGCCGGTTGGGTGTGGCTGGACGCGCTGCCGGTGGCCTCCTCGACCCTGCTCGCGATGCTGCCCGCCCTGCTGTTGCTCGGGTTCGGTTTCGGACTGCTGGTCTCGGCCATCACCGCGGCGGCGGTCAACGTCGTGCCGATCGAGCTGGCCGGGATGGCCAGCGGAACGACCAGCGTGGTGCGCGACCTCGGCCAAACCCTCGGGCCGGCCCTGATCGGCAGCATCGCGCTCAGCCAGTCGGCGAGCATGCTCGCCCCCGAACTGGCCACGCTGCCGCTGCCGGACGCCGCGCAGCACGCCGTCGACGCGGTGTTCGCGGCGGGCGGGCCACTGGCAGTGGCCACCGCGCCGCTCGGCCAGGCGTCCACTGTGGTCGGTCCGATCGCCAGGCAGGCGCTGGAACACGGCTACGGCATCGGGTTCCAGGTCTCCGCCGCCGCATGCGTGTTCGCCGCGATCGTGGCCGCGGTCTTCATCCGAAAAGGACAAACCGTGGAGACACGCTGATGCGACTGGCCACTTTCTCCCAGAACGGCACGCCCAGGGCGGCCGTAGTGGTGGGCGATGAGCTGCACCCGCTGCCTGACGGCGTCACCGTGCTCGACCTGATCGAGCAGGACAGGCTCCCGGAAGCAGGCGCCCGGCACGAACGTCCGATCCCGCTGGACTCGGTGCGCCTGCTACCCCCCTTGCAGCCGATGGCGATCCGCGACTTCATCACCTTCGAGGAACACGTCGAAGGCATCGCCGGCGGCTTCGGCGACGAGGTGGCCCCGGAGTGGTACCAGGCACCGGCGTTCTACTTCACCAATCCCCACGCGCTGCTCGGCGCACACGACGACGTGCCGATCCCACCCGGCTGCCAGGCCTTCGACTTCGAACTCGAGGTCGCCGCCGTCGTCGGCCGCGCGGGCCACGACCTCACCCCGGACCAGGCCCGCGACCACATCATCGGGTACACCATCCTCAACGACTGGTCCGCCCGCGATCTGCAAGCCCGCGAGATGCGGGTCAAGCTGGGTCCCGCCAAGGGAAAGGACAGCGCCACCACCCTCGGCCCCTGGCTGGTCACCACCGACGAGCTCGAGGACCGCCGCAACGCCGACGGCTTCCTGGACCTGAGCATGACCGTGACACGCAACGGCGGGCAGATCGGCCAGGACACCCTCGCCAACATGGCCTGGACCTTCGAGGAAATGCTGGCCTACGCCTCTCGCGGCACCTGGGTGCGACCCGGCGACGTCCTCGGGTCAGGCACCTGCGGCTCCGGTTGCCTCGCCGAGCTCTGGGGTCGTCGCGGCAGGCAGGATCCACCGCCTCTGCAGCCCGGTGACGTCATCACGATGACCGTCGACGGGCTCGGCGCCATCACCAACACTGTGGTGCCCGGCCCGCCCCCCACGGCGATACCACGAGCCCGCTCTCGACGCCACTCAGGAGCCAGCTGCAGTATCCATCGTGGTTGACCGGTTGTATCGTTCGACTCTCCATTCGTCGGGTCAGTGTGAAACCACTATCAGCACGCGACCGTGACCTCCGGCGTCGACGCGGTCGTGAGCGTTGGCGATGCCATCGAGCGGGTAGCGGTCACCGCGAGGGCGCCGACGGCGGCTGCTGCGGTGAGATCCCGCGCGGCCTGTCTCTTGACGTCGGCGGGGAAGTCGTCGCTTCCGCACAACCGCAGGGTGACGTTTGCGAACAGCAGAGGCCAGAAGGGAAACTCTGTCCGGTCAGCACTCGTGCCGTAGGCGGCGATGATCGCGTCGCTGGCGACCACCGCGGTGTCCAGGTCGGCGTTGTCGGACAGGGCGACCTCGATGATCCGGTCGACGCCGCGTGGCGCGAACTTCCGGATTGCCGACGCTGGGTCGTCCTGGTCGAGAGCGACGGCGTGGGCCACTGCGGCACCGTCGATTCGCTTCAGGTCTTCGCTACGCCGGACGGTGCCGAGGACGGTCGCCCCAGCCCAGCCGGCGAGTTGTGCGGCGATCGAGCCGACTCCGCCGAGCACGCCATGCACCAGCACGACCTTGCTGTCGACCGGCCCGTCGGAGCAGTGGCCGGGCACTGCTTATCCGTGGCCGACACTCGCGGCTCCGCCGTCCCGCACCGGATTCGTCGGCTTCTGCGCGGGGCGTTGCTCGTCATGCTGCTGCCCGGTGTCGGATTCGTTGCTCTCGGGACCGGGCTGGCGGAAGAAGATGGTCCAGATGATCGTGGTGACGACGGCGACTCCGATGGGCACCAGCCAGAGAATCGTCCAGCTGCCGGCGCCCGCATCGGGGTGGCTGACCACTGTGTTGTTGTAGATCTCGCCGCCGAGCAGCGAACCGAGGAAGATGCCGGCTCCGGAGGAGATGAACACGAAGACGCTCTGTGCCTGAACCTGGAGTTCCTTGGGCGCGGCTCGGTCGAGGTACATGGCGCCGAGGATGAGGAAGAAGTCGTTCGAGATGCCGTGCAGTGCGATGCCGACGATGGCCGGCCAGGCCTGGCCGCCGGTGGCGACGGCGAAGAGGGCGAATCGGATGCCTCACATCGCCATACCGGCCAGCAGCGCGTACTTCATGCCGATCTTGGCCAGCACGAACGGGATCGTGACGATGAAGACGACCTCCGACACCTGGCCGATGGTGAGCACTCCGGCGACGTTCTCGATGCCGACAGCCGAGAGGAACGAGGAGGCGTACGAGTTATACATCGGCAAGCGCGACGGCACCCTGTCCGGGGTGCACGCGGCCGACCCGTCGGCGCACGTGCTCACCGCACTGGTGAAGCGCACCGGCATCGATCCCGGAACTGTGGACGACGTGCTCTGGGGCTGCGTGACGCAGATCGGCGACCAGTCGAGCAACATCGGCCGGTTCGCCGTGCTCGCCGCGGGCTGGCCCGAGCACGTGCCGGGCGTGACGATCAACCGTGCCTGCGGCTCCAGCCAGCAGGCGGTGGATTCGGCCGCGCACGCGGCCATGGCGGGGCAGTACGATCTCGTGGTCGCCGGCGGCGTGGAGACGATGAGCCGGGTGCCGCTCGGCTCGCGCCGGACCACGGGGCAGCCGTACGGCCCCGCGGTGCTGGCCCGCTACGACAACTTCGAGTTCAACCAGGGCGTCGGGGCGGAGCTGATCGCCGAGCGCTGGGGGTTCACCCGCGAGCGGGTCGACGAGATCGCCGCCGGTTCACACGCGAAGGCCGCCGCGGCGATCGACGCGGGCGTGTTCGACGACCACGTCGTGCCGGTCGAGGTCGATGGCACAGACTTCACCACGGACGAGGGGCTACGCCGTGGCACGTCGGTGGAGACCCTCGCGCGGCTGAAGCCGTCGTTCAAGCCCGGCGGCGTCATCCACGCGGGCAATGCGTCCCAGATCTCCGACGGCGCGGCCGCGCTGCTCATCACGACTTCCGAGCGGGCCGCCGAACTCGGCCTCACGCCGATCGCGCGCTACCACGGCGGGGCGGTCTCCGGCGCGGACCCGATCACCATGCTGCTCGGCCCGATCCCGGCCACGGAGAAGGTCCTGCGCAAGGCCGGGCTGTCCATTGCGGACATCGGCGTGTTCGAGGTGAACGAGGCGCTCGCGCCGGTACCGCTGGCCTGGCTCGAGGAGACCGGCGCGGACCCGGACCGGCTCAACCCGCTGGGCGGCGCGATCGCGGTCGGCCACCCGCTGGGCGGCTCGGGCGCGATCCTGATGACGTGCCTGCTGGCCCGGATGCGCGGCGAGAATCTGCGCTACGGCCTCCAGGCGATGTGCGAAGGCGGCGGCACGGCCAACGCGACGATCCTCGAGCTGCTCACCTGACTCGGTCGTGAGTGGCAGTTCGGGTTCCAGCGTGATGCCGTGTTTCAGGACTTAGTGGTTGGTTTCGGAAGTTCTTCGGGGGTCGTGACGCCCTCCGGTCAGTAGGGGTTGTCGAGGTAGAGGCGGCAGGCGCAGTCGAGGGCTTCTTCGGGGCTGCCGCTGGGGAATCCGGAGGGCAGGGTCTGGTTTTCGTAGCGGTTGCTGCTGGCCAGGTAGAGCCCGAAGCCCCAGTGCCGGGCTGAGCCGCCGTAGCGGAGCCGGATCAGGGGTTGCACTGTCCCGTCGGGCAGGTGCGCCTCGACGTAGACGAACGCGCCCCGGTAGCGGAACTGCAGCTCACCGGCCTGGGGCCAGTGGGTCGCGGCGTGGGCACGCAACCGTTGCCCGACAGAGATCTTCGTGGACTCCGGTGGGGTGGCCATGACCGACATCGTGCCCCACCGCCATCCTGGGCGCCCGTCTTGACTCCTCGATCTTGAAACGAGCCGTGTTGCGATGCCCGTGGTCCAGGCCTGTCCAGTGACGGTGACCGGCGCGATACGGCGGGTGCTGACCCGTCGTTCCCGGGGGCAGAAGACGCCGTATCGGGACAAGGTTAGGGCGCAGATCGTGCTGCTGGCCGCCCGCCGGTGGTCCAACACGGCGATCGCAGCAGCGGTGGGGGTCAGCGTGGACACGGTCCGGACCTGGCGTGGCCGGTTCGCGGAACTGGGGTTGGCGGGGCTGGTGGATCTTCCCCGGTCGGGGCGGCCGTCGCGGTTCACGCCGGTGCAGGTCGCTCAGGTCAAGGCACTGGCGTGTCAGTTGCCGGCCCGTGTGGGGGTGGCGTTGTCGCGGTGGTCGTGTCCGGAACTGGCCCGGGAGGCGGTGGGTCAGGGCATCGCGGAGGCGATGTCGGTCTCGACGGTGTGGCGGTGGCTGGCTCGGGAGGCGATCAAACCCTGGCAGTACCGGTCCTGGCTGTTTCCGCGTGATCCGGACTTCACGGCGAAGGCCGGGCGGGTGCTGGACCTCTACGAACGCCGCTGGACGGCCGGAGGCTGGGGCCGGATGAGTTCGTGATCTCCAGTGATGAGAAGACCTCGATCCAGGCCCGCTGCCGCTGCCATCCCACCCTGGCGCCGGGGCGGGCGCGGATGATGCGGGTCAACCACGAGTACGAGCGGGGTGGCGCGGTGGCGTATCTGGCCGCCTACGACGTGCACCAGGCGCGGGTGTTCGGGCGGTGCGCGCCCTCGACCGGGATCGTGCCGTTCATGGCGCTGGTCGAGCAGGTCATGACCGTCGAGCCGTATGCCTCGGCGAAGCGGGTGTTCTGGGTGGTCGACAACGGGTCCTCCCACCGCGGCCAGGCCGCGATCGATCGGCTGACCGCACGGTTCCCCAACGCGGTCATGGTGCACACCCCCATCCACGCATCCTGGCTAAATCAGGTGGAGATCTTCTTCTCGGTGGTGCAACGCAAGGTCGTGTCTCCCAACGACTTCACGAACCTGGACGAGGTCAAGCAACGACTCGCCGAGTTCGAGCAGCGCTACAACGCGACCGCCAAACCCTTCCGGTGGAAGTTCACCCGCCGGGACCTTCGCGACCTGCTGACCAGGATCAGCGACCACGAACGCCAAGACATCCCCACCGAACTCCCACACGCAGCATGACCACCCACGAAGAACTTCCGAAACCGACCACTTAGTTTGACGGCCGCCGCCTCGGCGAGCCCCAGCGTCTCATCGACGATTTCCTGCGAAAACCTTCCCGTTACATCTTGACGCGGCCGATGTCATCGTTCAGAGTCCAATGGTGCGTTCAGTCACACCGCCGTTGGCTACCTGACACCTATACCCCTCAAATTTTCTGCCCGGATCGTCCTCGAAAATGTTAACGCTAACATTCCGCTTGTCGACGGTGCCGTTGATGAAAGGGAAGATGCTCTATGCCGGTTGGGTTTGCGCGGACCGCGAGGTGGCGTCGTCGGTGGCGGTCGGGGTTGGCTGCTGCGGTAGCTGTCGTGATTGCGGGCGGGCTGCTCATGGGGGTCCCCACGTCGGCGTTGGCCGCCACTGTGGACACCGCTGCCTGGTATGTGCTGGTGAACCGCAACAGTGGCAAGGCCCTCGACGTCTACAACTTTTCCACCGCCGACGGCGCCGACGTCGTCCAGTGGAGCCGCACCAACGCCGACAACCAGCAGTTCCAGTTCGTGGATTCCGGCGGCGGCTACTACCGGATCAAGGCGCGGCACTCGGGCAAGGTGATCGACGTGTCCAGCTGGTCGACAGCCGACGGTGCTGCCATCCACCAGTGGACCGACCACGGTGGCGCCAACCAGCAGTTCCGGTTGGCCGACTCCGACAGCGGCTACGTCCGGCTGATCAACCGCAACAGCAACAAGGCGGTCGAGGTCCAGAACGCGGCGACCAACGACGGCGGCAACGTCGTGCAGTACAGCGACTGGGGCGGCAGCAACCAGCAGTGGCAACTCGTCCGCGTCGACGGGGGCTCCGGCCCGTGTGACATCTACGGCGCAGGTGGTACGCCCTGCGTGGCGGCGCACAGCACAACGCGCGCCCTCTACAGCGCCTACAACGGAGACCTGTATCAGGTCAGACGCTCAGACAACACAACCCGCAACATCGGCGTACTGACCCCTGGCGGCGTCGCCGACGCGGCGGCCCAGGACTCTTTCTGCGCAAACACCACGTGTGTCATCACGGTCCTGTTCGATCAGTCCGGGCGTGGCAACGACCTGTGGTACCAGGGTTCCAGCGTGGTCCCAGGCTCACCACAGAGCCGCCCTGCCGCAGCGACCACAGAATCGCTGACGGTCGGTGGCAGCAAGGCCTACTCGCTGTACATCAACCCCGGGACCAGCTACTGGCGCGACGGCCACCTGACGGGTGTCCCGACAGGCAGCGAACCCGAGGGCATGTACATGGTCACCAGCGGTACGCACGTCAACAGCGGCTGCTGCTTCGACTACGGCAACAGCGAAACCACCCGCAAGGCCGACGGGCCAGGTGCCATGGACGCCATCTACTTCGGGACGAGCTGCTGGTTCGGCGGCTGCTCCGGAACCGGACCCTGGGTGCAGGCCGACCTCGAATGGGGCCTGTTCCCCGGTGGCAGCAGCACGTGGAACCCGAACCAGCAGGCGTTCCCCAGCAAGTTCGTCACGGCGACACTCAAGAACAACGGGACGTCGCGATTCGCGATCAAGGGCAGCAATGCCCAGGCCGGAAGCCTGAACACCCTATGGGACGGCGCGCTTCCCGACGAGCCCAACGTATACAGCCCGATGAAGAAGCAAGGCGCCATCGTCTTGGGCAGTGGCGGCGACTGCTGCTCACCCGAAGTAGGCAATATCAACGATAGCGCGGGCACGTTCTACGAGGGTGCCATCGTCTCGGGCTACCCGTCGGATGCGACCGAAAACGCGGTCCAGGCGAGCATCGCCGCCGCCGGCTACCGATGAACCGGACCCGGCCGCCGGCCTGACGGGTACAAGTGGTGCCGCCGCTCCAAGGCGGCGGCACCGCTTCGCCCAGATGTGCCGATGAACCCTGCGCAGGTTGAACCACGCGGAAGGGGGCGGGCGCGGACGTGCCTGACCCCTTCCGCGCAGTTGTCCGTGCGCGGGTGTCGTCGGCATGCGCCGATGCGGCCCGTCTCATGTCGGCGATCCCCATTGATGAAAGGGAAGATGCTATGTCGGTTGGGTTTGCGCGCGCCGCGAGGTGGCGTCGTCGGTGGCGGTCGGGGTTGGCCGCTGCGGCCGTCGTGGCGTTCGTGGGCGGGTTGCTCACGGTGGCCACGACGCCGGCGGCGGCTGCCACTGTGGACACCGCTGCCTGGTATGTGCTGGTGAATCGCAACAGTGGCAAGGTCCTCGACGTCTACAACTTTTCCACCGCCGACGGCGCCGACGTCGTCCAGTGGAGCCGCACCAACGCCGACAACCAGCAGTTCCAGTTCGTGGATTCCGGCGGCGGCTACTACCGGATCAAGGCGCGGCACTCGGGCAAGGTGATCGACGTGTCCAGCTGGTCGACAGCCGACGGTGCTGCCATCCACCAGTGGACCGACCACGGTGGCGCCAACCAGCAGTTCCGGTTGGCCGGCTCCGACAGCGGCTACGTCCGGCTGATCAACCGCAACAGCAACAAGGCGGTCGAGGTCCAGAACGCGGCGACCAACGACGGCGGCAACGTCGTGCAGTACAGCGACTGGGGCGGCAGCAACCAGCAGTGGCAGCTCGTCAAGGTCGGCGAGGGCAGCACCGACACCTGCACGCTGCCGTCGACGTACCACTGGACATCGACCGGCCCGCTGGCAACCCCGAAGGCGGAGTGGGTCTCGCTCAAGGACTTCACCAACGTCGTCTACAACGGACAGCACATCGTCTACGCCACAACGCACAACACCCTCACCGGTGATCAGGGGCGCTGGGGATTGACGACCTTCAGCCCCTTCGCGAACTGGTCCGACATGGCCACCGCCACCCAGAACACGATTCCCTTCGATGGCATCGCGCCGACGCTGTTCTACTTCGCCCCGAAGAACACCTGGGTGCTCGCCTACAATGGGGGTTGGCCATACACCTTCTCCTACCGCACCTCGAGCGACCCCACCAACCCCAACGGCTGGTCCGCGCAGCAGGAGCTGTTCACGGGCACCCTCCCGATTGGGGGCCCCCTCGACGTGACCCTCATCGGGGACAACACGAACATGTACCAGTTCTTCGCCGACGACAACGGCGGCATCTACCGCGCCAGCATGCCCATCGGGAACTTCCCGGGCAGCTTCGGCTCGTCGTACACGAAGATCATGAGCGACACGGCGGCCAATCTGTTCGAGGCGCCGGAGGTCTACAAGGTGCAGGGCCAGAACCAGTACCTCATGATCGTCGAGGCACAGGACTGGCGCGGCCGCTTCTTCCGCTCGTTCACCGCCACCAGCCTGGACGGCACGTGGACACCGCAGGCCGACACCCAGAGCAACCCCTTCGCCGGCAAGGCCAACAGCGGCGCCACCTGGACCAACGACATCAGCCACGGCGATCTGGTCCGCACCAACCCCGACCAGACCAAGACCATCGACCCCTGCAACCTCCAGTTCCTCTACCAGGGGCGCGACCCCAGCACCGACGGCATGGACTACGGCATCCTGCCCTACCGGCCGGGCGTGCTGACACTGCAGCGCTAAAGGTCCGGCTTCTGGCGGCCCGCCGACGCCACCCTTCATATCCCAGCAGAATAAGGGACTCGAACAGTGAGATTCACACTTCAGCGGTCGTCGAAACGCGTCCTCGCCTTGACGTTGAGCCTTCTATGTCTGACGACATTTCTTCCGAATGCAAGATCTTTTAGCCTCGATCTTGCGCGCGACCAGCAAACTGGAGGTGGCTTGGTGTAGGTGATCTTTGGTTGTCAGCTCGTCGTCGCTTGCCGGTGTGAGTCCGGTCCGGGTAGCTGTCAGGAGGCCCGGTAGCAGACTGGCGGTTTTGTGGGGAAACCTGCGGGGTCGAAGCCCAGTGTCGAATGCCCTTGTTGGGGGAGCAACTGAGGGGTCCATAGCATCACGCGAAGCCTGCGGCGTCGTTAGAGGTCCCGCCCTTCGGGTGGGGTGTAGGGAGTGCCGAGCCCCCGTTAACAGGGTGAAGGCCATGGAAGACGCTGAAGACCTGGATGTGCAGGCGTCGAAGGACTCCCCGGCGTATGGGGCGCGGAACGTTCAGATAGTGACGGCGGGAACTGGTGAGGCCCTCCCCGGCCCGGTGACCTGCGGATGGTGTTGCCGGAGCGTGGCGCTCTATAACCGATCAACTCGGGAAATGAGTTGCTGGCCGGAAGTATCGCTGTACTGGCGATTGTCGACCTGGTTGAGGTAGTAGCTCGTCGGGCCGGAGAAGCCACTAGCCGAGAGCGAGTCGACGAGCTGGCGGTAGAGGTCATCGGGGAGGACATCGCTGTCGCGCGGCACGTCGGGCACGTTCTCACCGCCGCCGAACCATCCGCCCGCGACGGTGATGAACGCGGTGAAGGCCGGCTGGCCGACCTCGGCGGCGTCGCCTCGGCGGAACAGTAGCCGAACCACCTGCTCGGTGTGTCGGTCGAACAGCGACGTCACACCCGCGGCGTTCTGCTCGTAGTAAGCCATGTAGTCGAACTGCGCGTGCGGCATCGTGGCTTCGGGGTACAGGTCACGGTCGACCAGGTTCAGCATCTCGGTGTAGCCGCGCTCCAGCGAGCGATAGGGAACGCAGGCCGCTACGACACCTTGGCAGAGCTCTGGATGGTGCGCGGCGAGCCCCCACACTGTCGCGGCACCCCAATCGTGACCGACCCAGATTGCCGACTCATGACCCAAATATTCGATGAGCGAACGCATATCCGCGACCAAGTGCCGTTGAGCGTATGCGTCCGCGTTATCCGGCTTGGAGGAGCTGCCGTACCCGCGCATGTCCGGGGCCGCCACCCGATAGCCCGCGGCGGATAGCGCGTCGATCTGTGGTCCCCATGTCAGGGCCGGGGCCGGCCACCCGTGAACCAGCACGACTAGCGGACCGGAATCGGGACCAGCTATCAGATATGAGAGGTGGCCCGCCGCCGTTGACACGCTCTCGCGCGTGACGCCAGTGTTCGGGCTGTAGTCGGGGTGGCGCTCGGCCGACTCGCTCAGTCGGCCCGCCAGGTTGCGGGTGCGGTCTTCGGGCATGGGCTTCTCCTGGATCGTGGTGGCGCCCCTAGACGAGTGATTCCGTGAAGATCGCGTGAAGGGGGCTGCCGTGAAGGCCGTGTCGCCCACGGTGACCTTGCGGGCCGGGGCTTGGGCGTACGACGTGATGACGAGTTCGTTGTTGTCATTCATGGCTAGCTCCTCGGCTGGCGCCGGTGACCAGCGCTGACGGCCTCTGGTTGTTCACTGCCTTCATGGGGCGGTGGCCAGGGTCACGGCGTTGGCATACGCCGCTTCGAGGATGCGGTCGGAAAGCTCGGGGTCGGTGACGGCGCGAGCGGCCTGGAGCGAGCCGACGAGCAGAGTGAAGAGCCCGATGGCGCGCTCGTTGGTTCGTTGCGGATCGCCGTCGTCTTCGAGGTGGCGCGCGATCGCCTGGATCATCGCGCTGGCACCGTCGGTGTAGGCCTCTCGGACTGCCACGTCGCACCGGCCGATCTCGTCTAGCAGGGCAGCTGAGGGGCAGCCTCCGGCGAGGCGTCGCGGTGCGCGGGGGACAGGTAATCACGGAGGTACGGCTCGATCGATGTGAGGCCCATGGGAAGAGAGTTGACGACGCCGACCTGGTCCGCGAGCTGCTGGGTCACCACCGAGGCGACCAGGTCGTCCTTCGAGGCGAAGTGACCGTAGAAGGCACCGTTGGTCAGGCCGGCATCTGCGACCAGGGTCGCGATGCCAGAGCCGTCGATGCCGTCACTCTTGAACCGGCGACCAGCAGTCTCGATCATCCGGCGCCGTGTCGCTTCCTTGTGTTCCGGGCCGTATCTCGCCATGGCGTAGATCTCCTAATCGGGGGCTTGCCTTCATCGTAGCATTATGCTCATACTATTACGACTGTACGGCAAATATGAACTGGAGCATCTCATGGCCTCGCTCGCTGACCCGCTCGACCTGCCGTCCGGCGTACGCCTGCCCAACCGCATCGCCAAGGCGGGCGTTGAGCGAGGCCCTGGGCGACGCCGACAACTCGCCTGACGACAGGATCGTCACTCTCTACCAGCGGTGGCCGCCGGGCGGCTACGGCTTGCTGATCACCGGCAACATCACGGTTGACCGTGCCCACCTCGGCGAGCCCGGCAACATCGTGATCGAGGACGATCGCGCGCTCCCTCAGCTCACCGCTTGGACGAAGGCGGCTCACGACGGCGGAGCGGCAATCTTCGCCCAGCTCAAACACCCCGCCGGCAGTCGAACCTGCTGAACATCGGCCACGAGCCGGTTGCTCCCAGCGCCGTACCGCTGGCCCTCCCGGGTGCTGCTACCCCGCGGGCACTCACGAGCCCCGAGATCGAGGAGATCATCGAACGGTTCGCGACCGCTGCAAAGGTCTGTGAGGACGCTGGTTTCGACGGCGTCCAGCTCCACGCGGCCCACGGCTACCTGGTCACCCAGTTCCTCTCGCCGCTGACCAACCTGCGCGACGACGCGTGGGGCGGCGACGCGACGCGGCGGATGCGATTCCTGCTTGAGGTCGTACGCCGCGTCCGTGACCGGGTCAGCCCCAGGTTCGCGGTCGCGGTCAAGCTCAACTCTGCCGACTTCCAGCGCGGTGGTTTCACCGAGGAGGACTCCCGTGCGGTGGTCGCGGCCCTGGCCCATGAGGCCATAGACCTGATCGAGGTCAGCGGTGGCAACTACGAGGCGCCGGCGATGTCGGGCTCCGAGTCGCCCTCGACCTGGGCGCGCGAGGCCTACTTCCTCGACTACGCCCGGTCGGTCCGCGACGCGGCCGGCGCAGTACCTCTGGCCGTGACGGGCGGGTTCCGCACCCGGGCCGGCATGGACGATGCGCTCGCCGCAGGTGACTGCGAGGTCGTCGGGATCGCCCGACCGACTGTCACCACCACCGACGCGGCCTCAGCGATCCTCGGCGGTCGCACAGACTTCCTGGCCACCCACGAGATCCAGGTCGGCATGCGACGGGTCATCGGCCGGTTCGCGGACCTGAAAACCCTCGACGGACTCCTGAACCTGACGTGGAACACCGACCAAATGCACCGTCTAGCCCGAGGTCTGGAACCCGACCTGGACCGCGGCGCGTTGGCCTCGGCGCTGTCGATGATCCGACGCAACGGACGGATCTCCCTCAAGCCGCGGCGCGGTGTCGCATGAGCAGGACCTCCTTCGACCTCGACGGGAAAGTCGTCCTGATCACCGGAGGCAACGGCGGCATCGGCAGCGCCACGGCGCGCGAGCTGCTCAACCGCGGAGCCAGGGTGGTCATCGCGGACCTCGACCTCTCTACGCCGCAGCGCGCCACCGAACTAAATATCCAACGCGCGCTCGGCTGCGTCGCCGATGTCCGAGACCGGGGGTTCGCTGGACGAGGCGGTCGCTCAGGCCATCGAGCGGTTCGGGCGCCTCGACGTGGTGATCGCCAACGCCGGCCTCCTCGCCAAGGCGGCGACCCTGCGCAACACCCCGATCGGTGACCTCGAATCGACTCTCGCGGTCAATGTCACCGGAGTTGTCAACACGGTGGCGGCCGGACTTGAGGCGGTGATCGCGAGCCGTGGTCAGATCGTGCTGATCAGCTCGGTCTTCGCCTTCGTCAACGGTATGGGGACGATCCCGTACGCCATGAGCAAGGCGGCCGTCGAGCAGCTGGGGCGCGGATTGCTCGTGGAGCTCGCCGGGCACGAGGTGTCTGTCCTCACGGCGTACTTCTCGTTAGTGCAGACCGACATGATCGCCCACGGCGTGGACGAGGATCCGATGGTGCTGGAGCTGCTCGGCACCCTCCCGGCGCCGTTGCTCGCCCGGATCACCCCGACCGCCGCAGCGACCGCGATCGCCGACGGGCTCGAACGCCGATCCAGCCGCGTGATCCGCCCGGCGCTGTGGCGTCCGGTCTCGGCGTTGCGCGGCCTGCTCGGCCCTGCCCTCGATGCCCGGTTCGCCGCCGATCGCCGGATCCTCGACGTCCTTTCG
Source organism: Amycolatopsis balhimycina FH 1894 (assembly GCF_000384295.1). Lineage (NCBI taxonomy): Bacteria > Bacillati > Actinomycetota > Actinomycetes > Pseudonocardiales > Pseudonocardiaceae > Amycolatopsis > Amycolatopsis balhimycina. Next base: position 2,100,669 of record NZ_KB913037.1, on the reverse strand, counting down.
CGGCTCGATGCCCGCGGTGCCTCGTCGCGCAACCTCACCTCCACGAAGCCATCCACCCGAAAGAAGGAACGCGCATGACCACCTGGAAGACCACGCCCACCAAGACGATCGACGTCGACGGCACGTCGTTCGCCTACCGCGAGCTGGGCACGCCCGGTGGCGTGCCGGTGGTGTTCCTGCACCACCTGACGGCCGTCCTCGACGACTGGGACCCGCGTGTCCTCGACGGTGTGGCTGCGCAGCACCATGTGATCGCGTTCGACAACCGGGGTGTCGGGTCGACCGGGGGCCGCGTGCCTACCGACGTCGCACAGATGGGCGCGGACGCGATCGCGTTCATCCGGGCGTTGGGGTACGAGCAGGTCGATCTGATCGGCTTCTCCCTCGGTGGTGGCGTGGCGCAGATGGTCGCACTCCAGGCTCCTGACCTCGTCCGCCGGATGGTGCTCGCTGGTACCGGACCGCGCGGCGGCGGTGGAATCTGGAAGATGCCGTTCATCGTCGGTGGCGCCTACACCAAGGCGTTCCTGGCTCGGAAGGACCCGCGCCACTTCTTGTTCTGCCCGCGCAACGCCGAGGGCAAGGAGGCGGCAAACGCCTACTTCGACCGGCTCGCGGAGCGCACCTCGGACTTGAGCAAGCCGATCTCCCGGCAGGCCGGCCTGGCGCAGGTGCGTGCGATTACCAGCGCTGGCCTGCATCCCGCCGACGACCTGTCGAAGGTCAAGATTCCGGTGTTCGTCGCGAACGGTGGCAACGACCTGATGGTCGCCAGTGAGCACTCGAAGGACATGGCAGCCCGTCTGCCGGACTCCCGCCTCCGGATCTACCCCAACTCCGGCCACGGCGGTGTCTTCCAGTACCACCACGAGTTCGTGCCCGAGGTCCTCGACTTCTTGGGTGCGAAGTGATGGGTGGACCCGACTTCCTCACCGTCGACGCCTTCGATCGACCGCCAGGCGGTCGGATCAGGTCGAGCCGAGATGTCGCTCGAGCGATCGACAATGGCATCGAGGGGCTGCGCGGGGCAACGGTGAACTACGCCAACAACGGCACCCACGCCGTGCTGCCGAACGTCGTCCCGGGCGGTCGAGCGCTCGTCGCTGCCTGGGAGCCAGCCGACGCGGCCGAGGCGGCGTTCGCCGGCCCGCTGCGCCGCGCACTCGACGGTCCCGGACGGTTCAGCATGGACAGCGAGATCGTCCGGGTGCGGATCGACTCGGAGTCCGAGCGGGAAACCTGGCACGGCTGGAAGCCCAGTGCTGAGGGAACCGAGCCCCTGGTGAAGGAAGAACCCATGGTCGCGATCGTGCACGGCATCCTCCGGCGCGGACGCCTCGTGGAGTTCGTGCGTAACAACGTGCACGCGGCGAGCCGAGCCGCTCACCACCCCGGCCACCGCGGCAGCATCGACATCTCCAGCCAGCTGCCGTACGAGCACACCTCGATCAGCCTGTGGAAGACCTACGACCTCGCCCAGGACTTCGCCTACAAGAAGGGCGGCCACGCCAGCGCCATGAAACACTCGGTGAAGGAGAAGACCCACCGCGTCGGCGTATTCCTGCAAGCTCGACCGTTGGTCTGCACCGGAACCCTTGGAATCGGGCAGACGCCGTTCCCTCAGCTCCCCGAAGCGCGGCGCGCAGGCCTGTAGGCGGAGGTGCAGGCCTTGAGCATCCTCAAGCGCTCGTGGGATCTGGAGATCGTCGCATGCGGGGCTCTCGGCGTCTGCAGGTTTGATGACCTCCAGAAGCATCTGGGGATATCCCGCAAGGTCCTCTCGGAGCGTCTGAAGGTACCCCAGGGCGAGTGCGAGCGCTTCCTCGCGTTTCAGGGGTTTGCACGTCTTCGAGGTCGGAGTGGGTGACCTTGGTGTAGTGCTCGGCCATGCGGTCGCTGACCTGGCCCAGGTAGCGGCGGATGTGGGCGAGGCTGGCGCCGGCGCGCAGGAGGTTCGTCGCCAGCGTATGCCGGGCCTGGTGCGGGACGGCGGATCCGAGTGCCAGTCCGGTCACCCAGAGCTTGTCGTGGTCCGCGAGAAGTTGCAGGTTCTCTTCATCAGCCAGGGCGCGGGCGATCTCGTCGCTGAAGGGGCTGCGTGATCGCTTCGGGTCTGTGCCGCCGGGTGGAAGCGCGTTGACGAACGCCGCGTCGAGCTCGATCCGGTCGGCCTGGCCGTGAGTAGCCCCCGGTGACAAAGCTTGCGAACATAGCTGAACGTCATTCGAACGGTACTGTCAGTGACGGTGGTCGGCGTTCGATCCCGACCAAGCTGGCCGAGCGAGGGAAGGCCGTGCCGCCCTCGGTGACGTTGGTCTGCGACGAACCGCTGGGCATGTTCCTCGCCCAGCAGGCTGGGGACGTGCCCTCTTTGCTGGGCATCGACCTCGAGGAAAGCGCTCAACTCGTGTGTCGATCGACGAAGTTGCTCGAAGGTGCTCCGTCGGCGTGGGCAACGCGGGGAGCGCAAGATCTCGGCCAAGTGGTCCCAGAGCATGTCCCGCAGCCACCGCTGAGAGACGCCCGTGATGTCGAAGTGGCTCACCGCGTCGATAAAGCGGCGACCGAAGTGATCGGTTTCGGTGAAGCCAGCGTCGCAGGTGTCCAGGGGGCTGTAGTAGACGCAGCGGAGGCCGTCGACGACCTCGCGGGAAATCATCCGCAGCATGTGCTGGCTGTGGTGCGACGCCGGCCAGTTCGCCGCGGCGGAGCTCAGCCTGAGCTCCCTCTTCGCCGACTGCGAGACACCGGCCGGTCCGGAGCACCCGGGCACCCTCGCCGTCCTCGGCCTCCTGGGCTCCACCCAGTTCCGGCGCGAGCGGCTGCCCGAGTCCGCGCGCAGCCACCGGGAAGCCCGCCGCCGGGCGGTCTCGGCGCTGGGGCCGGATCACCCGAAAACCCTGAAGTACGGCCACAACCTCGGCTGCACCCTCTCCCTGCTGCGGGCGTGGGGCGAAGGCCTGCCGGTCCTGCGGGACGTGCTGAGCCGTCGCACGCGGAAGCTGGGGAAGAAAGCACCCCGACACGATCGACACCGCCAAGACGCTCGGTGCCGCGCAGTACATGACCGGGGACAAGCAGGCTGCCGCGGTGACCCTCCGGGCGGCGTACCAGGCGGCGCTGAAGGCGTTCGGAGCCGCAGACCCGCTGACGGAGGAAGTGGCGCGCAACCTGGAGATCGTGCTGCGCAACCAGTGACCGGCCGTCTTCGAACCGATTCGACGGCCTGCTCGGTTGCGGCGTAAATTTCACGTCCCGCGCGGTCCCGCCGTCGGGGAGTGGCTGCCGGATCCGTTCGGGCACACTCGCCGATATCGAGACGGCAGAAGGGATCCATGGCGATCCCCGGGCTGCGGCGACGTCCGGCGGATGATCACTTGCCGCCGTCGGGCGCAAGACGTCGTTGACCTGCCGCCGACCGGGTTTGTACCATCCTGGCGAACCCATCGAGCGAACCGGTTCGACGCCGACTGCTCCCGTGGAGAGGGCACCGATGTCCAGCTCACCGCACCAGGTTCCGAGGTGCCAGGCGAACCGGCCGCTCGCCCTGCTCGTCGTCCTGGCCGGCGTTCTCGTGCCCGCCGAACGGGCGCACGCGGCGACGAGCACGTTCACCCTCGGCGTCACCCGCACCGACACCGCCGGCCGTGCGCTGCAGTTGCACGGCCTCGGCATCGTCCAGGTCGGCACCACCTGGTACGGCTTCGGCGAGGACAAAACGGGCCAGACCACGGCGAACACCGCCTTCCAGGGCATCCCCTGCTACACCTCGACCGACCTGGCGAACTGGACCCACCAGGGGATCGCACTGGCGAAACAGGGCAGTGGCGACCTCGGGCCGAACCCGCATCGTCGAACGGCCCAAGGTCATCTACAACGCCACCACCCGGACGTACGTGATGTACCTGCACATCGACAACATGAGCTACTCCGATCAGCGGGTCGGGGTTCCCGACCGTTGAAGAGCCCGCGCCCCAGCCGGATGTCGCGCGGTCGGCCACCTCGAACCCACCCCGCACCGACGATCCCGGTGCCGCTGGTGGTGCCCGCGTTGGGCGATGTCGGAGCACAGCCCGGACTGAACCGGCAGCGGAAGCTGCGGACCTGACGCCGCCATCACAGTTCCACGCACTCACGGGAGACGATGATGATCGACCCGCAGGACCAAGGACGATCCATCCGCCGGCGCACGGTTCTCGGCGGGGGGCTCGCCGCTTTGGGGGGCGTGGCCCTGCCGGGCGGGATCGCGTCGGGCGCGCCCGGCGCGGCACCCGGAGTCGCGGCGGCGTGGGTGGACCCGCCCAACGGTTACCCCGAGTGGAACAACAACATCGGGATCTTCGAGGTCAACTCGGAGCCGCCGCACGCGACCTCCATGCCGTACGCCGACCTCCAGCAGGCGCTGGACGCCGACCGCACCACGTCGCCGTACCGGCTCGACCTCACCGGGACGTGGCGGTTCAAGCACGTCGCCAAGCCCGCCGACCGTGACCTGAACTTCCACCGCACCGACGTCGACGACACCGCCTGGCCGACCATCCCGGTGCCCGCCAACTGGCAGCAGCACGGCTACGACTTCCCGATCTACACCAACTTCACCTACCCCTGGTGGGGTGTCAACGGGCAGAACGAGAACGCCCAGCCGCCGTTCGCGCCGACGCGGTTCAACCCGGTCGGCCAGTACCGCCGGCGGTTCGACCTCCCGGCCGCCTGGCAGGGGCGGCGGGTCCACCTGCACTTCGAGGGCGTCAAGTCCGGGTTCTACCTGTGGGTCAACGGAACGAAGGTCGGGTACCGCGAGGGCTCGTACACGCCGGCCGAGTTCGACGTCACCGACTACGTCCGGGCCGGCTCCAACCTGGTCGCGGTCGAGGTCTACCGGTTCCCGGACGGGGACTGGATGGAGGACCAGGACATGATCCGGCTGTCCGGGATCTTCCGGCCGGTCTTCCTGTACTCGATGCCCGCGGTGCACCTGCGCGACTTCACGCTCACCACCCCGTTGCGGGACAACTACACCAACGCCGACCTGGCGGTGAAGGTCGCGGTGCGCAACCGCGGCGCGCAGCAGTCGGGGACGTACTCGGTGGAGGTCCAGCTCTACGACGCCAACCGGCAGGCCGTCTGGCCGTCGCCCCTGCGGGTACCGGTGAACGTGGGCGCGGTGCCGGTCGGGCAGGACGCGACGGCGCAGGGTTTCCAGGCCGTCCAGGGCCCGAAGCTCTGGTCGGCCGAGCACCCGAACCTCTACACCGCCGTGCTGCAACTGCGCGACCCGTCCGGCGCGGTCACCCAGACCGCGTCGGCACGGGTCGGCTTCCGCGAGTTCACGCTCTCGGGCGGCCTGATGCGGATCAACGGTCAGCCCGTGTCGTTGCGCGGCACCAACCGGCACGAGACCAACCCCGACCGCGGGCAGGCGTTGACCCGCGAGGACATGGTCACCGACATCAAGCTGATGAAGCGGCTCAACATCAACGCCGTCCGGACCTCGCACTACCCCAACAACGCGGTGTGGTACGACCTCGCCGACGAGTACGGCATCTACGTCATGGACGAGGCCAACCTGGAGACCCACGGCGTGCGGGACAACTACCCCGGCTCCAACTCCGCCTGGACCGCGGCCGTCGTGGACCGGGCCGTCCAGATGGTGCACCGCGACAAGAACCACCCGTCGGTCGTCATCTGGTCGCTCGGCAACGAGGCGGGCGGCGGCAGCAACTTCGTGACGATGCGCAACGCGATCCGCTCGGCCGACCCGACCCGGATCGTCCACTACGAGGGCGACAACCGGCGCGAGGTCAGCGACATCCGGTCCCGGATGTACGAGAGCCCGTCCACGGTCGAGGGCCGAGCCAGGGACACCTCCGACACCCGCCCGTACGTGATGATCGAGTACTCGCACTCGATGGGCAACTCCACCGGCAACTTCAAGGAGTACTGGGACATCGTCCGGCGCTATCCGGTCCTGCAAGGCGGGTACATCTGGGACTTCGTCGACCAGGGCCTGCGCCGGCCGATCCCGTCGGGCGGCAGCGGGACCTACCTCGCGTACGGCGGCGACTGGGGCGACAACCCCAACGACGGCAACTTCTGTGCCAACGGCATCGTCACCGCGGACCGGCGGCCGGCCGGCAAGGCGGCCGAGGTCAAGCGGGTCTACCAGGCGATCACCGTCTCGGCGGGCGCGGACGTCACCAGCGGGGTCGTCAAGATCACCAACGAGAACCTGTTCACCAACGTCAACGAGTTCACCGGCCGGTGGGCGCTGGTCGCCGACGGCACAGCCATCCAAAGTGGAGCGCTCACCGCCGCGCAGCTCGACATCGCGCCGTTGACGAGCAAGACCGTGCAGCTGCCCGTGCAGCGGCCGACCGCCCCGGCGCCGGGGGAGGAGCACTTCCTCGAACTGTCGTTCACCCTGACGACCACCACGGCCTGGGCCGACGCGGGGTACGAGGTGGCGCGGCAACAGCTCCCGGTGAACTTCTCCAGCCCGCCCGTCGTGCCGACGCCGGTGGCGGACGTGCCGGCGTTGACGGTCACCGAGGCCAGTGACCGCGTCACCGTCGCGGGCACGGACTTCACCGTCGTCTTCGCCAAGGCGACCGGCACGATCAGCTCGTTCGACGCGATGGGCGTGCGGCTGGTCAACTCCGGCCCGGTGCCGAACTTCTGGCGCGCGCCCACGGACAACGACCGGGGCAACGGCCAGCCCAGCCGCAACGGCACCTGGCGGCGTGCCGGCCTGGACCGGACCGTGACCGGGTTCTCCGTCAGCAAGCCGTCGGACCGCGCCGTCCGGATCGCGGTCACCGGCACCCTGCCGACCAGCACCACGTCGACGTACACCACGACGTACACGGTGTACGGCAACGGGGAGATCAAGGTGGACAACACCCTGCACCCCGGGGCGACCAGCCTGCCGTACATCCCGGAGGTGGGCACGATCCTGTTCCTGCCCGCGGACCTGGAGCAGGTGCGCTACTACGGCCGTGGGCCGGAGGAGAACCACTGGGACCGCAACAGCGGGTCCGACGTCGGTGTGTACTCCTCGACCGTCTCGGGGCAGTGGACCGGTTACATCCGGCCGCAGGAGAACGGCAACAAGACCGACGTGCGGTGGGTAGCGTTGGTCAACGGCAGCGGCCGTGGCCTGCTCGCGTTCGGCGAACCGCTGCTGGAGGTGAACGCGTCGCACTTCACCCCGGAGGACCTGTCGACCGGTGCCCGGCACGACTACCAGTTGACGCGGCGTTCGGAGGTCGTGCTGCGGCTCAACCACTGCCAGATGGGTGTCGGCGGCAACGACAGCTGGGGCGCGCAGACTCTGGACCAGTACAAGCTGTTCGCCAACCGGGACTACTCCTACACCTACCGGCTGCGGCCCCTGCCGGATGTCGGCCAGGCCCTGGCGCTGTCCCGGCGACCGGTGGAGACGGCGGGCGGCGGCAGCGGTCCGCAGACCGGCGTGTACTACCGGCTGGTGGCCCAGCACAGCGGCAAGGCCGCGGACATCAACGGCGCGTCCACCGCGGCCGGCGCGCTGATGATCCAGTGGTCGGTGTCCAGCGGGCTCAACCAGCAGTTCGACTTCGTCGACTCGGGTAGCGGCTACTACCGGATTCGGGCGCGGCACAGCGGCCTGGTGTTGCAGGCCGCGAGTTCGAGCACCGGCGCCGACATCAGCCAGCAACCCGATTCCAACGCCGCGAGCCAGCAGTGGCGCGTGGTGGACCAGGGCGGCGGCACGGTGAGCCTGGTCAACCGCCAGAGCGGCCTGGCGATGGACGTGTTCAACGCGTCGACCGCCGACGGCGCCCGCATCTCGCAGTGGACCCCGGGCGGCGGTGCCAACCAGCGCTTCGCCCTCCAGCGCGTGTGAGCCGGTAGTCCGGGTGCGGACCGACCTGGCGCAGGTACCGAGGTACCTGCGCCAGGTCGGTCCCCG